>NC_015496.1:2763331-3076662 GCF_000212355.1 Dokdonia sp. 4H-3-7-5
TGCAACACTTTTTATAAGTGAAGGAAATGCACTAGACATGAGAGGAAACATTCTTTCGAGAGCATTTATCCAAGGGCGTGATATAAGTTTAGAGTCTCACCAGACCAAGCTTGCAAAGCGTTATGCAGAGAAGTATGGACAAAAGGAGTAATCCTTACTCTTAGTTATATTAATGAATAAAGCCCGAGCAATTGCTCGGGCTTTTATTTTGCGGTAGATTACTAATGGCTATTTAATCACTATACAACCTTTACCAGAAATTCGGCTGGAGTAGCTGTCTACTTGAAGTCCATTACCTTCATAAAGTGCGGTACTTTCAGATAGGTATTGATCTATATCCGCTTTCGCGAAAGCGAGACAAAACATACTAGGTCCGCTGCCAGAAATACCAAAGGCTATGCATCCATTTTTTTGAGAAATCGCTTTAATCTCATCAAAATGGGGAATCAATTGCTTGCGATGTGGCTCTACAAGTACATCTTTGATGCTTTCCTTAAATAATTGCTTATCCCATTCATAAAGCGAGGCAACAAAGCCTGCCAGATGTTGTGATTGTGCAATGGCATCCTTGAGAGGCACGTGCGTGGGTAAAATCTCCCTCGCTTCTTTAGTTTTAATAGTAATATGAGGATGTAAAATCCCGACGAAAACCGTATCCATGGGAGGTAATGCAATTACTTTAAATGGATTGTAGCCAGTAACGAGCGTGGTACCTCCATAAATGCAAGGAGCCACATTATCTGCATGCTCATTGCCACTTGCTAGTGCTTCGCCTTTCATGGCGTAGCGCGTGAGTTCAAGATTAGATAATGGCTGTTCTAAAAACTGATTAATACCATACACCGCACCTGCAGCACTTGCACTACTGCTGCCTATTCCAGAACCGGAGCGTATCTTTTTATGAATTTCTATTTCTACTCCAAAATCTGCATTAACGCCTTCTAGCATTGCATTACCCGCCACACCAGCCACATTATTATGAGCTTCCATTGGGAGCTTATCACCTGTAATTTCTGTAATCGTAACTCCGCGACCTTCAGTTTTTCTAAAAACCATCTCGTCACCTATACCCTCGAGGGCAAATCCTAGCGAATCAAAACCGCAGTTTACATTTGCCACTGTAGCGGGACAAAATACGCGTATCTCAGTAGGATTATCAAGGCTTTGTACCGTGGCTTTTTTATGCATTTCTTGAGACATATAATTATTATCTAAGTCTTATGATATCGCTAAAAAGTCCGCTGGCGGTAACGTCACCACCTGCACCTGCACCTTTTACTATGAGCGGTTGCTCTGGGTAGCGTGCAGTGTAAAATAATACAATATTATCAGAACCTTCAAGGTTGTAAAACGGACTATCTGCACCTACAGATTGTAAGCCTACGCTTGCTTTGCCACTATCTAACTGTGCTACATATTTAAGGCGTTTACCAGCTGCTGTAGCATCGGCAACTAGTTGTTCAAAGTGTGCGGCGTCTTCTTTAAGTGTTTCAAAAAAGTGAGGAACGTCTGTGCTTTCAAGGTTGTTTGCTGTGAGAAATGGAGTATTTACAATATCTTCTAGCTCTAATTCAAGTCCGCTTTCTCTTGCGAGTATTAGGATTTTACGAGCTACATCTACACCACTTAAATCAATACGAGGATCTGGCTCTGTGTAGCCTTCTTCTTTGGCTTGTTGAACTACATCATAAAAGCTATCACCACTTTTAAAGTTATTAAAAACAAAGTTTAAACTTCCAGAAAGTACTGCTTGTACTTTAGTAATACTATCACCAGACGCGATAAGGTTTTGTAAAGTATCTATGATAGGTAAACCAGCGCCTACGTTGGTTTCAAACTTAAAGGGAGCATTATATTTTCTGCTCAATCGCTTGAGATTTGCATAGTATTCTTGTTTTCCAGCAGCGGCAATTTTATTACAAGCAACTACGGCAATACTATTTCTCAAGTATTTCTCATATGCCATCGCTACTGGTTCGTTTGCAGTAATATCTACAAAAACTGAGTTGCGCTGGTTGAGTGCAATTACTTTTTCGCGAAAGCGTACAATATCTGCCTTTTCACCTTGAGCCAGCGCTTCTTCCCAATTATTTAAATCGATAGCTCGTTCTGAGACGAGCATCATTCTACTGTTAGAAAGTCCTAGCACTCTTATGTTAAGGTTAAGGTGGTCTTTTAGATATTTTTTCTGAGTGTTAATTTGATCTAGAAGTTTTGCTCCCACATTTCCTACACCTGTAATAAAAAGGTTGATTTGCTTTCTGTTTCCTTCAAAGAAGACTTCGTGCAGGCTGTTAAGCGCTTTCTTTACATCTTTCTCGGCAATTACTGCAGAGATATTTTTCTCACTCGCTCCTTGTGCAATGGCGCGTATGTTTACGTTGTTTTTGCCAAGTGTAGAAAACATTTTACCAGAAATGCCTTGATGACTTTTCATAGATTCACCAACTAGTGCAATAATTGCAAGCGAAGTTTCAACAATCACCGGGTCAATCTTTCTTAGCGAAAGCTCGTAAGCAAACTCTGTTTCTATTGCTGTTTTTGCACGCAAGGCATCTGCTTCCATAACACCGATACAAATGCTATGTTCGCTCGAAGCTTGGGTAATGAGTATCACATTAATCTGCTGTAAAGAGAGTACTTCAAAAAGACGTTTTGAAATTCCAGAAATACCCACCATTCCCGCGCCTTCTAGCGTGAGTAGCGCAACGTCACTTATATGAGAAATCCCCTTTATAGGGTTTCCATTGCTTCCTTCTTGCTCTCCTATACGAGTTCCAGCTTCTTCTGGAGCCATTGTATTTTTGATATAAATAGGGATGTTTTTACTAAGCGCAGGCACAATAGTAGGAGGGTAGAGCACCTTTGCTCCAAAATGCGATAACTCCATCGCCTCGTGATATGATATGTCCCGTATAGGTTTTGCCTGTTTTACAAGCTTCGGATTTGCAGAGAACATCCCACTTACATCTGTCCATATTTCTAGTTGGTCAACTTCTAGCGCAGCTGCAATTATAGCCGCAGTAAAGTCTGAGCCGCCGCGGCCTAGCGTACTTGTTTCTCCCGTAGCAGTACTTGCAATAAATCCTCCTAGGATGGTGATGTTTTGTGACGCTTTCGCGAAAAATTCCTTGATATTTTCATTAGTGAGATCATACAATACACTGGCTTTGGTATGAGTGCCATCGGTAATGATAACTTGTCTACTGTCTTTTAATGTAGCTTCAATCCCTTGATGGTTGAAGGCTGCCGTTATGATACGACTACTTGTAAGTTCGCCAAAAGCAGCGAGCTTGTCTAGTGTTTTAGGAGAAAGCTCGTTGATTAAGAAAATACCCTTAAGTAAGTCGTCTAAGTGCGACATAAGCGCACCTATATCAGCCATAACTATGGCATCACCTTCGGTAAGTGCTTTTGCAAAAGCTGTGTGTTTTTGGTGTATTTCTAAAAACACATCTTTATAGGTTTCATCTTTTTGAGCAGCAAGCGTTCCGGCTTTTAGCAATAAATCTGTAATTCCACCCACTGCCGAAACAACCACAGCTACTGGATGTGAAGCAGCTTGGTTATTTACAATGGCAATTACTTTTTCTATGTTTTTAACACTCCCCACAGAAGTGCCTCCAAATTTTAATACGCGCATAGTATGCAATTTTACATTTTCGCGAAAGCGAAAATGGTATGAATAAACTAATTAATTTTTGTGTGTGGAAGAGATCCTTGCTCGCGCAAGTAATAGATAGATGATATGTACGACTATAACCCCAACGGGGTAATTGTACCAATAGTAATAGTGGTAGTCAAGAAAATCGAAGTGTATTGTGTTGTTCTCATCTTGTTTATGATATGTTAAATGTAGTACATTTACCTAAGGAGGCAAGATGTAGTTCTGAGTTTTGAGGATATGACAATTCTAGTCTTACATCTAGCACGATACTGATAATGTGATAATTTGACGTTTACTTTCGTGAATATTTAATGAATTAAAGAACATTTTTCTTCATGAAGATGAAGAAACTACCTAATTATAGCTAAATGAAAATATACAGCGCCAAACAAATTTACGAAGCAGATAAAGCAACCATTGAAAAAGAAGGGATTCCATCTTATAATCTCATGGAACGTGCCGGTGGGTACGTTTATGAGTGGATGAACCAGCGTTTACAAGGGCAGCCGGTGCCTATAAAAGTATTTTGTGGTATAGGTAATAATGGTGGTGATGCACTTGTAATAGCGCGTTTACTCCTTAAGAATGGCTATAATGTAGATACTTATATAGTACACTGTAATGATAAGCGATCTCCAGATTTTTTAAAAGCGTATGATGCCCTCAAGAGCGAAGTAAAAAAATGGCCAGAAATCATTAAAAGTGCCGAAGACTTCCCAGTAATCACTCCACAAGATATTGTGGTAGATGGAATCTTTGGGATAGGCTTAAATAGATGTCCAGATGATTGGGTAAAAGCACTTTTTGTAAAAATCAACGAGTCTAAGGCTTACACACTTTCTATTGATATTCCATCTGGAATGTACTCAGATAGAGGACCAGCAAAAGAAGACGTAATTGTACATGCTACTTTTGTACTTAGTTTTATGTCTCCAAAACTTGCCTTTTTCTTACCAGAAACGGGTAAATATATCAATATGTGGGATACCATTGATATAGGACTAGATCCAGAATTTCTTGCAAAAACTCCTACCGACGTTACGCTAATTTCAAAACCTGAACTCCAGCAGATGTATAAGGGAAGATCACAATATTCACATAAGGGAATGTACGGTCATAGCTTAATTATAGGTGGTAGTTTTGGAAAAATGGGTGCTGTGCAACTTGCTAGTAAAGCTGCTTTAAGAGCGGGTAGCGGTCTGGTAACTGCTTATGTACCGCAAATAGGCGTTCCTATATTACAAACGGCACTTCCAGAAGTAATGGTGGAGACCGATAATTATAATGGAAAAGTGTTTGAAGAAATAGATTTTCAAACCGAAGCAAATGCGATTGCAATAGGCCCAGGAATGGGAACCGATGAGAAAACGGTAAGAGCAATGGAGTCTTTTTTAAAGAAGCAAAAACAACCATTAGTGATAGATGCAGATGCGATTAATATCATCTCAAAACGACCATCACTTATGGAGCAAGTACCTCCATTATCTATTTTTACGCCACATCCAGGTGAGCTTGAGCGTTTGATAGGGAAGTGGGATGACGACTTTGATAAGCTAGAGAAAACAGCAAAATTTGCCAAAAATCATAATGTCATTATCGTAATTAAAGGTGCTCATACCATTACTGTTTATGATATGAGACTTTATATAAATACTACTGGTAATCCTGGATTATCTACTGCTGGTACTGGAGATGTGCTTACAGGAGTTATCACTGGACATATAGCTCAAGGTTACCACCCTATGGAAGCCGCTATGATGGGAGTTTATTTTCACGGACTTGCAGCAGATGTTGCCGTAAATCAATATGGAATAGAAGGACTCATAGCAGGTGATGTGACAGAGTTTTTAGGAAGAGCAGTAATGAGTCTCTTTGAAAAACCAGAGCAAGAAGGTGGGGCAGCACCACAGCAATAATTTATAGATATATCAAAAAAAAAATGGATAGCGTGTAAACGCTATCCATTTTTTTATACATGAAAGTTGTCTTATTCTGTAATCGCTACAGGAAAAGAAACTTGCACATCTGTCTCTCCTCCAGCATTACCTAAAGTTCCATCGTTAGGCTTTGTAGGCTCATGACGTAGTGTGATAGTAAGTGTACCAGAACCTGCAGTAGCGCCAGTTGTAAGTGTAACTTGAGTTCCTAGTGGATTACCGTTACCATCAAAATCCTCATAAGTCACAGCAGCGTCAAGGCCTGTACTAGGAGTATAAAACACTTGGTGCTCGTCAGATTCTTCTACTACTTCTTCGGTGATATCCTCGGCTGGGCTTTCTGTTTCATTCAGAAACTCAATACTGCCATTGTAGACAGTACTTACATCTAAGTCACCAGATACTGTTACTATAGGTGCATTAGGTCCATCTCCATCAAGATCTTGTGATGTAAGAACGATAGTGTCAGTACCTGAAGTTAAGGTAAGAGAAACTGTTGTTATAATTTCTTCTTCATTTATAATTTCTGGTATTGTTCCATCATCATCACTAGAACAAGCTGCAAGGCTAATAGCAGTAAGGGCGATAAGTGTGTAATTTCTAAAGTTTTTCATTGTTTGTGTGTTGTTACGCTTTCGCGAAAGCGTGATATTAATAATTAATTTTAAGTTGTAATAATACATTTCTACCTAGATCATCTGCAAAGTAGCGCTGGCGATTTAAGTACTCTCTATAAGAGGTGTCAAATAGATTATTTACCATTAACCCTACATTTAGTTTACTCTTATTACTGATTGCAAAATCAATGGAGCTTCTAAAGTTGAGTAGATGATAAGCATCGGGAGGTGTACTTATATCTACTAACTCTGTAGTGTTTGTTTCTGGTATAAAAACGTCAAAATTTGTATCTGGAAATTCATTTTGACGAAATACATAGTTACTTTCAAGTGACAGCTTTAAGTTATTTACCTCTGGAATACGGTATGTAATCGTATTACGAGTACTTGCCGAAGGCATATTAATTAAAGCACGGTCTAAAGTTTTATCCTTCCCTTTTACCAGTGAAAACTGGTTAGAAAATTCAAAACGATCTGTTACCTGAACGTTGTTATCTATGTCAAAACCTAACAGTCTTGCTTGTGTCTGTCTATACTCCCATACAGGAAAACTACCTCTTATAGTTTGCTGTACGCCTGTAGGCTCTATAAGGATAAAATCCTCAATAAAGTTTGCAAACGGGGCAATAGTAAAACTCCAAGTATCTGTAGATCTTGTAAAATTCAATGAAATTTTATTTGCGACTTCTTGATTAAAACTTAGATCACCTAGTTCTATACGGGCAGCACTCTGGTGTAATCCATCAGAAAATAATTCTGATACATTAGGCGACCGTGAAGCCAGCGCATAGTTTAAGGAAACTGTAGTCGCATCATTTACCTCATAAGAGGCTCCAGCAGTTGCCGAAAAGTTGTGATACTCAAACTCAGGTTTGACAAAAATTTGATTCTGAAATTCTTCGCGCTCAAACTGAGGGAATTGAACATCATAACCTCGGTCTTCCCATAAGCTTGTTGCATAAAACTTTTCTGCATTGATGCGGTTATAATCAAATCTAGCACCAGCTTCTAAAGTCCATTTACCAAAGTTTTTAGAACCTAACGCATATACACCAAAATCAAAAGCTTGGTAATCTGGGATAAGTCTTCTCACTCCGGTAGACGGATCAGGAAAATGATCTTGATAATTACCAGATACTCCCACTTTTGCATTGATGGAATTATCTGCCGTATAATCAAAGTCTATTTTCCCTCCAAAAGTTTCTAGTTGTAAATCAATAGAAGGTCTTAAGTCATCACTATCGCGACGTATATCAAACTCTAGTCTGTTGTTGCGCTGGTAATCTACTTGAGCGCTCAATTTTCCAAAGTTATCAAAGCGATAGAATGATTTAAGTTTTGCTATCTGGTGTGTTACTTCTTGTCTAGGGGCCTCAATATCGTATGTAAATGGCTCTACCACAAATGGCTCTTGGCTATTTATTGCAACCGAGAGATCTGAAGCATTACCTACGTGTGATGAGCGTAAAATACCAGACTCTTTGTCAAAAATCGAGTAACTACCCTCCACACCGTAACGGTATTTATTAACTCCTAAACGTACAGATATATCTTTCTCTGAAAGTGCTGTATTACTCAATACATAATCTGGTGCTTCTGCATCTCCAAAACGTTTTAAAGTCCCGTTTATGCCTCCGTACCAGCCATTGTTATAAGACTTTATCAATGAAGTTGTAATAGAACCTCCACGACCATTGGTCGCGCCGGTAATAATAGTTCTCCCAAAAATTGTGTCTTTAACAGGTACTTGCTCAGGTTCTATAATTATAGTACCACCTATAGCATCACCGCCATATTGTAAACCGGCAGCTCCTTTAATAACAGTGACTTCACCAGCTGCATTCACATCAATATTTGGCGCATGTTCTACACCCCATTCTTGATCTTGTAAACGCGTACCTTCTGTAATGAGAACAACCCTACTAGAGTGTAGTCCTTGTATTACTGGTTTTACTACAGAGTTACCTGTGTTTAATGAAGTGACACCGCTTAGACTTTTAAGCGCATCACCTAGTGAGGCTGCACTGTTACTTTCTAGAAAATCATGGTTTACAATAGCTTCTGTCGCTGTGCGACTTTTACTTTTATGAGCATGTGCTACAACTTCGACATCGCCTAGTGACTCTAGGTGATGTTCCATGTTGATATTACGAGTAGTATTGCTGTTTACATCTACTTTTACTATTTGAGTTTTACATGCAGGATGCGACACTTGTAGCGTGTAATTGTTTGTACAAAGTCCTGTAATAACATATTTGCCTAGGCTATCAGTCATCACAGCATCTTCAGACCCGGCAACTATAATAGTTGCACCAGATAATACTTCATTATCATGCAGGTCTATAATATAACCAGATAGGGTATAGGTACACTCTTGTGCTGTACTCGTAATACTCAGCAAGGCAATGCTAAGCCATAAATAAAATTTCATATAAAATTGTTTTGCTAATTATTGAATGTAATTCAATGCTTAACAAAACGGGGGACCACGATCTGAGGAACTTAAGATGGTGGTTGTGTATGATGTCTGTAATAAAACATCTACTTCTTTTGAGATGTGTATGGTGGGTGATGGGTACGCTTTCGCGAAAGCGTAAACTCCAGCCTTTACAATATGCAAATCACCAAGATCACAATCTAGTTTTGATTCGTGAACATGCACATCTCCTGTGAATTTACAGGTATCATAATGTTCATGGTTTGCTGTGCTGTGAGAAAAAGAAACTACAGCAGGCAACAAGAGAACAAGCATTGTAAGTAATGCTATAAGTCTTATAATAATAGAGTTGTCTTTTTTCAAGCTTTCTTTGAAAATAAAAATCCTAGTCCCATTCTTGAGACCATTTTAGTAGCGAACGCTTTGAAGAACGCATACTGACCAAATATCCATCCAAATATCACCAAAAGAACTTGATAAATGGGAAAAATTAACAAGATTCTAACAGGCCAATAAATCCATCCATTTGTAGCGTCTTTTCCTAAACCTATAAGTTCCATTAAGGGGTTTGAAATACGTCCAGCAGTAGATCCAGTAACCGCAAATGCTAAAAATATAGCGATAAGTTCCCAGCGATACGTCACTCCCCATCGTGAATATAGTTTTTTAAATAGCCAAAGCGTTATCCATATAATTAAGAATGTAATAGGCAAGCTAAGTAATATAGTGGCTATGGGAACTGATGTTTCATAGGCAGGAATATAAATAGCTCTTGCTATTAAGTATCCTGAGAAAAGAGCGGCAATTAATCCAAGTACCACATGAATAAACTGCCAATTTTGAGTGATTTCCCAGCGTTTTTTAAAGTCTTTCATAACGCTGCAAAAATACGATTATCGTAGTTTCTGATTGTTGCGTTCTTGGAAAAATTCAAACCAATTATATAATAGGTAATTAACTTCATACCCATAATCGGTATTAGAATTGTAATCTATGCGCTGGATGTATAGATTAGGGTCGTATTGTGATATGTTATTTACTCTGTTGTTATATTCAGTGACATAAAACCTATTTTTATTTTCTAAGAAAAACTGCCCATAAAACCCTCTAGGTCTTTGTGTAACTAGCCATGTATTAAACCCTGGTTCTATAATAATAATTTCATATTCTAGGCTGTCATTTGCAATGCGTACTGTGTCTGATGTATTATCTGCAGTATTGCCTATATCTTTTGTACCACTTGTAGTTGCGCAACCTATTATGGTTGCGGTAAGAATTGCTAAGTAAATTATCTTTTTCATAATCTTAAAGTTAAAGATTTTACCTGTGATACAGGTTTGTTTTATCGTAGTATTAACGATAGTACTAATTGTTATACCGTGTAAACTTACTAAGCAGTAACCTTTATTTAAAGCTATAATGAGTAAAGGAGACCTCTCAATGAGGGAACAAAAAAAGAGTGCCTGAAAAGGCACTCTTTATATATGAATAAATGTTTAATGGATTATTTTCCAAAAAGTCCTCCTAGAAGGCCTCCTATACCACCTTGTTTTTTATTGCTTCCTAGTACCATTCCTGCTACGTCATCTAAGATGCTTCCATCTCCATCTGCATCTAGTAGGGTAGTGATTAAGCTTTGGTTTTCTTGAGGTTGACCACCTAGCATGCTGCCTAGTAGTGCACTCATACCAGTACCATCACTTACGTTATTTTCTTTAGTTTGCTTTCCCAATACTCCCATAAGTATAGGCGCAGCAACTTTTAATATTTGAGCTACAGACCCGGCATCTACACCAGACTTGCTACTCAATGCATTTTCAACAGCAGGTTGTTTGTTTCCTAAAAGGTGTCCTAAAATTCCAGCACCATCATTTACTACGTCATCACTAGGTCCTCCGTTACCCATAAGGTCTCCAAGTTGGTCTAAAATACCACCACTGTGTTTTCCTGATAAAGCGCCCATTAAACCAGCTGCTCCTTCTGGTGTCTGTACGTTTTTCTTCATAGCTCCCATAAGTACTGGAAGTGCCATGCTTAAAACCTGTGCAGTTGCACCTTCAGATTGTCCTGACTTTGCACTTGCTCCGCTAATAAGAGATTTTCCTATATCACTATTTAATAAATCTAATAATCCTGCCATCGTTGTTATTTTTTAATGTTTACAAGATTCAAGGTACAAAATATTATAAGTCCTAAAATTACACATATAAAAAAACCACCCTTACGGATGGTATTTTTAGAATCTTGTCGATTATAGACAGTTTTAAGTCGATAAACAGTAAATTTTAAATTAAATGTTGGTGCTTACTGCATTTAAAAAAGGTGCTGTTACTTAAGGATTTCGATGATTTGCTCTGCTAGCTCTGTACCTATACGATCTTGTGCTCCACCAGTTGCTGCTCCAATGTGTGGAGATAAACTTACTTTAGGATTCATAAGCACTTGTACCGCTGGAGTAGGTTCGTTTTCAAAAACATCTAAACCTGCAAATGAAAGTTTGTTGCTATCTAAAGCAGCTACAAGTGCTACTTCATCTATAACCCCACCTCTTGCAGCATTTACAAGTGCAGCGCCATCTTTCATAAGATCAAACTCTGCTTTACCTATTACATAGTCTTTTTGTGCAGGAACATGAAGTGTTATAAAATCTGCAGATTTTAAAACTTCCTCTTTTGATACAGAAGTAAGATCAAACGCTACTGACTGTCCGTCAAAAAAAGGAACAGTAACTGTCGCTTTTTCTGTAAACGGATCATGAAAGATAACTTTCATTCCAACTCCCAAAGCAATTTTTGCAGTTTCTTGACCTATACGCCCAAAACCAATTACACCTAGTGTTTTACCACGTAGCTCGGTTCCTTTCGCGTAAGCTTTCTTTAATCCTTTAAATTTTGTGTCACCTTCAAGTGGCATATTACGGTTAGAATCAAATAAGAAACGAACTCCGTTAAACAAGTGAGCAAATACGAGCTCTGCCACAGATGCAGACGATGCTGCAGGTGTATTAATTACATGGAGTCCCTTATCTCTGGCATATTGCACATCAATATTATCCATTCCTACGCCACCACGTCCTATGATTTTTATGGATGGACAAGCGTCAATAAGTTCCTTACGTACTGTGGTAGCACTTCTTACTAAAATGACATCAATCTGTTTTTCATTAATGTAGTTTTCCAGTTGGTCCTGAGCAACATTTGTAGTAATTACTTCAAATCCTCCAGCTGTAAGAGCGTCTACTCCCGTTTGTGATATTCCGTCGTTTGCTAATACTTTCATCGTAAATGCTATTATATGCGGTTTAATATTGTTGTTTTGTCCTTGTGGATCTAAGCTTTTCTTTCTAGTTCGCTCATTACGTCTACTAGTACACCTACACTATCCATAGATAAAGCATTATACATAGAAGCTCTGTAGCCGCCTACACTTCTGTGACCATTTAAACCATTAATGCCTGCTTCTTTCCACATGGCATCGAAGGCATCTTTAAGATCACCATCTGTAAGTGAGAATGTAGCGTTCATGGTAGAACGATCTTCTTTGGCAGCAAATCCTTTAAATAGTGGATTAAGTTCTATCTCACTATAAAGTAATGTCGCTTTTTTATTATTGATTTCTTCAATCGCTTTTACGCCACCTTGTTCTTTTAACCAGCGCATAGTAAGCATTGAGATATATACTGCATATACAGGAGGCGTATTAAACATACTTCCTTTACTTATGTGCGTTTGATAATCCAGCATAGATGGAATCTTACGAGTCACTTTACCAAGAATATCTTCTCTTACTACAATAAGTGTAGTTCCTGCTGGTCCCATATTTTTCTGAGCACCTGCATAGATTAGGTCAAATTGATTAAAATCAATCTCTCTAGAAAAGATATCACTACTCATATCACATATAAGAGGACAATCTACCTCTGGGAAGTGCTTAATTTGTGTCCCAAAAATAGTGTTGTTACTTGTGAGGTGTAGATAGTCTAAGTTTTCTGGAAGTATAAATCCTTTAGGGATGTAATTGAAATTTGCCTCTTTACTAGATGCAACCTCAGCAACTTCTCCAAAAAGTTTTGCCTCTTTGATAGCCTTATCACTCCAAGTTCCAGTATTTATATAACCAGCCTTAGTTTCTAGTAGATTATAAGCGACCATTAAAAATTGCATACTCGCTCCACCTTGTAAAAAAAGTGCTTTATAGCCTTTACCTTCTAAGCCTAGTAATTCTAACGCTAGATTTCTAGCCTCGTCCATTACATCTACAAAGTCTTTACTTCTATGGGAAATCTCTAGAATAGAAAGTCCAGAATCATTAAAGTCTAATATAGCCTGTGATGCTTCTTTAAAAACATCCTGAGGTAAAATACAAGGTCCTGCGCTAAAGTTGTGCTTCTTCATGGTGTGCGTTTTTATGCGTTTTGTGCTTTACAAAGATGCCCAAATCGTTAGAAAAACCCACAGATAAATTGATAAAATATTGGCTATAATGTTGTCAAAAATGTAATAGTATCAACCCCATCTGCATAATCATAAAGCTCAGGTTTCTGAGTTTTTCCAATAGGAGTGAGTTCTTTAACTTTATCCTCTAGTGTAGTATTACCAACGATGCATTGAATACGATCTTTATCTATTTCAAGCTTTTCAACTAGGCTTTCTAGAGACTCATATTTCTCATAAAATAGAGTCGCAATAGGTGAGCCGTAGCTTCCATCTTCCTTAAGCATTAAGAAACCATTCTCTAAGAGCTCAAAAAGGCTCATTAGATATACCGCCTTGTTGTAATCATAATTATTGGCATATTTTGCACCATTCATAATATCGCTCCAGTGATAAATAGCTTTAAAAAAGGCATTAAAATTGTAATCTTGTGGTACATATAATTTTGATACATTACGGCATCCTAAACCGTAATACCTAAATATATCTTCACCTAGTGCAACAAGCTCATCTTCTGTTTCATTACCAGTAAGTACGGCAACAGAATTTCTGTTTTTACGGATAATGTTAGGCTTTTTACCAAAGTAATATTCAAAATACCTAGCCGTGTTATCGCTTCCCGTTGCAATCACTGCATCGTAAGCTGGTAATTTATCTTCAGTGAAGCTTATGGTTTCCTTAAAAGCAGGTTCTGCATATTCTAGATATTTTGCAAGAAAGGGTAGGAGGTGCTTATCATTAGACGATTGTTTTCCTACAAATTTATGCCCAGCAATTAATACGCACATAAAGTCATGAAAGCCTACTAATGGAATATTACCTGCCATGATTACGGCAACGGTTTGTTGTGATTGCGCTTTCGCGAAAGCGGTATCATACCCATCAAGCCACTCAGTAAGTTTTTCTTGAGTAAGTGACTGTGCCCAGCCTTCTAAAGCGAAGAGTATATTTTCTTTAGTGAACCAGCCGTTGTTTTCACTAGCTAGTTTAAACTGATGCTGCATTCCGTCAAAGAAGAGATCATTGTGTAATACTCCTTCTTTTTGGGCAATTGAGTCACGTGTAAACTGACTTAAAAATTTTCCTAGCTCAATAAAAGCGTTAATTCGTAGTTGAAGTGTCATAGGTTTTGGCAAATCGGTGTCTAGGCGTTATTTTTGTGCAAAGTTACCCAAAAAGAAAACTATGGCAATTATCATAACAGACGAATGTATAAACTGTGGAGCTTGCGAGCCTGAGTGTCCTAACACTGCCATTTACGAAGGCGCAGATGACTGGCGCTATGCAGATGGAACAGACCTAGAAGGAAATGTTGTCTTACCTAACGGAAAAGAAGTAGATGCAAATGAAGCACAACAACCTGTGAGTGATGAGATTTACTATATCATTCCAGATAAGTGTACCGAATGTAAAGGTTTTCATGACGAGCCACAATGTGCTGCAGTATGTCCAGTAGATTGCTGTGTACCGGATGATGAGCATGTAGAAACAGAGGAGGTATTGCTAGCAAAACAATCATTTATGCATAAAGATGCATAAGTATCATGCTCTATAAAACAACAAAGCCATCCCGTAAGGATGGCTTTGTTGTTTTAAATAACCGCTAGAAGTTCTCCAGTAATATTATGGATAACTTGCTGTAATCTTCTAGCATAGTCCAGCAACGCTTTAATTTCTTTAATCGTGGCAGGTCGCTCTTTGTTAAAAATAAGTAGCTGATCTCCTTTTGATTCTATGTGGTAATAAGGATTGCTCTCTAAGAAATGAATAAGCTCATTAGAAAAGAAACTCTTAATGGCATACTCGTTTTCTCCTAATAAAAAGAATCGATTAGAAAAATCTGTATGGCCATCAATGTTGATGTCATTCCACCCAGTTATTGCATAAAACTTTTCTAAAAATCCTTCTTTATCTATTGTAAACGATGGAATAGGAGTAGGCAAGTCTATGGTGATCATAGTTGAGCGTACGGTTCCCTGTGCTATAAATTCTCCTTCGGAATAGATAATATCAAAAAGATGCAGCACATTATCATCATCCTTAAACTCGTTATATGAGTGATTTATATGTTTTGTCTGGAAATAAAGGAAATCTGTAAGCTCATGAACATCTTCATTTTTTTCTGGATGATATTCTAGATTATAGCTTTGAGCAAGTTCTTCAAGTGATACTTGGCGTTTGGTTTTACTCTTTGTAAACATCTTAGGCACTGTTATCATCTTGCGAAGTGCAAAAGGATGAGCAGAGTCTGTATCATGCATGTCTAAACCTACAACCTCAAAGTGCCCACCTTTTTTACTGAATACTTCTTGAAAGTCGTGAAGATTCTCCATGACTGTGTGATCTACAAAGCTACATTTTGAAAAATCTACTACCACATCCTGGCTCTCAGGAATAGCTTCGAGCTTTTGTTTGAGTTTGTAAAAGTTTAAAAAAGTACAAAAGTGTTTTACACTCACATAATAGTTACTTCCTCCTTTGTCTCCAGTTTCTTGGAACATCAACACGTTAGGCTTAAACATGTTTCTAAGAAATAGCCCTGTGCTTTTATTTAAAAGAATATGAATGATAAATGTGATGACAATACCTGCTAGAATACCAGATATAAGATCTACAAACAAGGTAGTTAGTAATGTAACAAAGAAAATAAGTACTTGTTCTTTTCCTATGGTAAACATCTTTCTCACAACTACAGGTGAAGCAAGCTTATATCCTGTATATACAAGAATAGCCATTAAAGCCGGCAATGGAATACGTGTAAGTTGTGTGCTAAATAATGCAATAAAAATAACTAAGAATGTAGCGTGGCTAAAGTTGGCACTTCTATTAGTACCTCCATTATTTACATTTACAGAACTTCTAGCAATTACAGTAACCACATTAAGTCCACCTAGAAACCCAGAGCCTACAGTCGCAAGACCTAAGGCCTTGAGGTCACGATTAATATTTGATCTACGTTTGAGGGGATCTAGCTTGTCTACTGCTTTTATACTAAGCAACGATTCTATACTTGCGATGAGGGTAAGTGACAAGACACTTGTCCAGAAGGTAAATGTCCCAACAGACCCAAAATTAGGTATAGGTAAATCCTCTACGATATCTCCTAGTGCTGGGATACCACTTATCATATATTCTTGAGCAATAGGATTAGGTAAACCAAGTACAAGCTCATAATAATAACTAAAACCTATAGAGAGTAACACGATCCACATAGGTGCAGGGACGAGTTGTAAATATTTGTTTCTGATTTTTCCATAAAAAATCATGATTGCAAGACTGCCTACGCCAAAAATAGCGGCAAAGATGAGTCCTGTATCTGTATAACTGAAAACGCCAATAATTGAATTTGGGATTTCAAGTAGATAGTCAATGCTCCCGTCGCGTGTAATTTTATTCCCGAGCATGATGTGGAACTGCTTTCCTAGGATAATAAGACCGATGGCGGCTAACATCCCTTGTATGGCAGAAGAGGGAAAGAAATCTGCTAGTTTTCCCATACGCAGAAAACCTAACAACATAAGTAGTCCGCCAGAACAAATAATAGCAGCATAGGTGCTTTCTAAGCCTAAAGCTGTAATTGCTATGAGTACTACTCCCACAAGACCATTTCCGGGTCCTGTAATGGTCACATTACTACCACCAAGTATGGAGACTAGTATTCCTCCTACAACAGCAGTAATAATTCCTGAGATAGGCGGAGCCTCACTAGCCATTGCAAGTCCTAGACCTAATGGTAGTGCAATAAGACTTACCACGAATCCTGAAAAAATATTTCGCGGAAGCGTTTTAAAAAAATTATTTATGGAATTCTCTTTTGGACTCATCGTACAATTAAAACATCTGTAGGGAGTTCTGTGAGAATATGCTCAATATCATGTGGAAATAAACGATCCAAAAATGATGTTTTTGATGGGGCGTTCATGATTAATAAATCTGCTCTTACGACCTCTGCATAGTGACCGATGGAGTATCCTCGTTTTCCAAAAATGGCTTGAGACCTTGCATCTACACGTTGCTGTATTTCTTTAGGCACTTTATTTATAATTTGCTGTACTCTGCTTTCCTCTCGTCTACGCAGTTTTTCTTTAGCAATATTTGCTCGGCGTAGTGAGGTATCATCATCTACATTTACGTGAATTTCGTTCTCAGTAATTTCTTCTACGATGGTCATTTTATCTGCACTCAGACCGTGAGCAACGTAAAAGGCAGTGGTAATGGTTTGTTCTGTTTTTGGATCTTCAAGCCCATTTACAACTACATGTTTACACGGAATACGTGTAACAGAGGGATTGATAAGTAAGAGCACAGAGCAAGAGGCACCTCGCGTTATTTTTCTGGCAATAGACCCTAAGTAGTAATTGACAAAATTTTCTCTTTGAAGGGCACCAACAATGAGTAAATCAATCTTTAAAGTACTGGCAGCTTCTATCATCACTTTAACAGGGTCTCCAGGCTTAAATACTATTTCAGATTTAAGACCTTCTTGATGAAAACTAGTGAGTAACTTCTCAAAAGATTGATGTTTCACATCTGTATGATCACCTACGTGAATCACTACTAACGTTGCATTAAAATGAATACATAGTCTAGCAGCCTCGTACAAGTTTGCTTTGAGGTTAGGAGAGAAGGTGGCGCCTACGCCTATAATTTTAAAGGGATTGGGACTCACAGAGTCGTTTAGTTTTATGAGTGAGTCAAGGTAACATAATTATACATAACAATGATGTATATCCTGACTTTCCAGATATGATGACAACAAGCTGTTGTAAAACATAACATCCAGATGCTTGAACATCTGGATGTTATTATAATGTAGTTTTTAATTACTGTTTTTTGAGACTGCTGTATATAGCATATTGCTCTTTAGTTAAAAACGTTTGCATATTACCATCTTTACGCTTGGCAAGTTTAGCAAGCTCTTCTTTTTTATCTGCAGCGCTAAGACCTCCAGCTCTAAGTCTATCTTCTGTAGATTTAAATGCTTTTATAGTTTTAGAAATATTTGCTACTTGTTCTGAGCTAAGATTGAGTTTCTGTGTAAGCATGTCAATCTCACTTACTTTTTCTTTATTTACAGTACTTACGCTAGGGCTTTGTGCTTGAACATTTGATATTCCAACAAAGACAAAGAGTACTAATGCGATAATTATTTTCATAATATTTATTTTTAAAATTATAAGCTCAATAGTTTTTCTATATTTTCTAGAGGTCGTCCAATAACGGCCTTTTTTCCGAGAACTACAATGGGACGCTCTATTAATTTAGGATGTTGAGACATAGCGGCTACAACATCCGTATCGCTAAGTTCTTTTCCTTTATAGTTTTCCTTCCAGATAGCTTCGCCTTTTCTTACGAGTTCCATAGGAGCTATATCAAGCATATCAATAAGAGACGTAAGCGCTGATTCAGAAAGAGGATTATCAAGATATTTTATTACCTCAAATTCTTTTCCGGACTCTTCTAGCAAAGCTAGACCTTGCCTACTCTTTGAACAGCGAGGATTGTGATATATTTTAATCATATGTAATAGTTATTTTTTTGTAGTGTTACGTGCACTCCTTTTGATCTAAGTTGGACCGCAAGTGTTTGTGCATCTGCAAAATGAATACCTGTTATTCCAGCCACTTCACAACCTTGGATATTTTTTAGACTATCATCTATAAATAAAGCTTGAGACGGTTCAATCTTATAACGATCCAGCATAAGATCATAGATATCTTTATAGGGTTTGCGAGTTCCCTCATCACCAGACACTAGAATTCCCTCAAACCATTGCAACCAAGGAAACTTTTTAAGCGCAATAGGGAATGTCTCACCACTCCAGTTAGTAAGTGCAAGCACTCTATAGTCGGGATTATCTATAAGCTGTTTTAGGATGTTGAGAGTTCCCTCATGAGTAAAACCTAGCATTTCCTCCCATCGGCCATAATACATTTTTATGAGCCTTTCATATTCTGGAAACATTGCTATGCGTTCTTGTGTAGCTTTTTCTAGAGAATAACCAGCGTCTTGGTTAACATTCCAGTCCCATGCGCAAACGTGATTGAGAAACCAATCCATCTTTGCTCGATCTCCTCTAAATTCTTTGAGATAAACGTATTCTGGACTCCAGTCTATGAGTACACCGCCTAGATCAAATATTATAGTATTTATATTTTGTTCTTTCACAGCGCTTTTTTTAGTCAATAATCGTGTGTGGGACGGTATCTAGATTCCAGTCTATCACTAATCCTCCTGCTAGTGAACGTGCTATTTCTGCACCATATAAGTGTTCTGTAAGGTAGAGTGCAGCCTCAAAACTTTTGGCACCACCAGCAGAGGTGATGTATTTCCCGTCGTGAACAAATAGGGTTTCTTTTCTAATATCAAGGGCTGGAAACTTAGCTCTCATTTTATCTATATCACTCGGGAAAGTAGTAGAAACTTTATCATCGAGAAGTCCTGCCTGTGCAAGCACAAAAGCACCATCACAATGAGAAGTCATAAAAAGAGCTTCTTTATCTACTTTCTGAACAAAAGAAATCATCGCCTCATCATCTAGATCTGTATCTAGGTGATGCTCTGCGCTAGGGATTACTAGAATGTCAATCTTAGGCATTTTCTCTTGTGTATAATCAAAATCGGGTAGGAGGTACATACCTTCAAATGTTCTAATAGGATCCAGTGTATTTGCAACTGTAAACACATTCATCGCTTTAATGCTATCTCTATAGATTGTGTGCTGAAAAATATCAAAAGGCGCAGTGAGTTCCGTATTAAAAGTGCCATCCATAATTAAGAAAGCTACGTTATACCTAGATGTATCTAATACAGGTTGCGCTTTCGCGAAAGCGTTATTTTCATTTGAAGTTTTTTCTTGTAATGAGTTTTGATTGTCCTTATTAGTATTGCATGCTTGTACCACAAGGGCACTTAAAATGATAATGATAATTCTCATAAATCTTATTTTGAAGTTAAAGATACAGGTTCTGGCGGTGTTTCATTTGCAAGCATGCGCTTAACAATATATAACAATAGCCAAGCGATAAGGGTGAGTCCTATCAAAAATATCCACGTTGTTTGAAAACCAAATGCTTCTGTGATTTGCATACCACTATTGTGCCCAAAAATATGCGCTACCGAAAACGACATGCTGTAAACGCCCATGTATGCGCCTTGTCTTCCTAACTTAGAGCGATCTAAAGCAAATTTATTACTAAAGGGAAACGAAATCATCTCCCCAAAGGTTGCGATAATCATCCCAATGACTATAATGCCTACCCATGTTTCCCATAGTAGTAACACAAAACTAGCACCTGTCATGAGTAATCCCAAGATGGTGCTTTGTACGTTAGAGAGGTTTTTCTTTTCCATCCAGGCGATGAGTGGCATTTCAAAAACTACAATCAAAATACCGTTAAGAGCAAGAATGAGTCCTATGGCATCCTCACCAAGCTTATATTCATCTTTATAATATAATGGCACTGTCGAAAAGTATTGCACAAAGACAATCCCAAATAGCGCAAGCGCAACGAGAAACAGTACATAAGGCGTGTCAAGTAAAGGTTTTTTAGGGTTTTCAATCATGACTTCTTTATCAAGTTCCTTTGTTTTTTTAGGATTTAATACTTGAGTCATCAAGATTGCAGCAAAGAGACACGTCAAGCCGTCTACATAGAATAGTGCATCATAGCCTGCTGTGGCAATAAGAATTCCTCCCACAGCGGGCCCTACAGAAAAACCTAGATTAATAGCAAGTCGTATGAGGGTAAGCGAGCGTGTTTTATTTTCTGGTTTTGAGTAGGCACTAAGCGCTACAAAAAATGCAGGACGCCCCATATCTGCTAGTGCCATGAGGATAAAAAATGAGAAGCACATTACCCAGAAAGTCTCTACATGCATCACCCATAAAAAGTTTATTCCAGTAAAAATTAAACTGACAAGGATGACTTTATAATAACCTATAACATCACATAATTTACCGCCTAGCCATGCTCCTGCAAAAGACCCAAGACCATAAGATGTCATGATCCATGCAACATCAGGCAGGCTAAAATGAAGATCTTTATTTAAATAAATAGAAAGAAAAGGAATCACCATCGCACCCGCTCTGTTTATCAATGTGATGAGCGATAGCCACCAGATTTCTCTAGATAGCCCCTTAAAGGTATTTGTATAGTTGCGTAGTAGTGTTTTCATAAATGATAGATTAGATGGTAAAGACCTACGCTAGACCATAAAATTAAAGAGTCCAGCGTGGTGGCCGGACTCTTTTATATTGTTACTCTTTATAATCATATAGTGACAACATATCAAGTCCGGCGCAGCGTTGCGCACGAGATGAATGTATATGTTGTGACTAATATCATACTATGTGTAAAGTTATAAAAATAATTGAGTTGAATACGCTTTCGCTAAAGCGTAACGTTTATACAATCTCTCCTCTTGATTTCAATTCTTTTTTGATAGCCTTTCTTATAATAATCTGCAATGGAACAGTACCCAAGCAAGAAATGCCAACTACTAGTGTACCTATAAAAGAATTTGAGTCTTCTCTTGTAGTAATCCCGTAAATCGAGATACCAATGAGAAATGATATCACGATAAGTAAGGCAATAATAATTACTGTAATCAAGTTAAGATTAGAGCGAAGTTGGGCAGAGGTTTTATTAGAAAGGTCTATTTTCATATTGATTGTGAATATGATTTAAAAACAAATTATAAGTTACGATTACATCTCGCTACCAAAGAAGATAGCGTTCATTAATAATTTATTAGTACCATACCAGAACGCTCTAAAGTTTGTATTATCTGTAAATAAAATAACCTCTCCACGTCCACTACTTTGGTGTACAAATGGTCTTGTTTCTGGAATTGCTTTTAGGTTAATTTTGGAAATATAACCAGCTTGTAAAGGAGTCTTAGTATACTGGATAGGGTTTTTATAACTGGTAGAGTCGGCTTTAACAAAAATAGTGGTGTTTCTAAATAAGGAAACCTTATCTCCTGTATATCCAAAGTTAATAGGGTGAGATCTATCTTGCTTTGCTTCAAAGATTGCTCCTCCTATTACTTGCGCACCGCTAAAATCTCTGCGCTGCTCAAAGCTCACATTCTTAGCAGGATTTTTAGTTTCCTCAAAGGAAATATTCAGCATTTTGTTCCCCTTGAACCAGTTGGCTACATTTTTATATCCTATAAGTGTACCACCATCGCGTACCCATTGTTTAAGATCTTCTGTAGTCCCTTTATCTATAGCGCTTCCCCATAGATTAGGTAGAATGATATCTGTGTATTGAGATAAGTCTGTGCGTCCTAAACTCTTAGTGTCAAGTTTTGTGATACGCATATTATAACGTGTATCGAATAGATGCCAGATTTCTCCTGCATCGTACGGGTTAATGCCTTCTCCTACAATAATGGCAACTTTTGCAGGCTTGAGCGCTCTAAATTGATTACTACCCAGATCTATTCCTTGTGTAAGTCCGGTGCTTACAGCTTTGATGGTTATATGAGCGTCTTGAGCTACCTCATTTATAAAGGCATTTAACTCTTGCGGATTCAATGATTGATTTTGCACAGGAATCATAATAGTCCCATAGTCATAAGTAGCACCTTCTAGGGTGAATTGCTCCATGCCAACTTTTGCTCTTATTCCTTTATTTAAGATACTGTTAAGTGCCTTAGGAGTATAGTAGTCATGCCATTCCATTAAGTATGCATAGGTACTTGAAGCTACGGCAGGCGTTGGTTTCATTGATAGTTCTTGAATCTCATTTCCAGCATTATTTAAAGATGCGTTTTCTGAGAAGTCTACACCAAAAGCTAGTGGGAAAGACCAAGCGCTAATATCATAAAATAAGCTGTCTTGAAATGTAGTTCGTTTTTCAAACATTGCTTTTATAAGACGGCTTTGTTTTTGGTTTTTTGGAACCATATAGCTCATTCCTTTTTTGAAGTTGCTATTACCTTCGGTAAAATCTTTAGCTACTTCATGCACTTTAATTTTATGACGTTTTAGTATTTCGGCAAGGTGATAAGAGCTACTAGCGTCTTTTTCACTTCCAAAAACGTAGGCACCATTCGCTTTTTCGCCTCGAGCGTTATTAAAGAAATCGCGCTGATAGTCTAGTAATTTTGAACGCATTCCTTGCGCTGCTTCTAATGTGGATAAGATAGCAGTAAACTGATTGCGTATGGTGAATTTAAATTCTAGTAATCCATTTTCTGTTTCTTGAGCGTGGCCGCGGCTACTTCCTTGTTCAAAAAGAATCCCAATACCTCCATTTATATCTGGAAATGTAGATCCTTTTCCATAGTAAAAATCATCAAAGCTTTCTTCTGTGTAGTAGAAGCTACCTATTTTATCTAGTGCTGCTGCGTGGTAATTACCTATTTGCTTTGTGAGCTCTTGGTTTAAGGCAGGCGTAAGTGGGTGTGTACGTGATTGTATTCCTGGCTGGAAGAAAAAACTACTGTTAGATCCCATCTCGTGGTGATCTGTAAGAATATTAGGATACCAGTTATGGAAGGTATTGATGCGAGCACGGGATTCTGGAAGTTGTACAGGAAGCCAGTCGCGGTTCATGTCAAACCAGTAGTGGTTAGTACGTCCACCAGGCCATACCTCATTATATTCACGATCTTGTGGATCAGGATTGATGTTTATACTCTTATTAGTATTTGCCCAGTATGCAAATCGTTGTAAACCATCTGGATTAAATGAGGGATCAAAAAGGATAACTGTGTTCTTAAGTAAATCATCGATTTTAGGGCCTTGTGCAGCGGCAAGATAGTAGGCAGCTACAAGTCCAGCATTTGCCCCAGAAGGCTCATTACCATGTATAGAAAGGCCTTGATATACTACGATAGGCATACCACTAGTATTTAAAGAACTGTTTCCGTTTTCTGTAAGTTTTACGTGCTCTGCGCGTATTGCTTCTAGGTTGTTATGATTGCTAGGAGAAGTTATTGTAAGTAAAAGAATAGGGCGACCCTCAAAAGTTTTACCTCTGTTTTCTATTGTAATTCTATCACTAGCAGCTGCGAGTGTACGCATGTACTCAGAAAGTTTATCATGACTTACGTGCCATTCTCCAGGCGTATAGCCTATAATGCTTTCTGGTGTAGGAATAGATTGATCATAAGTTACATCTTTAGGAAGATAGTAATCCATATCTACACTGCCAGTTTGAGCAAGTGTGTTAAGGCAACTTAATAGTAGGGTAGTAAGTGTAAGTAATAAACGCATTCTTTTGGTCGATTTAAAGTTTTTACGCTTTAAAAGTAAACAAAAGAAATCGTGCTCGCACGTGAGAAGTGTAAACTCAAATAATAACTACTAGTAAATGAAAATTAATATTATTTACGTTCCATTTTATCAAGATACCCACAAGCTGCTCCTATAATACCTGCATGATTTTTCGTTTTGGCAGCGACAATAGGGATATCTGTAGTAAGATATTTTTCAAATTCCTCCATGTGTTTGCTTATGCCACCACCTATGATGTAGTGGTTAGGAGTACAAATCAACTCTACATTTTTTAAGAAAAAATTAAAACGCTCTGCCCATTCTTTGTAAGTCAAGTCTTCTGCTTTGCGTACAGAGTTTGCTGCATATTGTTCAATAGGCTTTTTCTTGTATGGTAAACGACCTAATTCAAAATTAGGGATGAGCTGGCCATTATAAAATAATCCAGAACCTATTCCAGTTCCTACGGTTATTACCGCTACAAGACCTTTTAGATTTTTTCCGGCGCCATATCTTACTTCTGCAAGGCCAGCTGCATCTGCATCATTTATGGCAGAGCATGGAAGTCCTGTTTTTTCGGTAAAAAGCTCGTCTATTTGAACACCTTGCCAGCTTTTATGCATATTTCCGTAAGCCATGGCTTTACCATCAACCACGACTGTAGGAAAACCTACACCTATGGGACCTGTCCAATTAAAATGTTTCACAAGTTCTTGTACACACTTTGCAATAGCTTTGGGTTTTGCTGGACGCGGTGTTTCTATTCTAAAACGTTCTCCTAGATATTCTTGAGTTTCGAGATCTACGGGAACTCCTTTAATTCCAGTTCCGCCTATGTCTATGCCTAGTATTTGCATGTAGTGATGGTTTGCTTTGGGAAGTGAAAGATAGGAATTTTGAATAAAACTCAAAGAATGATCTCTAAGTTACGCTTTCGCGAAAGCGTAACCATCCTAATTACAACTTTTTAAAGTACTTCGGTTTCTTTATTAGAAATCTCTTTGCCATATTCATGCTTATAAATCTTAACGATAAGTAGAAAAATACTAACTACAATAGGTCCAAAAATCAAACCGATAAAACCGAAAAGAGGCACACCTACAATCACACCAATAATTGTTACTAACGGATGCACATCTGCAAGTCGTTTCTGTATCACTAATCTAAATAAATTATCTGTAGATCCCACAACGATAATTCCGTACAACGCAAGGACTATAGATTGCCAAACA
Source organism: Dokdonia sp. 4H-3-7-5 (assembly GCF_000212355.1). Lineage (NCBI taxonomy): Bacteria > Pseudomonadati > Bacteroidota > Flavobacteriia > Flavobacteriales > Flavobacteriaceae > Dokdonia > Dokdonia sp. 4H-3-7-5. The sequence continues at coordinate 2,788,885 of NC_015496.1, forward strand.
TCACCAGCCGCATATAAGATTATACATACTGGAATTACACCTAAGGCGGTCCCGACAAATGGAATCATAGAGCCAACGGTTACTATGGCAAACCAGAAAAAAGGATCTTCTACACCTAAAATTAAGAAACCTATGAGCGCTACAGCCCCTTGTAAGAGCGCTACTAGCGGTATCCCGATTGCATTAGACTTCACAAGATCTACACTATCTTTTCCTATTAACTTTAAGTTTTTATCACTAAGCGGGATATACTCTAATAGGGATTCTCTAAATGTTCTTCTATTAGTGAGCATATAATAAAGCATAAAGTACATGATTCCTATAGCGATAAAGATGTTAAACGTACTTCCTACGAGGCCTTGAAGATTATTACTAACCCATTCTGTAATGGAGCTTGTATCTATTGAACTAGCGAGATCCATCCCAAAACTAGCCTCTAAAGATGATAATTCCGTTTTTAAGATATCTATAACTTTTCCGCTGTTTTCTACAGCCTTACTTATTTTAGAACTAAGCATAAGTACAAGTCCAGCGATAGGGAGAAGGATTACAAGAAAAGAAGCCGTCATTAACAATCCGGCTGCGACACCTGGATTCCACTTACGTTTTTTTACAAGATGACCTTGCCATTTGCGCATTAGTACAAATAGCGTGATTGCTCCCAATACTCCTGAGAGATAGGTTGCCATTTCTTTAAAAATAAGCCATCCTAATAGTATAATTAGGAAAATAACAAAGGCTTGTCTAAGTAATCCAGGTTTTATTGATTGCATATATTATGTTGCAAAGATTTGAGAATCATCTTTAAAGGCTTTAAATTCTAAAGCATTGCCGCAAGGGTCATAAAAAAACATAGTAGACTGTTCTCCTACAAGTCCTTCAAAGCGGGTATATGGAGCTATTACAAAAGTAACGTGGGGTGCAATTTCCTTAGCAAATTTTTGAAATTGATTCCATTCTAAAACCACTCCAAAATGAGGAACAGGCACAGCTTTACCATCCACCTCATTGCGAACTTCATCAACTATTGATTTTTCTTTATAATGAATCACTAGCTGGTGCCCAAAAAAATTAAAATCTACCCAATGGTCACTGCTGCGACCTTCGGGTAGATTTAAAATATCTCTATAAAAAACTCTTGCTTTCTCTACGTCATCTACGGGGATAGCGAGGTGGAATGGTCGTACTGTCATAGTGGTCATTTTTTAAGTACTAATTTACACCATTTTTTGTTTTGTTTATTTTTCAGATGCAATAGTATCAGTATCTTTTCTATGTTTAAGTAATGAGATGCCTGCAAAGAAAAATACTACGCCAAGTATAGTAAATGCCCATGGACTCATACCAGTACTTAAACTTCCAAATATTCCCATAACGCCCAGCACTAACATTATTGCCCCTGCAACAAGCGCTATTACTCCTATAATCTTAATCATAATGTAAAATTTTATGTTTAGAATTTAAAAGTAATTGATATTAAAGATGGTAATGCATTACTTAACACCGCATTATTATACATTTAATATGACTTTGTGAATATGAGGTAATAATTGACAGAGTTTGGAAAAGCAGTTTTCATTTTGTGGGGTAGTAGCGGCACTTTTATTTAAATTTGCATCCTTTAATACTAATCTTTTAGACGTTCCGCGTGATTACAAAACGAATTATCCCTTGTCTTGATATTAAAAATGGTAGAACTGTAAAAGGAACTAACTTTGTAAACTTGCGTGATGCTGGAGATCCAGTAGAGCTTGCAAAGCTATACTCTAATACTGGTGCAGATGAGCTTGTTTTTCTAGATATATCTGCAACAGAAGAACGTCGTAAGACCCTTGCAGATCTAGTATTGCGAGTAGCATCACAAGTAAATATCCCATTTACAGTAGGCGGAGGAATCTCATCTGTAGAAGATGTAGATATCTTACTACAAAACGGAGCAGATAAAGTTTCTATTAATTCTAGTGCTGTAAAAAGACCAGAATTGATAAATGAATTAGTAGCAAAATTTGGTTCTCAGTGTATCGTCGTAGCTATAGATGCAAAGTTTATAGATGGCGAGTGGATAGTACATTTAGTAGGTGGTAAAGTACCTACAGAGCTAAATCTTTTTGATTGGGCAAAAGAGGTAGAAGTTCGTGGAGCAGGAGAAATCTTATTTACCTCAATGGATAATGATGGTACAAAAGACGGATTTGCAAATGAAGCACTAGCGAGACTTTCTGAAAGTTTAAATATACCGATTATCGCCAGTGGTGGTGCGGGAAATATGCAACACTTTGCAGATACTTTTATAGAAGGTAAGGCAGACGCAGCACTAGCGGCAAGTGTATTTCACTTTAAAGAAATAGAAATAACAGATTTAAAACAAGAGTTAACTTCGCAAGGAATAGCGATGAGATTATAACACTCGTTCATAAAAAAAAGTAATGGAAATAGATTTTAAAAAATACGAGAATGGTCTCGTACCAGCAATCATTCAAGATTCAAGAACTAAGAATGTCTTGATGCTAGGTTTTATGAATAATGAGGCTTATGAGAAGACGATTGCTACAAATAAAGTAACATTCTATAGTCGCTCTAAGCAACGTCTATGGACAAAGGGAGAGGAGACTAAGAATTACTTATTGCTAGATAACATCAAGAACGATTGTGATAATGATGCACTGCTTATCCAGGTAACACCACAAGGACCTACGTGTCACAAAGGAACAGATACTTGCTGGGGAGAGCGCAATAAAAGTAACTTCAGTTTCTTAACTCAACTAGAAGAAATTATAGAAGATCGTTGGAATAATAGGGAAAATGCAGATTCATATGTTGCCTCCTTATTTAATAGCGGTATCAATAAGGTAGCCCAAAAAGTAGGAGAAGAAGCAGTAGAGGTTGTAATAGAAGCAAAGGATGATAATGATCACTTATTCTTAAATGAAAGTGCAGATCTTCTTTTTCACATCATGGTACTATTACAAGCAAAAGGTTTCCATTTACGTGATGTAGAGAAAACTCTTATATCCAGACATAAATAAAAAATCAATGGAGAAGTAGCAATAATACTACTTCTCCAGTTGACCAGCTATCACACTTAATTAGTTGTTATTTGCTATAATTTCTAAGGTTTGAGTAATCCAGTCCCTGTCAAAACTTAATTTGATTTCTGGTTGTACACCTACATATTCATAATTGATAAATTTATGAAAATTCATATCTGTAGGGTATATTGCAAAATGACCAGATGGTGATTCAATTAGATTTCCATAATTAGAACCATAAGCAAGAGCTCCGTAAGTTCTCTGTCCTAAATGTTTTGCATTTTTTAATCCTCTCAATTTGAGAGTAAATTGCTCACCATTACTTCCACACCAGAAGTTTGTAATGACATAAACATTCATTTTGTTCTTTTTAAATATTTTATAAAATGGATCTGAATATTTAGAATTACCTCCAGAATTATCACGTAGATCAACAATAATATTTTTTGCAGTAAACTTATCTTTTGTTTCTTCATAAAATTTCTTGTAAGCACTTACTTTTTCTTCGTTATTAGAAAAAGCACCCATATATACATACTGCGTGTCTGGCGTAAGTTGTTTAAATTCCCAATCTATTTGGTCTTGCTTTACCTCAGAAATCATATTTGTTGCTTCTTTTTTAAGATGCCATAAGCGTCCGTTAGAATGTAATAAACCTCTCACATATCTTAACTTACCGCCTGGAATATCGCTTGTAAGTACATCATACATATTTTCGCCATTTGGAGTAATTCTGTAAGCGATTTGTCCAGGAATCCAGCCTTTATTACTAGAGGTAAGTACAACTCCTTCATAAGCATCACCTTTCTTAATAACGCCTACGGTCATAGAATCTTTTCTTTCATAAATACCTTCTAGACTTTCAAAAGACTTCTCAGATAATGTTGCTATAAGCTCTTCAATACTCGTACTGGTCTTAGGATGATTCTTAAATAGTTCGCTTTCGCGAAAACGGTTCAAAGCTACATTCTCATCTACCATTTCGGAGGTGATTACAGGCTTTATATGGCGTATGTGAGCATGTTTGTCCTTTACAACAGATAGTAGCGTGTTGAGCTTAGAAAAGCAATCTGTCACATTCATTTGTTCAGTTACTTCTCGCTCTAATTTTTTTAAGGTGGTTGTGTATTCTGAGAGTTTATCTCCTTTCATTTGTTTCTTAAATGAAGTCATTTCTTTTATTTGTTCATTAATAAAAGAGAGTTCCTCTACGCAGTTGCACGTTTGAGTAGATTGTGCTTTCGCGAAAGCGGAAAAAAGAAAAAAAACGGCTATTGAAAGTGTGATAAGTGTTTTCATAATAGATGATTTTAAAGATTAATTCTAAAAACTTGATGAGACAAATCTAGAATTACAAAACCAACAAACTCAATAAATACAGTGCTTTGGGGTGAGATGTCCTTAGTTTGTGGTAAAATCTAAGGCTTCTTTTGTGCTAAGTGTAAAAGTTTTAGACACGGGTATAAAGATTTCATGCGAGAGAACGAGGCCTAACTTACCAACTTCTGTTTTGTAGGATAAAAAATGCGAAGGATTTATTAAATAAGAGCGATGCGTTCTCATCATACTAGGCAGTGATTTTTCTAGGTGAGATAATCGAGCTCTAATTAATTGTTTTCTATAGGAGCCATTGTCTTGAAAATGAATTTCTACATAATTATCTGACGCTTCTAATGCTATTAAATCTGATAAGAATAACCTGATTCCTTCATAATTACCATCACCTTTTATTTCTATTTTTTGCTCTTCAATCTGCTTTTGTTTATACTTCCCAAATCCAAAACGCCCTATGAGAACTATAGGGGAAATGGTAAGAACTGCAGGAAGAAAAATAGAAGTTAGATAGTAGTAAAGAGAGTATGGGTTAGGTTCGTCACGTACTACTACGTACATGTAAAAACTACGCATTACGACAAATGACCAAATAACAAACAGAAGAAAAAAGCTAATCTCGTTAATAAGTAACCATTGGTTTTTAGTTTTTTTAAATAACCAATATTGAAATGGTAGTATGGTAACATAGCAAAGTGCGCCCAGAAGACCGTAAAGTGATAAGATAAATAGACGTTCACTATCATGTAGCTGAGAAACATCAAGTGGCTCTGTAAAATATAGAAATGTAAAAATCCACAAAGCCATGCCTAAACCTATAATAAGGTGATGTTTTACGGAAGGATCGAAAGGGTATTTTTTCAATATGAATTATTTTAATTTCAAATTATAAAAATTCACTTCTCTAGTAACTATAATATATACTGAAAGGTAATCGCTATAAAATGCCTAAGAAGAATTTCTTAAACTTAAGAATTAGGAGTTTTACCACCAAACTACAAAGCATTTTTCTAGTACATTATTATCCTTTTTGATCCATAATAGCGGTGCTCTCTTGTTGATATGCTTATCAGCTATGAGTTTAAGTACATTTTTGTGGTTTATATAATCTCTCTCTAGATGGGGCTCGTGAAGCCACTCATTTTTGAGTGTAATATAGAAGGAGTGTGGCTTAAAATCACTGCTGTCGAAATTTTCCATACGTATCCAATATCCAACGATGCACTGCCCGTCAAGTGGCTCAATAATAGTTGATAACTGGCCATAAGGTTTAAAAACCTGCGCTAGAAAATAGGTTTGTTGCTCTAATTCCTCAGGGTTAATATTAAATGCCGAGAGGGTAGCACGTCCTTCTGGAGTAAAAACAAGAGGTAACTGTTTATCTCTCGTTTTTTCCATTTTGGTAAAAAAACTGTCTTTTCTATTGGGTCCTATAAGTCTATGTATAGGATCTTTAATCGTGTCATCCAGAATGTAGAATTTGTAGGTAAGTTCAATGTGGATTTTCTTGTTTTCGCGAAAGCGGTCTTCAACTATAAAATCTAATTCTCCAATAGTGTTCTTACCTCTCAAAATCTGAATATTGTGTGCCAGCACCGCGTATCGCTCTGTATGGTCTAAGAGTTGTTTGAATATAAATTCAATTTGATGGCCTAATCTAAGTTTAGAAGGAATAGGCTGCGCAATGAACGTTGAAAGATTAATGCTAGGCATTTCAAACTGGGAAAGGCCAAATGCTGATTGCGACCAAAGTGATGGCGTAGCTAAAAATCCATTGATATGCTTCATATGTTAAAAATACTCATTATGAATCCATAACAAACAAAAAGAGCTACCGCATTAATTGTGATAGCTCTTTAAGTGATTTGCGTGGAGACTTACTTGAGCCATCCTTTTGATGCGCTATAATGACTCCACCAGTATTCAAAAAGTGCAAGTACAATAATGACGAGTGGAAATATGAGTCCTTCTCCCACACCAAAAAGTTCCATAGCGCCTGCAAAACCTATATTATATACTGTATGTATAATTACAGCTATAAGAGATATAGCATATACTTGAACAGCTTTTGTTTTTCTAGTAATCAATAATATAGCTGCAATGAGACCGCCTATTGTTGAAATACCGTATAATATTTTTGACCATATAGGTGTTGCATTTATAGCAGCCATTTGTTCCTCATTATAAGTGCCAGCGAGTGCATCGGTAAAGAAGTTGTCTACTATAAAAGCACTTGCTCCCATAAAATTCCATAGAAGCAATACAAATGCTATTACCCAAAATAGCGTAGAAGGTTTTTGTGAAGTTGTCATAGAGATTGGTTTTTGATTAGTTGTGTTTTAATTTACAATTATTTTTTAATTATCAAACTTTAATTGGTGTAAGGCAATTACTTTTGAAGAATGTTTGATAAGCGCTTTTATTACCTTCTTAAAATTCAATATCTAGGATTTCGTTATCATGGCTGGCAGAAACAGCCAGATGTTCTCACTGTAGAACGTATGATGGAACGTACTTTTTCATATGTATTAGATCGTAAAAACTTTAAACTGCTCGCTTCTGGAAGAACAGATGCAAAGGTTTCGGCAAATGTGGCTTATGTTGAGTTATTTTTAAATGATAGTCCGCTCCCTGAAGAGGGATTTCTCAAGCTTCTTAATAATAATTTACCTCAAGATATAAGATGCCTTGAGATAACTCAAGTAGATAAGAAATTTAATGTGATGGATGCTCCTATAGCTAAGGAGTATGTGTATCTATTTTCTTATGGAGAAAAAAATCATCCATTTGCTGCTCCATACATGATTAATATTGCTGGATCACTTGATATTGAGTTGATGAAGGAGGCTGCGCGATTATTTGAAGGAGAACATGATTTTAGGTCTTATGCTTATAAGCCCAACCCAGAGACAAAGACTATAGGTAATATATCTTCTTCTCTTATAGAGCCAAACGAACTATACACAGCAAATTTTTTTCCCAAGGAAAGTTTTGCCTTTCGCGTAAGCGGTAAAGGTTTTAAGAGGCATCAAATAAGGTTAATGATGGGGATGCTGTTTGATATAGGCGAGGGTAAGGTAGACTTAGATTTTTTCAAGAAAACATTAGACGCTAGCAATGATATTAAACTGTCTAGAATTGCTCAAGCCAGCGGACTACTTCTTCAAAATGTCCAGATTTAACAATCTTAACAAATAAATCATTGCATTAATAAAGGTTTAACCCAAAGTTCGGTATTGTTATATTCTCTTTAACGGCTACAGCTTTAGTGTCCTAGTATCTTTGTATTATAATTAATTGTATAACCAAAAGATAGAAAGATTATGAATAAGAGAATAGCAATATTAGCAACAGACGGATTTGAAGAAAGTGAGTTAAAATCACCTATGGAGGCTATGAAAGCTGAAGGATTCACTGTAGATATAATAAGTGAGAAAACTGGGACTATAAAAGGATGGGCAGATGGAAATTGGTCTAATTCTTATGATGTAACAGATACATTAGATAATGTAAGTGCAAAAGATTATAATGCACTAATGTTACCAGGAGGAGTTATTAATCCTGATAAATTAAGACGTAATGATGATGCGCTCATCTTCATTAGAGACTTCTTTAAGCAAAGTAAGCCAGTAGCAGCTATATGCCACGCGCCACAATTATTAATTGAGGCAGATGTGGTAAAAGGAAGAACAATGACTTCATTTAATAGTATTAAAACTGACTTAGAAAACGCAGGAGCTCTGTGGGTAGATAAAGAAGTTGTAGTTGATGAAGCTTTAGTAACAAGTAGAAATCCAGATGATTTACCAGCATTTAACGCAAAGTTGATTGAGGAAATTAAAGAGGGAAAGCATGATTTACAACATGCATAATTTATTGTCACATCAATAATTTTAAAAACCATCACACTCATGTGATGGTTTTTTAATGCCATTACATTAGATAATGTATACCTTACCTAAGGTAAAGGATTGCTACTCTAATGCTAGATAACTAATTTAGCAACTCAGCAAAAACAAAATATGACTACTTCGATACCTCAGTCTACTTTATCATTTTTGGAATCTCTACGTGAGAATAATACACGTGAGTGGATGACAGAGCACAAGAAAGATTACCAAGCTAGTGAGAAAGACTTAAAGCAAGTTTATGCATCTATAGTAGATGGACTTAATGAAACTGACGAAATTGAAAAACTCAAGGTATTTCGTATAAATAGGGATGTTAGATTTAGTAATGACAAAACTCCATATAACGTACATCGTTCTGCAAGTTTTAGTAGAGTAGGAGCACATCGCCGAGGTGGATATTATTTGAGAATTGAGCCCGGTAATAAATCTGCAATTGCAGGCGGGTTTTTCAATCCAGAACCAGCAGATTTAAAACGTATACGTACAGAATTTCAAATGGATGCTAGTGAGATACGTGAGATTCTTTCTGATACCGCTTTCGCGAAAGCGTTCGGAGGTTCCTTTGATGCATGGAATCCTGTCAAGACAGCACCTAGGGGCTTTGACGTAAATGATCCGAATATTGATCTCATAAGACTCAAAAACTTTGTAGTTAGAAAGAATTTCACAGATAAAGAAATCACATCTCCAGACTTCACAAAAATTGCCTTGAGTCACTTTAGATTATTGAGACCCTTTTTTGATTATATGAGTGATGTATTGACTACAGACCTCAATGGTGAATCATTACTCTAGTTCTCTTTCTGCTTGTTTTTATTTTTGACCCTTTTTCTGTTTACGAAGTAAACAATAATCAAAAGGACTGGTAGTACTATAAATATTAATAGCTCTATAGGTGATGAAGGATCTATAGGGCTATTATTTTGCGGTTTAGGTACTTCTGTTGGTATTTGCATAATTATATGGTATGTACTGTTTCTATAGGTTTATCAAAGAGTTGAACTTGACTTATGAGGCGTTCCCTTATTAAGTTGGCGATACGTTTATTGTACGCCGAGGAATCTATATTATATAGCAGATACTCATCTACAGTAAAGTGGCCTACAATCATACCTCTCACGCTATTACGAAATTTCATATCCTTATTTACTGCATTCTCGATATATAATAATCGTTTTTCTAAGCTCAGATTATGAAAGACATTCTTTCTCTTTATAATATATGATTTAAATACCTCAATAAGAAGCGGGTTTTGCAGCTTAACTATAGGTCTAAGAGTAGTATTTTGAAACCGCTCTTCATCACTCATCTGGTCGTGTATTTTTGCCTTAGGTACTTCTGGTCTAATTCTTTTAATATCGTTAGGTCTATCATTCATAACACTTTGTTTTTATTTAAAGTTAAGCAATGATTAGGCGCTTAGCAATTGATATACCATAACTTCTCAATACTTTATTAACGAGCAAAGCCCCCGATAAATCGGAGGCTCTGCAATTAACACTTAAAATAATCTTACGACTAGTTAAGTTTAAAAGTAACTCTACGTACTAATTGACGTGCAGGAGCAGAAGCTTTGTCTACAGAAGCATCTTCACCATTTCCAGTAACAGAAAGACGGTCAGCAGATATACCTGCAGCAACCATAATATCTTTTACCATTTGAGCTCTCTTCTCAGAAAGACGTTGGTTTGAAGAAGCATTTCCAATTTCGTCAGCATATCCTACTAATTGAGCAGAAGCACCTGAGTTTTCAGTCATATATTTAATAAGGTAGTTAATAGACTCTAAACTGTAAGTTTCAGGCTTAGTGCTATTAAACTGGAAGTATACGTTTACGTATCCATCCTCGATTAATTTCTTGATTACGTCGTCTCCAGAAGAGATTGATGGAGCGTTAACTTCACCTTTCTTAGCGTAACGTGCATCTAAAGAAGATTCTAATTCGTCAGGAACTCCGTTTCCATTTTTGTCTACAGCGATACCTTTAGTATCTACAGCAACACCAGAAACAGTATTAGGCTCACGATCTAAGTAGTCAGCAACGCCATCTTGGTCAGTATCAATAAGATCAGTCTCTACTTTAGAAAGACGATCTTGTAAGTCTGCAATTTGCTCTTGAGCTACATTTTCTCTAGAGTAAAAATCTGCATGTTTTTCAGCTTTACCTAAGTATATGTTTATACCTGCAGTTGCGTTTACATAAAAACCATCAAATCCTTTAGTTCCTCCAGCTTGAGCACCGTTAAAAGTTAAGTCTTGACGTACATTACCTACAGCAGTAAGATCTGCAACAAGTGCGATTCTGTTTGAAAGTTTAATTTGTGGAGTAACACCAACCATAAAACTTAACATTTGATCTGCATCACCGAAATCTCTTTCAACAGCAGGAGCGTCAGTCGTAAGGGCAGAATATCCCATACCTCCATGTACAAGTACATTAAAAGTATCTGTCCACTCTCTAAAACCAAGAATGTTACCAGCGTTTACAACACCTTCTAAAGAGAAGTTGTAAAGTGCAGTGTCAAATTCGCGGCTTTCATCATCATTTTTGAAGCTGTTGTAAGCAACACCTCCTTTAAGTCCAAATTTTTCGTTGAACATGTATCTCGCTCCACCAGTTACAGTGTAAAGAGAAGGCGTGTTAGAGAAAGATCCAGAAGATAATGGTCTTACAGGTTTGTTTACACCACCAGTAAGCTCTACAGACCACTTATTAAAGTCGTTTGTAGGAGTATCAAGTGTTTCTTGTGCATTTGATGCTAATTGCATTCCGACAAGGGCAACTATAGCAAGTGAAATTTTTTTCATAATAAAGTATTTGTTTTGAAATATTCAAGATGCAAAAATACCAATATTTACATCTTAGTCAAGATATTTGGTATTTATTAACGGCTTATTGTCAAAAGCTTAACACAAAGGTCTTCTTGATAGATTAGTAATAAAATTTCATACATTTTTTTTCATTTTTACGAGTAAAACTCTTAAATAATAGCTATGTTAAAATTTTATTTAAGTAATTGTTAATTATTATTAAATAGACAAGGTATATTTAGTTGTACAAATATTTTTATAAAAAAAAATAAAATGAAAAAAGCAAATACTGATTTTGAAATACTTCCAATATTAGCAAGTAGATGGAGCCCAAGGGTTTTTACTAATGACGTTATTAAAGAGGAAGAGCTAAGAACTATGTTTGAGGCGGGTAGATGGGCAGCTAGCTCTAATAATTTGCAACCTTGGTTAATTATATGGGGCATTAAAGGAACTTCTGCTTTTGATAGAATTTTTGACTGTCTTGATGAGTTTAATCAATCTTGGGCAAAGAATGCTCAAGCACTTTTTTTAGGTGGCTATAAAAAAACTAATGATGACGGCAAGGAAAGTTTTCATGCCTTACACGATTTAGGGTTATTTATGGGTAACGTTTCAGCACAAGCACAACATATGGATATTGCACTACACCAAATGGCTGGGGTAGATTATAAAAAAGCAATGTCAGAATTTAATGTACCAGATAATTATCACATTGCCACTGGTATTGCTGTTGGATATTATGGGGGAGATATTGAAAAGCTTCCTGAAGATTTACAAGAAGAGGAAACAAAAACTCGCTCTAGAAAAAATCAAAATTCGTTCACTTTTAACGGAGACTTTAATGAAAATATTTTCAAAGGAGAATAATTTAAACTTTACTACAAGAAATGAAAAGAGCCACATATTATAATATGTGGCTCTTTTCATTTCTTGTATAAACAATTAATCTACTTGATGTTCATTATCAGTGTTAGATGAAATTTCAGGACTATCACCTACGTTGTGTTTTTCAAGCCCAGCAGAATCTACGTCTATAAATTTCATTGCCTGCGACGGAGAGGTTATTTGCTTTGCCCGCTTGCCTTGTATCAAAATAGGGTTTTGAATAGCATTTGGGTTATTCTGTATAAACTTAATCCAGTGATCATCACTCATTGTTGCATCTTTAACAAAGTCGTCAACATCTGGGTGATCTTTAGATACTAATTCATCTATACTCGCACCTAGTAAATCTGCCACTTCGGTCCACTGCGTACCTGTAAGTCCCGCATCCGATATATTAATCAGATTTAGTTTTGCATCACTACTTTTTGCATAACCAAGTGTTTGTTTTCCAATACTCGATTCTGAAGAATAGATTACTATTAATTCATTATTATCTGTTGCTAGTGTCATATCGGTTGGCATGGTGATTTAGATTAATGGTGAGACTGCATTTTTTCCTTCTTTTTTCTAAGTTGGCGATCAACCTCATTTATAGCTTCTTTTAGTGAAGGATAAAAATCGTCAGAGCTATGTTCTGCAAATAATCTTGGACCAGGCATACTTATTTGTACCCCTGCTATTTTTCCTGTTTGATCACTTGAGGTATTTTCTACTTTAAAAAATACATCTGCTCTATGTGCAAATTGATACTTATCGCTCAATTTTTTTAATTCCGCTTTCGCGAAAGCTTCTAATTCTGCACTTGCAGTTACATCGTGGTATTCAAATATTACTTCCATAGAATTTATTTTTAATTAAGATAGTTATTATTTGTCAGCTAGCTGACGAAGGCTAAGTGGAAATTCTTTCACACCGCCATAAAGTTTAATTTCTTGTATATCTGCTGGCATATAATATCCAGCATCTTCTAAAGCTTCTTTTACATTACGGACTACATTTCCTTTTGTAATCAAAGCTTGTTTTCTAAAATCTTTAGTATCTACCCAAAAATAGACTTTCAGATTTACTGTACTTGTTGCAAGTTCATCTTCAATAACAAAGTTCTCATGGATATTGTCATTAATTACATTTGGTTCTTGTTGCAATGCTTTGAGTACTGTTTCCTTCGCTCCTTCTATATTGTCCTCGTATGCTATACCAATGATAAAATCCCATCTAAAGAAGCCATCCTCTGTATAATTTGTAACAGGTTCAGTGAGTACATCACTATTAGGTATGTAGACGTCTTTACCATCAAAGGTTTTTAACTTCGTGTATCTGAGATCTAAAGTTTTGACTTTGCCAAAATTAGACCCTATTTCAACAGTGTCATCTACATCAAAGGGTCTGTTGAACGCTAGTATAATCCCTGCAATAAAATTTTCACCAATATCTTTAAATGCAAATCCTAAAACTACTGCACTCGCTCCAGCTGCTGTCAATATTCCTGCAGCAATACCGCCTAAGCCTGCAGCTCTCAATGCAAGCATAATTGCTATGATAATAAATGTATATCTAATAGCAGTGCCTAAAAACTTACTCATTAATGGATCTTCTGTTCTGGCAGAAATTCTTCTTCTAGCAAATCTGCCTATCCACCCAGCTATTAAAATTCCCAAGACAACAATAAGAATACCCATTGCTATTTGTGGTAGCTGATCGATAAAATTGCTTACAGAGTTTTGAAATGCTTCTGTAATAGACGTTTTTGTATTTTGTAAAGACATAATTCTGATTGGTTCATTAAAAATACTGCTCCTACCTGCATTTATTCTTAAAACCTTATCAATTCACATTTTGTTAAGACCTTTTAGAACAAGGGCGTTAAAATGCTCTTAACCTTTCTCATTTACCACTAGGCACGTATTAACTTTATAAAAAAATGACTTATGAATATAGTATCTACAAATCCGTACAACGGAACAGAAGTAGCCAAAATAAAAGCACTCAACTTAGAAGAGATAGAAGATAAAATTGAAAATGCACAACAAACGTTTCTTTCTTGGCGCAATACCACTTTTGCAGAGCGCTCACAACACCTTAATAATGTAGCCAAAGAATTAAGAGATAATGCAAGAGAGTACGCAGAAACAATGACTAAGGAAATGGGTAAGCCCATCACACAAGCCATTGCCGAAGTAGAAAAATGCGCTTGGGTGTGTGAATATTACGCAGAAAATGCTCCATCACAACTAGCACCTAAGGAGATAAAAACAGATGCTTCAAAAAGTTATGTACGTTATGAACCTTTAGGCGTTGTGCTTGCGGTAATGCCATGGAATTACCCATTTTGGCAAGTATTTAGATTCATTGCTCCAGCGCTTATGGCAGGTAATATAGGTGTGTTGAAACATGCAAGTAATGTAATGCAAAGTGCAGAAAATATTCAAAAAGTATTTGAACGTGCAGGACTTCCTAAGGGGTGTTTTCAAAACATGGCGATAGGTAGTGAGCGTATTGAAAATATCGTTCGAGATTCTCGTATTAAGGCAATAACACTTACTGGTAGTAAGCCAGCAGGAGCAGCTGTAGCAAGTACAGCAGCAAGCGAAATTAAAAAATCAGTCCTTGAGCTTGGAGGTAGTAATGCACTCGTAGTTTTTGACGATTGTAATTTTGAGGAAACGGTACAAACGTGTGTGCAAGCGCGCTTTCAAAATACAGGGCAGAGTTGTATCGCTGGAAAGAGACTTATAATTCATGAAAAAATTCAAGAGAAGTTTTTAGAAGCTTTCGCGAAAGCGGTGACAGAATTAAAATCTGGTGACCCCATGGATGAGGATACGTACATAGGAGTGATGGCACGTGAAGACCTCGCCGAAGAATTAGAAGATCAACTCAAAAAATCTATTGCCGAAGGTGCAAAAGTGCTTATAGGTGGTCATAGACAGAAAGCTTATTTTGAGCCAACAATTGTCACGGGAGTAACACCAGAGATGACAATATTTAAAGAAGAAACCTTTGGGCCTGTAATAGGAGTTACTACATTTAAATCTGACGAGGAAGCACTAAATCTCGTAAACCAATCTGATTTTGGCCTAGGAGTATCCATTTTTACAGAGAGTGAAGAACGTATGGAAACATTGATTCCGAAGTTTGAGGATGGCGCTGTATTTGTAAATGATATGGTGAAGAGTAATCCTAATCTTCCTTTTGGAGGAACAAAAATTTCAGGATACGGTCGCGAACTCTCTATAGACGGTATACAGGAGTTTGTAAATAAAAAGACAGTTTATATTAAATAGTAGGACGCTTTTGCGAAAGCGCATTTAAAAAAACAGCCGATTCATAATCCTATGAATCGGCTGTTTTGTTGATTATATAAATAACACTGTTTACAACAAGAGCCATATCTCGATGTCTCCTTTCCAATTCCATCAGTAACCTTATCTTAGCTACACAAAATAGAGTTTATGAAATTTGGCGTAGTAGAGCAACCAGAGTTAATTGATTTTACACTACCTCCTGATCATCCAGATACTAAGGGTGTGATTGAGCATGCTTTCGCGAAAGCGGAAAACAAAGAGTTACAAGTCTTCGTAGGTTGTGCAAAATGGAATAAAGCAGAGCTCAAAGGCTTCTACCCAAAAGGTACAAAAGATGAGCTAGGGTATTATGCAAGTCAGTTTAACAGTATAGAGCTTAACGCTACTTTCTATAGATTATTTCCTAAGGAGCAGTTTCAAAAGTGGTATGATAAAGTTCCAGAGGGTTTTAAATTCTTTCCTAAAATTACAAATATGATAAGCCATCGCAAGCGGCTTATAGATTCTCAAGATTTTATTCCGGAGTATGTTGAACACGCAACAATCCTCAAGGAAAAACTTGGTACTGTGTTCTTGCAGATGCACAACAATTTCCAGCCTAAGGATTTTGACCGAGTAGATAATTTTGTAAATCACTGGCCAGAAGATTTATCTATTGCCTTAGAGTTTCGTCATACCGATTGGTTTAACAATCCCGACGTGGCGGAGCGTCTTTATCTTTTACTTGAAGAGCACAACATGGCAAATGTGCTCGTAGATACTGCTGGGCGTCGCGATATTATGCATATGCGTCTTACTAATGGAGAAGCTTTTATACGATATGTAGGAGCAAATCATCCTAGTGATTATGCTCGGCTAGATGCATGGGTAGAGCGCTTGAAGTATTGGGTAAGTCTAGGATTGCGTAAAATTCACTTTTTTATCCATCAAAATGTCGAGGTCGAGTCTACATTACTATCTGCATATTTTATAGATAAGCTCAATCCAGCATTAAACATTAATCTGCACATTCCTCATAGTGCGAGCGGTGGAGTAAATACCTTATTTTAATGAAGAATGTTTACATAGTTATGGGCGTTTCCGGTTGCGGAAAAAGTACCATAGGTAAGATGTTATCAAAGCAATTACAAGTTCCTTTTTACGATGCAGATGATTTTCATCCCCAAGTTAATGTAGATAAAATGGCATCTGGTACACCATTGCAAGATGAGGATCGATGGCCGTGGCTCGATAGCCTAGCTCTAGAGATACAGCAGTGGTCAAATGATAAAGGGGCGGTACTTGCTTGCTCTGCACTTAAGGAGAGTTATAGAGAGCGTTTATTTTCTGATTCCGCTTTCGCGAAAGCAAAACAAAACTTTATCTATCTTGATGCAAATTTTGAAGCATTAAGAAAACGGCTAGCTTTTAGAAAGAATCATTTCTTTGATCCTTCATTATTGCAATCGCAGTTTGATACACTAGAAGTACCCAATTATGGTGTTCATGTAGAAGCGACTCTAGCAAAAGAAGACATCATTAGAAGAATACAACAAATTATAGAACAATAGGTTTATGGATTATCAACTACTTCTGGCAGTAATTGTTGGGATTTCGGTCTTACTTTTTTTAATCCTTAGGCTCAAAATTCAGGCATTTCTAGCACTGCTTATTACTTGTATTGTTGTAGGTGTAATTGCTGGTATGGAACCGAAATCTATTCTCGATTCTGTAAAGAATGGAATGGGAGGGACCTTAGGTTTTGTAGCAACGGTAGTGGGGCTCGGAGCTTTATTTGGCGCTATTTTAGAACGATCAGGTGGAGCACAGCGACTAGCAGAATCCTTATTAAAAAAGTTTGGGATAGATAAATCTCCTTGGGCAATCATGCTCACTGGATTTTTTGTGGCTATTCCCGTATTTTTTGATGTAGCATTTATCATTTTAATACCTATCGTTTACGCATTACAGAAGAAAACGGGAAAATCCTTACTGCTCTATGCTATTCCGCTGCTTGCGGGTCTAGCAATCACGCATACTTTTATACCACCCACACCAGGACCTATTGCTGTAGCCGAAATTTTAGGAGCCGATCTTGGCTATGTCATAATATTTGGATTTTTAGCTGGATTACCTGCGGCTGTTATTGCTGGGCCATTGCTTGCACGATATTTATCAAAAAAGATGCATATCACATCTCCAGAAGATATGGTGACAGAAATGGAAGTGCCAGCAAATGCACCAAGTGCCGGAACAATTCTCTTAATAATCGCAATTCCTATTTTCTTAATAGTGTGCAATACCGTGTTAAACAGTCCGCTATTTGAGGAAGGAACTTTACCTAGTTGGCTGATTTTTGGAGCAGATTTATTAGGTCATCCATTTGTTGCACTTATCATTGCAAATGTTGTTGCGTGGTATTTCTTAGGAATCAAAAAAGGATTTACTAAAGACGAACTTCTTGATATTTCTACAAAATCTCTCTATCCTGCAGGAGTTATTATTTTATTAACCGGTGCCGGTGGAGCTTTTAAACAAATACTAATAGATACTGGCGCAGGAACAATGATTGCAGAAAGTTTGAGCGGTGATTTTTTTCCTCCTGTGGTTTTCGGCTTCCTTGTTGCGGCTATTGTAAGAGTATTGCAAGGAAGTGCAACGGTGGCTATGATTACCGCCGCTGGAATAACAGCTCCGTTGTTAGGACTAACAGAAACTAGCGCGCCACAGCTCGCAGTATTGGTAATTGCAATAGCTTCAGGTGCTAGTATATTTTCTCATGTAAATGACAGTGGTTTCTGGCTTGTAAAGCAATACCTAGGTCTAACAGAAAAAGATACATTTAAGTCATGGACAGTCATGACTTCACTCATTGCAATCGTAGGACTTATTGTCTCTACAATACTTTGGTTTATAGTATAGTTGAGATCTTCCTAATACATCAAAAAAAAAAGGGATAAGCATTGTGCTTATCCCTTTTGTAATTTTATAACGCTTTCGCGAAAGCGAACTACTATATCCCTGTATAATTTTGAGGAGTAATTGCTTTTAATTCTTTCTTAATTGCCGTGCTTACCTCAAGTGTATCTACAAACTCAGCCATAGACTTTTTTGTGATTTTACTATTTACTCTAGTAAGTGCTTTAAGCGCTTCATAAGGATTAGGATATCCTTCTCTTCTTAGAATAGTCTGGATAGCCTCTGCTACTACAGCCCAGTTATTCTCTAAGTCGGCAGCGATTTTTTCTTCATTTATTAATAATTTGTTCAATCCTTTTACGGTAGATCGTAATCCTATTAATGTATGTCCTAATGGAACACCTATGTTTCTTAATACCGTGCTATCCGTAAGATCTCTTTGTAATCTTGAGATAGGAAGCTTTGCAGAAAGGTGCTCAAAAATAGCGTTTGCAATACCTAAGTTTCCTTCACTGTTTTCAAAATCAATAGGATTTACTTTATGTGGCATTGCACTAGAACCTACTTCTCCAGCTTTAATTTTCTGCTTGAAGTAATCCATCGATACATAGGTCCAGAAATCACGATCAAGATCTATTAAAATTGTATTTATACGCTTTAATCCATCAAATAATGCAGCCATGTGATCATAGTGCTCTATTTGTGTAGTAGGGAAGGAGTGGTGCATTTTAAGCGTATCATGTACAAATGACTTACCAAATGCTCTCCAATCTATAGATGGGTATGCTACTTTATGTGCGTTGAAGTTTCCTGTAGCACCACCAAACTTTGCAGCACTAGGAATATCATTTAATAAATTAAGTTGCTCCTCTATACGAACTACAAAAACCTCAATCTCTTTTCCTAAACGAGTAGGAGAAGCTGGCTGTCCGTGTGTACGAGCTAATAAAGGAATGTTTGCCCACTCGTCTACAAGCTGCTTCAGGTGATCTACAACCTCCAATAGTTCTGGAATATATACTTGATTCATCGCGTCTTTAAGGGACATCGGGATCGCAGTATTATTAATGTCTTGAGACGTTAATCCAAAGTGGATAAACTCCTTGTAAGATGCAAGGTCAAGTGCATCAAATTTTTCTTTGATAAAGTATTCAACCGCTTTTACATCGTGGTTTGTTACTTTCTCTATGTCTTTTATTGCTTGTGCATCTTCTGTAGTGAAGTCTTGGTAAATTTCGCGCAAAGCGGTAAAAACACTTTTATCTACACCTTCAAGTTGCGGAAGTGGTAGCTCACACAAGGCGATAAAATATTCTACTTCTACTTTTACTCTGTATTTGATAAGTGCGGCTTCAGAAAAGAAAGGAACTAAAGTTTCTGTTTTTGAGGCGTAACGACCATCAATAGGTGAGATGGCTTGAAGTGGTGACAACGACATTTGTTGTGATTTTAGTTAAGGGACAAATATATATAGAAGACTTCGTCTATCCGAATTCTAATGCAAAAATCGACAGATTATAATAGGCCTCTTGCTTTAATTTCTAGATATTTATTAATAGTACTTACCGTGAGATCATCTGGCTTGGTTAATATGGTTTGAATACCGTATTGTTCAAGTCGAGCAACCATTACTTTTTTATCAAGATCTGCTTTTTGGGCAATCGTTTTATGATACACCTCGGGAAGTGTTTCGGCAGGTGCTGCAATAAGCTGATCGAGTTCTGTGTTTTGGAAAAAGATAACCACCAAGACATGTTTTCGCGAAAGCGCTTTTAAATAAGGCAACTGTCTTTCAAGCGCAGTTATGTGCTCAAAATTTGTGTACAATAGTAGTAAGCTGCGCTGTGTGATTTTACGTTTTACTTGGTTGTACAACGCACCATAATCACTGTCCAAAAACTTAGTGTCAATATTGTAAAGCACCTCTAAAATGGTCTGTAAGTGTGTTTTCTTACTACTCGCAGGAAGGTGATTTTTAATAGTCTCTGCAAAGGTGAGCATGCCTACTTTGTCTTTTTTCTTTAAAGCAATATTAGAAAATGCCAGCGTACTGTTAATCGCATAATCTAATAGCGTCAGGCCTTTAAAAGGCATCTTCATCACACGGCTAGCATCTATGAGTGCATATACAGGTTGTGACTTCTCATCTTGAAACTGATTTACCATCAGGCTTGCACGTTTCGCAGTTGCTTTCCAGTTAACGGTACGTGCATCATCACCAGGGACGTAATCTTTAATTTGCTCAAACTCCATCGTGTGTCCCAGGCGGCGTATTTTTTTCATGCCGTGCATAGTAAGTCTATTATCTAGGGCAAGAAATGCATACTTTTTCATCTGGATAAAAGATGGGTACACCTTTACCATCTGATCTTTCTCAAAGCGGTAGCGACGTTTTACAAGTTTAAGCTTCGTACTCACATACACATTGAGATGCCCAAAGGTGTACTCACCACGCTCTGTAGGACGCAAGGAATATACAAATGATCTTGTTTCTCGTGCTGGGATCTCAATTACTTTACTAAAATCACGTTTTTGAAACTGCTCTGGTATTTCATCAATGATATCAAGTGTTACTGCAAATGGATATTTATTCTCGAGGGTGACAGGAAGCTCGTTTGCATCACTGTTTGAGAATTTTTCTGGTAGCTCTCTCACACCTTTTATTTTTCCGCTTGCGCGAAAAAGAACTAAGGCATCCACAAAAAATGCGAGCACCAGTAAAAGCAATAAGATATTAGTAATTCCAAACAGGCTATGAAACCAGTAGGAAATCAAATAAAGCACACCGATAACTCCCAGCGCATAAAACAGGCGCTGGTGAACAAAAAAACTTTTTATAAATCTTATAATAGCCAATATTATCTTGGTATTTCTACAGATTGAACAATCATATCGATAACTTGTTCTGTGGTCATTCCTTCCATTTCACGCTCCGGAGAGAGTATTAAACGGTGACGCATTACTGGTATGACTGCACGTTTTACATCTTCTGGAATCACAAAGTCTCTACCTGCAATGGCAGCAAATGCTTTTGAAGCATTCATGATTGCTAGTGATGCACGAGGAGAACCTCCAAGGTATAAATGTGGGTGCGTTCTAGATTTTACAACAATCTCTGCGACATAATTTAAAATCTTTTCTTCTATAAGCACCTCTTGTGTTTGCTTTCTAAAATCTGCAAGCTTAGCTGGATTAAGTACGGCTTCAATACCTTTTTGTGGAGCGCCACCTTTACGATCGTGATGACTCTGCAGTATAGCAACTTCTTGTTCTAGCGTAGGGTAATCTACTTTAATCTTAAATAGAAAACGGTCTAGTTGTGCTTCTGGAAGTGCGTATGTTCCTTCTTGCTCTACTGGGTTTTGAGTTGCAAGCACCATAAAAGGAGGTTCCATGGTATATTTTGTGCCATCTATAGTAATCTGGCGTTCTTCCATAGATTCAAAAAGTGCAGCTTGTGTTTTAGCAGGTGCACGGTTAATCTCATCAATAAGGACGATGTTTGAAAATATAGGACCTTTCTTGAATTCGAATTCGCTAGTTTTCATATTAAGAATCGAAGTTCCTAATACGTCACTTGGCATCAAATCCGGTGTAAACTGTATACGTCCAAACTGTGTGTCTAGAGTCCTTGCAAATAACTTTGCCGTTACTGTTTTTGCAATACCAGGAACTCCTTCTATGAGTACGTGACCATCAGAAAGTAAAGCAACAATGAGGAGCTCTATAAATTCGTGTTGCCCAATAATAATTTTACCAAGCTCTGCTCGTATTGCTTCGGCAGCATTGCGTAGTTCTTCTAATGGGATTCTATTAGTAAACGCGATTCCTTCATCTGCTTGATTTACATCTTGCGATGGAGTAGGAGTAGCATTAGTGATTCCATCTGTTGTATTTTCTGGATCTTGTGGTGTGATATCGTCCATTATTTTTGATTTTTAAATGCTTCTATGCGTTTATTAAGTTCTAATAATTCTTCCTGATTTATGATCTGTTTAGCTCTTAGAGCCACCATATAATTAATCAGTAATTTAGTTTGCTCTAGTGTGTTGCCACTTTTAGATGCTAGCTTATTGATAAAACCTTCACTTATTACATTAGTGTCTAGAGCATAATTACTGCGTATAAATTCTAGAAAATGACTTATTTGATGGCTTACGATGCTCTTGTGATCTTTCTTGTCAAGATACATTCCCGCAATAGTCTTTGTAAATGTGAGCGTCTGGTTAGGTAGTGGTTTTATGATTGGGATAGCTCGCTGCTTGCGTCTTCCTTCAAAAACTACCCACAAAAAGGCACCTATGAGCAAGATGTAATAAGCCCACTTCAAATATCTATTCTGAAAGAATATATACAGCGGACTCGTATAAATGGTTTTACCGTTTTTATAGTGATTATCCCAGTAAAGGACTTCATTCTGATCTAGATAGGAGAGTACATTTTTTGTATACGTATAGTTATCCTCTCTCAGTATAAAATAGTTAGTAAATGTCTCAGGCATAAGATGGATGATAATCTCACCTTTGCCAAAATCTTGTTTTATAAAATTTATTCTAGGCTCTGCGACGGTTATGGTGTCTTTGTCAACCATGAGGCCAAACTCCCCTAAAGCAAGGGTATTTATAGTGTCGACCTCTTCAAAAAAACCAGCGGTGGTCTCTACGTCATGATAATAAGGAGTTTCTCTACGTAAGCTTGGGTTTACGAGATTTACAAGCGGCTTGCGCTCAAAATTATCATAATCATAATATAGATCAGTTTCTAGTGATAAGGTATCTAGTATCGTCTCTCCAATACCTCTTGCTGCAATAAATAGCGTGTTACCCTCACTAACCCACGATAACAGTTTGAGTGATTCATCTTCACTAAAAAGGATGTAATCATTTACAAATAAGTAAGTACCACGTGCATCTGTACTATCTGACATAAACTCATAAGGAGGTATGCGCACTTCCTTAAACTTATCCTTTTGCCAGTTGTTTTCTAGTAGATCGTGTAACACATACGTTCCGTATGGAATTTTATCTGTCTTCGTATAGCTAGGATACCAGTTTATATCTTCCTTAGTACTTGACTCCATATAAATAACGAGTGCAAGAGCAAGTAGCAGCACACCGGCAATTACTTTAAATTTATTGCTCATAGCTGATTATTTATTTGGGTGAAAGATGTTTTTGCTTTCGCGAAAGCGGTCTCATCGACCTCAAAATTACCATACCAGATATAGTCGTAAATATCTGTCACTTTTCTGAACTGGTTTCTTAAGTTTAGGTCTTCTATTTCGAATAAATAGTCATGATTTGTTTTCTGTACTTGCCAATCTATAAGATCGTGCTCACTCATTTTCTGAAGTACACGTAGATAATAAAAACGGACAGCTAGTCTGTAATTACCAGCAGCAATAGCCTGTTCTATTAATTGGTCAAGGTCTTGTCTCTGTATGAGCTCCTCATCATCTGAGAGTAACGTTTCAGGAGCTTTTATTTTTTCCATTAATAAGGAACCGCTATCTATTTTCATAAATAGCCATACAAAGAATACTAGTAAACCTACAATTAATAAGTAGGGTAGTAGTTCTACTATGACTGCCCAGACACCTGTTGCTTCGTTACCACCAGTAAGCCAGCGTATGAAAGCGTTATATAAGTCATCAATTTTTCTTTTGAAACGTGACCACCAGGTATCTTCTGGAGTCGCTTCTCTATAATTAAATTCGTCGTCTTGTTTGTACTCATCAAGACTATTTTCAGAGATGGGAAGCGGTATTACTGTTCCCTCATCATAAGAAACAATACCACGAGGATCATGATAGGTGTTTTCGGGATAGATTACTTTCTCTTCAACGATTTCCTCAGTAGTAGTTTCTTCTTGAGTTTTTTGTATAGCGGTAGCTTTCGCGCAAAGCGAACATAGAAACAGCATACATAGCAACCACAGTTTATGCATTAGTGCTGCCTATATTGTTTATCTGACCAAGACTTCCCGTTTGATTTTTACGCTCGTTAAGGTTAAAATAAATGAAGTTTGTAGAGATAGCGAGTATAGTGTATAAGATATAGTTCATTGCAGATGCAAGAACCTGCAACACAAGATAAACGTTATCAAAAAGTGCTGCTGGATCACCCATAGAACCAGATTGTACACTAGTTATGGTCTTAATAAGCGTATAAATAACCACGGGAACTTGAAAAACAAAACCTATTACACCTATTAAAAAACCAATGATGATAAGTGTTATAAACGTCATCCACCATTCATTTTTAATCAAGCTTGAACTTTCTTTTATAGCTTCCTTTATGCTAAGTTTCTTGTCTATAAGTGCAGGAAAGATGACACTTAGCTTTACATACACATAAAGTAATGGAAAGATAGCTAGTATGACAACCAAGACACCTACCGCCTCAGATCCCGTAGCAAATATGGCGCCACCTAATACAACTGGAACTAACGCTACTACTAGCACAATTAATAAGTTTGTAAAACCTAATCCTAAAAAAGTGCCAGTCTTGGATTTAATGGTATCTACCACTGCAGTAGTGTCTGGAATGTCACCTCCAGCGATGTATGCTTTAATATATTCAGAAACACTTCCATAAAGCATTGAGTTGTAAATAATACCTACAATGGCAAGACATACAACCGATATAAAGAAACTACTCATATCTGATCCGTCACCAAAACTTGTTAAGAAGTTTGCGCCTGCCGTAGCGTTGGTATAGAATCCTACAGCAACTATGAGGAGAATAAAAGGGATAGCACACGTGCGCACAAGTACACTAAGAAGTGGTTTTGCATTACGGCGTAAAAAGGTGAATGTATCACTTATTATCTGGCCAAGTTCACGCTGTTTTCTAAATTCCACTAGTTTAGTTAAGGTCATTAATTATAGATTTTCAAGATTAGGAACAAGCGCTAGTCTAGCAGCTTCTTCTTTATGTTTTTTAATAGGGTAGTACACGTAATAAAATATGATTAAAGCGAGGGAGCTAGCAATAATTACTATAGCAAGCCAGTCTGGCATTTCTGTGTGTCGTGTTACAAACCCTTCTAGAAAGCCTGCTATTACAAAAAGAGGTATGGTGCTTACAACGATTTTGAGACCATTTTTCATTCCTCTTTTAAAAGATTCTAGGCGTGTGTATGTTTGAGGAAATAAAATAGAATTACCTAGCACCATGCCTGCGCATCCTGCTATGATTATGACTGAGATTTCTATAGTACCATGTATCCATATAGTACGCACAGATTCCCAACCTACGCCTTGCTCAAAAAAGAAGTATTGAAAACTGCCCAGCATGATAGCGTTGCGCATAATGATATATAAAGAGCCTATAGTTAAGAAGATCCCGTAGACAAAAGCCATCAACGCAACTTTTATATTGTTAATGGTAATTCCTAAAAACATATTGAGCTCTCCTTGTTTTTTATAAACACCCATTGGGTCGCCTTTCTCAATATTACTAAGAGTCATATTGACATAACCATCACCCATAATGCCCCTTACAAAAGAGCCATCATTTGCAGCGCTGTAAGCACCTATAATACTAAACAGTAAAAAAGTTAAGAAAGCTATAAGCAATTGTCGCTGGTAGCGATACATAATAAGTGGGAACTCCTCGGTAAAGAATGTTATAAAGCGCTTGCTTGACTCCCGCTTTGTCTTATAAATGATTTGATGAGACTGAGAGGCGAGGTGATTTAAATACTCTAGCGTCTTACTTTGAGGATAAAATGTTTGTGCATAACTAAGGTGATCTGTCACTTCCATGTAAAGATTAGATAGCTCATCTGGATGAATCTGATCTTTGTTGACCAGAACACTTTCAAATGTTAACCATTTATCCTTATTTTGCTTGACAAAAGCAGCCTCACGCATATACCCTATGTTATAGAGGTAAAGAAAAAGAATATATGGATAACTTTCAAATAGAAACCGCTCAAAATGTAAGTATTTATCAGAATGTTGCGAGCATAGGCGATCGCATTCTTGCATATCTAATTGATGGATTGATTTTGATAGCTTATTGGATTCTTTCTTTGTTTTTGATTGCGCAATTTGGTTTAGACTCGCAGTCTATGGGTGATATATGGGTGTACTATATGGTATTAGGATTGCCCATTTTCTTATATTTTATTCTTTTTGAAACATTTTGGGATGGTAAAACACCAGGGAAAGCAGCAATGAAACTAAGAGTGGTAAAACTAGATGGTTCAAAACCAGGTTTTGGAAGCTATTTTGTGCGATGGATTATGCGCATTATTGATATCGCGGGTTCCTCTGGAGGAATTGCCGTTGTAAGTATCTTAATAAGTGAGAAAGGACAGCGCTTAGGAGATATGGCAGCTGGAACTACCGTAATAACAGAAAAGAAACGCGTGCGTCTTTCTGATAGTCTCATAGTAGATATTCCTGTAGATTATATACCTACCTATCCTCAAGTAACGGTATTTAATGACAAAGATGTGCAGCTTATTAAGACGCTATTCTTAAATGCTAAGCGTAATGGTAATCACAATGTTATTGTAAAACTAGCAGATAGACTCAGGGAGAAAATGGATGTAACTACTCCAGACGAGAATAATATTCAATTTGTAGAGCGCGTCCTCGCAGATTATAATTACTACACACAGCAATAATGGAGATTACTACAATTATTGATATTCTAGGTACTATCTCCTTTGCAATATCTGGTGCGCTTACGGCTATGCGTAAAAAAATGGATGTTTTTGGGATTCTTATTATTGCGCTTGTCACCTCTGTAGGTGGTGGTACCCTAAGAGATATACTTATAGGTAAAACGCCTGTAAGCTGGATGCTAAATATGACGTTTGTTTATGTGATATTTATAGCAACAATCATCGCTATTATTTTTAGAAGTCAGCTTAAGTATGTGAGGCGTTCTCTATTCTTGTTTGATACGATAGGTATTGCTTTATACACCATTGCAGGAGCTCAAATAGCAAGTGCGGCAGGGCTGCATCCTGTAATATGTATTGTGCTAGGTACTATTTCTGCCTGTTTTGGAGGTGTGCTACGCGATATATTATGTAATGAAATTCCTGTGATTTTTCATAAGGAGATATATGCAACCGTATGTATACTAGGAGGAAGTATTTATTTGTCACTTGAAACTTCTGGCTTACCTAAAGTATATGCGATGCTTATTGCAGGCAGTATTACTATTCTTATAAGAACACTTGCAGTAGTAAAGAAATGGAGCTTACCTAGTGTTTATAGAAAATAGCAAGCATAAAAAAAAGGTTTCTGCGCTAGCAAAAACCTTTTAAAACCTAATAGACTCTTTAGAAAACAGGTTTAAAATATTTTAAAGGCTAATTCAAATAATTTATAAAACCAAATGTTAGTTCCAGTATTGAGACTACAGTATATACACATAGACGAGAAAAAGTGAGCAAAGTTTCAAGACAAGGATTGAATTAACAATTTTTTAACCTCGGAAGGCTCATTTGGCCTGAATAATGTCCAAAAATAAAATCCCGAGACTCGAGTTCTCGGGATTTCTTTGCTAGGTATCGTTTTTAATAAACACTAACCATCAAAACGAATTAAAAACGTTCCTAACAAATAAGTTAACTTATTCTATAGACGGTTTAATTGAGTTAACGTTACACCATAATTATTATTTAACTTTACCTTATGTTAAAAGCAACCATGGTTATAGGCGCTTCATTGAAGCCTCAGAGATATTCGCACAGCGCTATTATACGTTTAGACGCTCTAGACATTCCGGTAATTGCCGTAGGGTTGAGAGAAGGAAGAGTAGGCACTACAGATATTGTAACATTTGACACTGCAGTGGCACAATTAAACACCTTCAAAGAAGATACAGACACGGTAACTTTATATCTGAATCCACAGCGTCAAGAGGAGTATTATGATTTTATCATAGACCTCAACCCGAGGCGTGTGATTTTTAATCCAGGAACAGATAATCCTTTATTTGCTGCCAAATTACAATCAAAAGGTATTCTCACAGAATCTGCTTGTACCCTTGTAATGCTCGCTACTGGTCAATATTGAGACTAGGCTTTTTTTAATCACGCTTTCGCGAAAGCGTACCTATTATTTTTTAATAATAAGCAGTCCTAAGAACGTTAAGGCACCATTCAAGATCAAAATAAAGAAGCCAAATTCAAACCCAACCGTTGAAGCAAAAGCGCTTATAAAGTAGGCTAGAATAGGCGAAGCTATCGCAACGACAGGGACATACTTGTCGTTTACATTCCACTTTGTAAATAAGCCGAAGGCATAAAGTCCTAATAGCGGACCGTAAGTATATCCGGCAAAGGTGAAGAGTTTTGCAATTACCGTAGCATCTGCAATTACATATTTAAATATGATGATTACAAGTATAAGCACTATAGACATAGCGATGTGTATGCGCTTGCGTATGGCAACTTGTTTGATGGCGTCGTATTTCTTTTCAATCTCTAATATGTCTATACTAAAAGAAGTAGTAAGTGATGTAAGGGCGCTGTCTGCACTAGAATATGCTGCAGCAATTAGTCCTAGTAAGAAAACAATTGCAAGCCCTATTCCTAAACCGCTATTTACGGCAATAGTAGGAAAGAGTTCATCTTTATGTGCATCGATGCCATTTTGAGAAGCATATACTGTAAGTAGTAAACCTAAAGCAAGAAAAACGAGATTTACAATAGTAAGCACGATGGTAAACCAGAACATATTTTTTTGTGCGTCTCCTAGGTTTCTACAGGTAAGATTTTTTTGCATCATATCTTGATCAAGTCCTGTCATTACAATAGAAATGAAAGCCCCAGATAAGAATTGCTTTACAAAGAAGTCGCCGCTTTTCCAATCGTCAAAAAAGAAAATCTGACTCATGTCACTTTCAGAGATCAGGTTCACTACGGCACTAGCATTCAATCCCATCTCGTCACTTACAAAGTAAATAGCAACACCTACCGCGATGAGCATAAAGAGTGTCTGTAAGGTATCTGTCCATACAATTGTTTTGATACCTGCTTTAAAGGTGTATAGCCAAATTAGAAGTATAGTAATCGTTACGGTTACAAAAAACGGAACACCCATCTCATCAAAAACAAGTAATTGCAATACGTTTGCTACTAAGTATAGTCTAAAACTCGCGCCTATAATTCTGCTTAATAAGAAAAAAGAAGCTCCCGTTTTATAAGAGTACATACCAAATCTTCCTTCAAGATAAGTATAAATGGAGGTAAGGTTTAGTTTATAGTATAGTGGTAGTAATACAAGACTTATCACAGCATAACCCACAGTGTACCCAAGTACGACTTGAAAATAACTAAAATTAGAAGCTTCAATCCATCCAGGTACAGAAATAAAGGTAACTCCAGATAGTGAGGCACCTATCATCCCAAAAGCGACAAGGTACCAAGGGGATTGCTTTCCTGCTTTAAAAAAATCTGTGTTAGAATCTCCTCTACTTGTAAGGAAACTTATAAGCATTAAGATACCGAAGTATCCTCCAATGAGAAATAAAATATGAATGGGTTGCATACATGAATCGTTAGGTCATACGAATATAGCCTTTTGATAAATAATTGCAGATTGTAAGAATAAAATTATCTAGATAATTACTACGCACTACTCATAGCGCAATGACTCTACTGGATCGAGTTTAGCAGCTTTTATAGCAGGAAATAATCCAGATAGAATTGCAATCACAAAAGTGATAATAGTAGCCGCAATGATTGCTCCCCAGGGAGTTGTAAATACAAAACCGGCAACAGAGGCTATTAGTGCTCCTATACTTATACCAAGTATGATTCCTAGAAGTCCGCCTAGTTGCCCTACGATAATCGCTTCATAAAGAAATTGTGCAGCAATTACAGATTTTTTTGCGCCTAGCGCTTTCCTTACACCTATCTCACGTGTACGCTCTGTTACAGAAACTAGCATAATATTCATAAGGGCAATACATGAACCAAAAATGGTGATAATACTAATTACCCAGGCTGCAACACCTAATACACCAGTAATCTCACTAATCTGATTAATCAGGTCATCACTACGTCCTATACCAAAGTTATTTTCTTCTACAGGGGAGAGACCGCGTATGTTTCTAAAGGTTAAGATCGCTTCTTCCTCAGCACTATCTATATACTCGGCATCTTCTACCATTACACTCACATTGTAATTGATATTAGCTTGTGTAAACATGGTTCTTGCTACTTGTATCGGGATAAGTACTCGTAAATCTTGATTATTCCCAAAGGTGGCACCCTTTTCCTCAAGCATCCCAATCACGTTAAATTTAGTACCCCGTATACTTATCGTTTTTCCTATAGGGTTATCATTCTTAAAGATATTTTTATAAAAATCACTTCCTAGTATACACACTCGGGTATTATTGTCTACGTCAAAAGAAGTGAAGTTTCTTCCTTTTTCTAGCTTGAGCCCAGAGTTGTTTAAAAAGTTCTCATTAACACCAACTACGCTTGCTTCTGGATCTGTTTTATCATTTTCATACTTCACCTCAGCACTTCGTGTTCCTTGAAAAGAGATAGCCGTAAGCGCAGTAGGATAATTGTATTGTTCTGTAAATTCCTTTACTTGACGATAGCCTATAATCGGGTTTATGACTTGCTTTTCATCAGAGCGCCTAGAGGTAAACTCATAACGTTGTAAGTTAAATGTATTACTTCCCATACTTGCAAAATCTGAGCTTATTGTATTCTCAAGCGCCTTTACAAGGCTAAGTATACCTACTAAAGCCGTAATTCCTATCGCAATAATAAAAACGGTTAAGACAGTTCTAAGAAGCTGACTTTTGATACTATCAAAGGCAATACGAAGATTCTCGCGGAAGAGTGAAAACATATTTTTAGATCAGAATTGGTTGGAACAATTTACAATAAGACTATCAAGTGGTCAAAACGTTACCATTATTTCTAGATTCTTTTTTGTTTTAGCTTTTAGGAGCGTATTAAGTTCTGTGTATTTGCTAGCGTTTCCTCCCGCTTTCCGTTGCAATTCCTCAGCATGGCCACGCCATTGCTTGCGGGATTTACACTACAATCGGGGCTATAGAGCATTGTTTTTGCGTAGCGACTCACATGAGTAAAAGAGAATGAAATAAGAAGTCTTGTCAAAGTTTCAAAATCTTGCTCGCAACCCCTCATTTTTTAAGATATTTGTGCAATGCCGTTTGCTACCGTTGCTATTGAGCTTACAGTAATTTTTCTGTAAACAACACCTCGGTAATTATTTATATCAAATAGCTTTTGGTGAGTGTTTATCACGTTTTCGCGAAAGTGTAAAACAGATACTTATCTCTAAAAATCTATTTCTTTGATGAGAGAGTCATGAAAATGGAAGCAAGAGTAATTACCTCTAGCATAATTAAAATTTAAGGTGATATTCTAAAAGAATCAATTGCCAGATTACCAAAATAAAAACGTAAAGGATTAACGTCTAACATATAATATGAGTACAAAACCTTCTATACCTAAAGGAACCAGAGATTTTTCACCAGAAGAAGTTGCAAAGCGCAGCTATATTATGAACACCATACGCACGC
Source organism: Dokdonia sp. 4H-3-7-5 (assembly GCF_000212355.1). Classification (NCBI taxonomy): domain Bacteria; kingdom Pseudomonadati; phylum Bacteroidota; class Flavobacteriia; order Flavobacteriales; family Flavobacteriaceae; genus Dokdonia; species Dokdonia sp. 4H-3-7-5. The sequence goes on from NC_015496.1 coordinate 2,820,600, forward strand.
AGTTTCAGCGTTTTGGTTTTCAGCCTATCGAGACGCCTAGTTTTGAAAACAGCAGCACATTGATGGGTAAGTATGGAGAAGAAGGTGACCGCTTGATATTTAAGATTCTTAATAGTGGAGACTATTTGAAAAGTTTCAACACCTCTCTTATTGAGCTAATAAAAAAAGCATTGTTCGATTTCCAAAAATTTTTAAGGAACTCGGAGGGTGATTTACAACTCGAAAATTTCGAAGAGTATTTCACAAAAGTTTTACCTCAAATCATTAAATCTTCTAGAGAAATAAAATTAGAAGAAGGCAAAACCAATTTTACGAGGCTAACGAACGATTTATGGTATTTTATTAAATCAACTATAATTAAAGAAGATAAGCTAGAGATTTTAAAAAATGCGAATAATGAAGTCCTAACCGACCTAACTCTAGTTATTTATGGAAATTATTATTTTAATTTAAAAGAAACTCATCTAGGAGGATATATCTCAGAAAAAGCACTTCGTTACGATCTTACCGTGCCTTTTGCGAGATACGTAGTACAACATCAGAATGATATAGTATTCCCGTTTAAGCGTTTCCAGATGCAACCTGTATGGAGAGCAGACCGCCCACAGAAAGGACGTTTCCGCGAATTCTATCAGTGTGATGCAGATGTGGTAGGAAGTGATTCTCTATGGCAAGAAGTAGAGTTTGTACAGTTATACGATGCTGTTTTTAGCGCATTAAAGTTAGAAGGAGTGACTATCAAGATGAACAACCGCAAGGTTCTCTCAGGTATTGCAGAGGTGATAGGCGCAAGTGATAAACTCATAGATTTTACCGTAGCGCTAGATAAGCTTGATAAAATAGGAGAAGAGGGCGTGACTAAAGAAATGCTTGCCAAAGGCATTACTCAAGAGGCGATAGATAAGGTAGCACCGTTGTTTACATTATCTGGAACGTTTGGTGATCAGCTAGCAACACTTAAAACCTTGCTTGCAGATTCTGAGACGGGAATGGAAGGAATTAACGAACTGCTATTTATCAATGACGCCATTGAGAACTTAGGTTTACAAACAGCAACATTACAACTAGACGTAACCCTAGCCCGCGGACTCAATTATTACACGGGAGCTATTTTTGAAGTAAGTGCTCCAGAAGGTGTAAAAATGGGAAGTATAGGTGGCGGTGGTCGCTATGCAGATCTTACAGGTATTTTTGGGCTTAAAGATATGAGTGGCGTTGGGATCTCTTTTGGTCTAGATCGTATTTACCTCGTGATAGAAGAGCTAGGCTTATTTCCAGAAGAGACGACAGAAGGTGTAAAAGTGTTTTTTGTAAACTTTGGTGATCAAGAAGCGGGTTATGCAATGAAAGCGATAAGCAAGCTACGCCAATCAGGAATCTCAGCCGAGTTATATCCAGATGCCGTGACGAGCAATAAGCAAATGAAAAAGCAAATGACCTACGCAAACCGACGTAATATTCCGTTTTTAGTACTTGCAGGAAAAGAAGAGATGGAAGCAAAACAATACACGCTCAAAAATATGGTAGAAGGCTCACAAGAAACTGTAAGTATAGATGAGCTAGTAGCCGCTTTGAAATAAAATTTAAACAGAGCCAACCTTGAAGAACGGAAAGGCTCCGCCACTAACGACTATTGACTTAACACCTATGAACATCGATTTTAAAAAATTCCTTCCGCATATTCTAGTTGTACTTGGCTTTATAGTCGTGGCGCTGGTTTACTTCAATCCGGTGTTATCTGGAAAGCGCATTTATCAAAATGATATCAAGCTCTATGAAGGGATGGCAAAGCAACATCGAGATTTTAGAGCAGAGACGGGTGAGGAGACTTACTGGACTAATAGTGCCTTTGGAGGGATGCCTACTTATCAGATGGGAGCGAGGTTTGAGTATGATATGATGGATAAGTTGGACCGTGTGATTCGCTTTTTACCACGCCCGGCAGATTATCTTTTTCTATATTTTATATCCTTTTATGCATTAATGCTTGTGATGCGCGTCCCTTGGAAGCTCGCCGTAGTTGGCGCACTTGCCTTTGGTCTGTCTACGTATCTCATTATTATTATAGGCGTAGGGCATAATTCAAAGGTGCACGCCATCGGGTATTTCCCGCTTGTTCTTGCGGGTATTATACTTACGTATCAAAAAAGATATCTCTGGGGATTTTTACTCACTGCCGTTGCAATGGGACTAGAAATACAGGCTAATCACTACCAGATGACCTATTATCTAGGGTTGCTTTGTGTGATTTTAGGGATTGCATACCTCATAGATGCTATCAAGAAAAAACAACTTCCACATTTCTTCAAAGCTTCGGGAATACTAGTAATTGCTGTATTATTAGGTCTCGCTACAAACGCAACCACCTTACTTGCTACTGCAGAGTATGCAGAGACAAGTATACGTGGCGAGCAATTATTAAAAGATGACCTTGCCAAAGACGCCGTAGAAGACGGTCTTGGTTTTGATTATATCACACAGTGGAGCTACGGTAAGCTAGAGTCTCTCAATCTCATCGCATCAGATTTTATGGGAACTGGTACCGCTGCCGATTTGGGTCGTGATTCCGCTTTCGCGAAAAAATTAAGCACATTAGGAGTTCCTGCAAACGAAGTAAGTTATTATGCTCAAGGAACGAGATTATACTGGGGAGAACAGCCATTTGTAGAAGCTCCTCCATACCTTGGAGTAACTGTTTTTGCACTTGCATTATTAGGACTGTTTCTAGTAAATGGAAGATTGCGCTGGTGGTTACTTGCAGGTATGATCGTTTCCCTAATATTAAGTTGGGGAAAGAACGTAGAAGGAATTACACGTTTCTTTATTGACTATGTGCCGTTGTACAATAAGTTTAGAGCGGTTACGAGTATACAGGTAATTTTAGAGTTGTTATTACCTATTGCAGCAATGGTAGGCTTGCACAGATTCTTTTATGACCGCGTAGATCAAGCCGAAAAGCAAAAGAAGTTACTTATCGCTATAGGTTCGCTAGCAGGGCTTTTTGTGGTACTCTACCTTTTTAGCGGAAGCTTATTTAACCTACGCTCTGCCGCCGAAGGACAGATGGCCATCGAGCAACCAGAAATATTAAATGCCATAAAAGAAGATCGACTTGCTGTATTGAAAAGTGATGTGTTGAGGTCTTTATTATTTGTGTTTTTTATAGGTGTAGCCTTGTGGTTAACACTCAAGAAAAAGATTTCAGAAAATATCGCAATAATCACCATTGGTGCGCTCATAGTTTTTGACCTTGTAGGTGTAGATAGACGTTCTGTAAATGAAGAAAACTTCATCACCCAGCGACAGTATGATCAGAACTTCCAGATTACTCCTATCGATGAAGAAATCAAAAAGGATGATAGCTACTTTCGTGTGATTGATCTTGCGAGAGGATTTAATAATAGCCATACTTCGTACTATTTCAATTCGCTTAACGGATATTCTGCCGTTCAACCGCGTACGATAGATGATTTATACAATCAGCAGATTGCTCAAGGGAATACCGAGGTGCTTAATATGTATAATGTAAAATACATCCTTCAAGACAGCGAGCAGGGTATGAAAATAAGTAAAAACCCCGAAACAAACGGTCCAGCTTGGTTTGTAAATGAGATACAGTATGTACCAGATTATAATGCAGAGTTTGATGGTCTCACTAAAGTAGACACAAAAAATACAGTACTCATCCGTGAAGAATATCGTGAGGAATTAGGAAACTTTCAGCCGCAACGTGATAGCACGGCTGTGGTAAAAACTAAAGAGGTGCAACCTAACAAACTCGTGTACCAAGTAGAAAATGGAAGCGATGGCTTTATGGTTTTTGCAGAGAACTATTACAAAAATGGATGGATTGCCACGGTAGATGGTGTTGAGACTAGCATCTTGCCAGTAAACTATGCCTTGAGAGGCATAAAAGTACCTGCAGGCACTCACGAAGTAGTAATGACTTTTGAGCCACAAGTGGTAAAAACGGGAGGGATGATTATGCTAGGCAGTAGTTTATTACTTTTCTTACTAGTTGCCGGAGGAATATTCTACACGGTAAAAAACCGTTATACAGAAGCACAGGCTTAATGAATAACAAGGTACTCATCATCGCATATTATTGGCCGCCTGCTGGTGGTCCCGGCGTGCAACGATGGCTCAAGTTTACAAAGTACCTGCCAGAATTTGGCATAGAACCTATAGTTTATGTTCCCGAAAATCCTAGTTACCCTATTATAGATGATTCTTTGGTTGCTGAGGTTTCAGGTAAGGTGACCGTGATTAAACAACCTATTAAAGAGCCGTATGGGTGGGCGGGGACGCTTTCGCGAAAGCAAACTAAAACCATCTCATCGGGTATTTTACCCAAAGAAGGAAAGCAGAGTCTGTTGCAAAAAGCGATGCTCTACGTGCGTGGTAATTTTTTTGTACCTGATGCTAGAGTAGGATGGGTAGCACCTTCTGTAACGTTTTTGAAGAAATATATCGAAGAAAACGATATTGAAAAAATCATCACTACAGGACCACCACACAGCCTACATCTCATAGGGAACCAACTTAAAAACTGGAAGCCTAGCCTTAATTGGCTAGCCGATTTTAGAGATCCGTGGTCGACTATTGGGTATCACGATAAATTGCGAATGACCGCCAAAACAAAAGCGCGTCACAAGCAGTTAGAAAAGCAAGTACTTACCACTGCAGATCATATAATTGTAACCAGTCCTGGAACAAAAAGAGAATTTCAAGCGATTACCGAAAGACCTATTACGGTTATCACAAACGGGTTTGATGATAGAGTAATCACACGATATAAACCTACAGAGCGATTTATATTATCTCACATTGGTTCTTTACTCTCAGACCGTAACCCGCAGTTGTTGTGGAAGGTGTTGAGAGAATTAAGTGATGAGTTACCAGCCTTTTCTGAAGCGCTAGAATTACAACTTGTAGGGAAAGTAAGTCAAGAAATCATTGACGAAATAACGGCAGCAGGTCTCAAGTCACAATTAAACCTTGTAGGTTATGTAAGTCACCAAGAAGCACAGCGTTTACAAGAACAAGCAAACGCCCTACTTCTTATAGAAATCAATGCCGAAAAAACAAAAGGCATTATTGCCGGAAAACTCTTTGAATACCTAAGCGCACAAAGACCTATAGTTGCCATAGGTCCTGAAGGAGCAGATCTAGGAGCTATTATAGAAAAAACAGCGACAGGCAGTTTTGTAGATTACAGTCAGGAAAAAAAGTTAAAAACAGTAATTAAAGATTTATTTACTGGTGGCTATAAGTATGCTAGTAATGAAAACGAAGTAGCTAAGTATCATAGGAGAGAACTCACAGCACAACTGAGTAATTTAATAGCGCATCTATAATGTCATAACGTGGGAATTGTATTAAAACAATCTTTTCAGAATCTTATAACGACTTACTTAGGCTTTGGACTAGGAGCGGTAAATACGTTGTTTCTGTACGTGAATTTCATGAGCGATACGTATTATGGTTTAGTGAGCTTTATTCTTTCTACGGCTTTTATTTTAGTGCCGTTTCTAGCTTTTGGTGTTCAAAATACGATGGTAAAGTTTTATTCTTCTTTTGAAGGAGAAGATCAAGATCGCTTTTTGAGTTGGATGCTGTTATTGCCATTATTCTTAATTATACCTCTTACTGGAATCACCTATTTCTTACATCAACAAATAGCAGATTTCCTTTCGTCAAAAAATGAGATTGTTGCTGGTTATGTTTGGTATATTTTCATCATAGCGTTGTCTTCGGCGTATTTTGAGATTTTCTTTTCTTGGTCAAAGGTGCAGCTCAAGAGTACATTTGGTAATTTCTTAAAAGAGGTTTTTCATCGCTTAGGGGTTACACTGCTACTTGTTTTACTAGCAATATCTGCAATTGATGTAGATACCTTTATAATTCTAACAGTCGTAATTTATATAGTTAGAATGATAATCATGATGGTGTATGCCTTCAAGCAGCGTAGGCCGTTAATCACATTTTCGCGAAAGCGTGCGAATACCACTTCAAAACTTGATGTGCAACGTACTTCAATTATTAAATATTCTACACTTATAATCATCGCGGGATCTGTAGCGACTTTACTTATAGATATCGATAAGTTTATGATAGGGAAGTATGTGGCGATAGAGAATGTGGCTTACTATGCTGTTGCTATTTACATCGCTACGGTGATTGGTGTGCCTTCTAGAGCGATGCATCAGATTACGTATCCTATGGTGGCAGAGATGCTTAATAAAAAACAGTGGAGTGAGATGAGTGTGCTATATAAAAAGAGTAGCTTGAGTTTGCTGGTAATTTCTGGTTTGTTGTTTCTCCTTATCGTTTGTAACATTAAAAGCTTGTACTTACTCGTAGGTCCAGAGTATGCTACTGGCCTGTATGTGGTACTATTTATAAGCGCTTCAAAACTATTAGATAACTGCCTTGGGATCAACAATGCAATCATTTTTAATAGCGATTATTATCGCATCGTGCTAGTAATAGGTGTGGTTGCCGTGATTGTAGCAATTATATTGAATATGATTTTGATTCCAGCATTAGGGATTAATGGAGCAGGAGTTGCTACGCTTATTGCTACAGTAGGATATTCTGTTGCTAAGCTTCTTGTGGTACAATCTAAATTTAAAATGCAACCATTTTCAAAGAATTCGCTTAAGATATTTGGGCTGATTATAGGTGTGTTTTGTCTTTGCTATTTTTGGGATTTTAATTTAAACCCAGTAGTAGCAATTGCTTTAAAAGGCTCGCTTATTACTATAGGATATTTATTGATTTCTTACGTATTCAAGCTATCTATGGAGATCAATATTGCTATGGATAAAGTACTCAACATCGTTAAAAAGAGAGATTAATTTATTCCATAGAAAAACCCCAGTCTGTAATGAAACAGACCGAGGCTTTAAAAAACCAACCAAAGTTATCGTTTAGTCATCGTCGGGATTATCTCTAACCTCTGAGACGCTTATTATTTTTAGTATTCACTTTTATTTTATTTGCTTTATAAGGTGCGTTGTTTCCGCGTGCAAATCTTGAAAGCTTTACAATACGGCCGCTTCTGTTATAAATAACGTGCATGTCGCCTACACGAGCTAGTTTGCCATTTTCATAACGAAGTGCAACAGTACCTATTTGATTTACTTTTCCTTTTCGGTTATAGTTTATGACATTACGGCCTACTTGATAGATGTCTCCGCGACGATCATATTTTACAAAGCTGTTACCTCTGTATGGAAAACTCACTCCGTAAGTTGTACCTGGTGTACTTTTAGCATATCCTCTGCGACCTTGATTGCGAATTTGAAAACGTTCTCCAGAACGAGCAAAATCAAACTGTCCATTTATAAAAACTTCAAATTCAACACCACGTTCTGTAAATGTGATAGACTGTGGCTGGTTGTAACGTTTCCCTTTTTCTATAGTGTGATCGAGATCTGTCACTGTGTTTGCTTGTGCAGTCATTCCTCCTAGGAACAATACTGCGAGTAATAGCTTTTTCATATTAAAAGTATTAGGGTTTATACGTTACCGTCTTTCGGTATGCGCTTGTTAGATAGTTTGCAATCAGCGTGCCAAAAATGAAAAAATACTGTTATGTGCTGTATTCATAGGCGTTCACGCTTTCGCTAAAATGTGAAATGAATCATACATTTGCAATTTGTTGTGTACAGTGCGAAGACCTTCTTGTAGGTTTTAAAGATTTACTCTTTTATGCTTAGGATATTTTAGTTCATAACTGAATTCCTTTTTTGAACTATCTGATGGCGCAAGTTTTATTATCCATTCAAGCAAACCTGTATCCTTATCATAAGTTGCATCAGAGGTTTCGATATCATCTACTTTGATTTCTTTGTTTTGAGATACAGGAACACGATCTACCATCTTTAGATTGATACCTGTACTTTTATTATTCTTCACTGTTGTTGAGTACGCCATATCGACAATGCGTTGCGAACCAATAAATGAAGTTGACTTAAAGTTATCTAGTTGTTTGCGCTTTACGACGATATTTGGATCTACGCCAAGTGATACAGACAACTCCTTTGTTGTCTCTAGCGGATTGATATACGTCTTACCAGAAAAACTGCCTTCAAAGTAGATATTTGCTTCTCCAGGAAGTAAACTATAACGCACCCAGTCTTTTATAGAAGCTGTAAGAAATACATTTTCATTAATAGCAGGAGCGACAAAATATTCATAGGTTGCTGGTACCTCAAACTTATCAATTTCTATAACTGTCACATCTCCGTCGGAGTCAATTGAGTATTTCTTATTGATTTCAAAAGTAGTGGTGGTGATTCCTTCTGTTTTGGTGTCTCCAGTGGCTGTTAATATTGAGTTCTCAAATCCATTCTCGGTTTTAATGATTACCACTCCATTTTTTGCTTTAGCGCCATAAATCGATGTAGCGCTTAGACCTTTGATTACTTTTATATCTTTTATGTTACTAGCATCTATATCATTGATTTCTCTAATTGATTTTTGAGAACTAAACGGAACTCCATCAATAATAAATAATGGGGGATTACTAGAACTTATAGATGAATAGCCTCTTATTACAACATTTGTTGAGCCACCAGCCAAACCTGATGCGTTATTTATAGCCACACCTGAAGTTTTCCCTGAAAGAATATCATTAAGTGTATAATCTTCTTTCTTTGCAGGTTTTGGTGATTGCCCCCTTTTAGACCCAGATGTTCCATAAGCGACAACAACTACCTCTTCCAGCGCATTATCTGCTTCTAGGTTTGCATTGATAATACTCGCATGAATGGGAATTTCTGAAGTTTTAAATCCTACGTAAGAGAACTGTAACGTTTCTCCTTCGTTTACTTGCAGTGTGTACTTTCCATCAAAGTCAGTTTGCGTCCCGTTTGTTGTTCCTTTCACTACTACAGTTGCTCCTGGTAGTGGTCCATTAGTTTCAGTCACGATACCTGTGATTGTTTTAATAGTTGGGTTGTATTTATAGTTGTAGGCCTTCGTAGCATTACTATTGTTACGGTAATTACGATTTACAAAACGTAAGTACTTTGTGTCAATAGTTGGCTTAAGGTTATTAGTGTTAGGATCTCCTGTTGATAATACAAGATTCACATCATCCCAGTCTATTCCTGTTTTTTGATATAAATGAGCTTTATAAGATAATTGTAAAGGTGCATTTGTAGTAATTGCTTTTAAGTCATATTCTGGATACCAACCTGCTTCGCTTACATTATAGGTGATTTTAAGTTTTAAAGTCTCTCGCTGCTCACCATTAAGTTTTAGAGTAATCTGTCCTTTACTTTTTTCTTCTGTGACATTAAACTCATTAAATTGCTTCGTGAGGTCATTTACACGACGCTGTAAATTTGTTTTTTCAATTTCGGCATCGAGAATAGCATTTTTGATTTCGGTTACTCGTTTTCTGTAGTAAGTAGATAGTTCCTTGATTTTAGCTAGATCTATTTCTGTGGTGTTGCTACCTAGTCGTTGGTTGGCTGTAATTACTTCTTCCTCTTTATGTAAACCATTCATGAGGCTATTGAGCTTTAGGATATCTGTCTCAAGTTTGGTTTTTAAACTTCGCAGACTGTCTACTTTCTTCGTATTAAGTTGTTCTGTGAGATAGTTAATTCCGAAGTTAATAGAGAGTATAGAGGTATTTTTTAAGCCAGAAATCTGGATGCTACTTTCATCAATATCGTTTGAGAGGTTATCAAATAGAAAGCTATTTGTTCCCTCTGTAACCATAACATCCGCAGTACGCTCTATTTGTGCGCCGCTTAAGTAGACAGTTACTTTTGATAGGTTAGTACTTTTAGTTTGTGGTGGGGTAGAAGACGCTTTCGCGAAAGCGTAACTCATAAAACATAAGGCGAGTAATAATGTAGTTCTTTTCATTGGTGTGATTTTTATAGTTGGTCAAATCTATAAGCACACCATTGGAAATAAAACAGCTATTGAGCGAGTGGGTTATCTTAATGAGTGAACGAGCTATTGTGGCTGTTCGTAATCTAAAAACTTGCTCTTAAGCTCAGGAGTAGGGATCATGCAAGCATCTTTTTTACCAAACCACTTATAGCGATTGCGGGCTATAAAATCATACACAGCATTGCGCAAAAACCTCGGAAGAATTAAAAACACAGCCAATAAAGGCCATCCACCATAAAGATGCTTTGCAATGCGAAGCGCCGCCGTAGATTTTGAGTAGGCTTTATCTTCTGTAACTAAAATAATAGAGTCTATCTTATTGAGGTCTATATGATGCTTTGCAGCAAGGTTTTTGCCAACCTCGCTTTGCAAAGGCGCATATCTAAACACATCATTTTTATCACGTTGTATGATAAAAGTGATGGCGCCGTTGCATAAGTTGCAAACTCCGTCAAAAAGGATAATTTTTTTATTTTGCATTCTTCTTCTTGCGTTGTACAAGTTCTAGTTGCTCCAGAGAGACATTTGTAGTAAACATTCCGTAATCTACAGTGGCTTTACCTTTTTCTATGTTATCAATAACACCAACAGCCTTCCCATCAAACATGCGCACGCGATCTCCTTCTTTTAAAGTCACCTTTGGCTTCATTGCTTCGGGTTCTTTTTTCTTAGCCTCCTTCTTTTTCTCGCGTATTACTTGTACATGTTTTTCTGCTTCTTTTTTTGTGGCAAGCTCTTTTGCTTTATCAGCTTTTGCTTGCTTAGCACTTTGTTTTTTACGCTTGCTATTTTCTATCTGTACGATTTTCATAAACTCTGCTACGAGTTCGCGTTTTTTCTTATCGTGGTAGAATTTTTTACTGATTCCATCTAGTTTTGTACCTAGATAAATCAAGCGCTGGTTGCTATCATACAGTTCTTGATAAGCCTCGAGCTTACTTTGTACTTTCTCATTTATTTCGGCAAGCTGTGCTTTTTCTTTTGCCGCTTGTAGTTCTTTCGCTTTAAGCGAACTCGTAGTTTTTGAGAGTTTGCTGCGTTCCTTTTGTAGGTTTGCGATACTCTTGTCAAAACGTATTTTGCCACGCTCTACCTTCTTCTTTGAGCGATTGATAAGCGAGTAGGGGATGCCATTTTTTTGTGCTACCTCAAAAGTAAAGGAGCTACCAGCTTCTCCCATATGTAGTTTAAAAAGTGGCTCCAACGTGCGTGCGTCAAAAAGCATATTTGCATTTACAATCTCTGGCGTTTCATTTGCCATCATCTTGAGGTTTGCGTAGTGCGTGGTAATAATTCCAAAGGCCTCGCGCTCGTGAAAAACTTCTAGAAATGTCTCTGCCAGTGCACCACCAAGCTCAGGATCTGATCCAGTACCAAATTCGTCAATGAGGATAAGCGTGTTTTTATCGCACTTCTTTAAGAAGTAATTCATGTTCTTAAGGCGATAACTATAGGTGCTCAAGTGATTTTCTATACTCTGGTTGTCACCTATATCTGTAAGGATTTTATCAAATAAGCACATGCGTGAATACTCGTGTACAGGTATGAGCATTCCACTTTGTAACATTAATTGAAGTAATCCTACGGTTTTAAGTGTAATACTCTTTCCACCTGCGTTAGGTCCAGAAATCACAATAATTCGGCTTCCTTGATCTAGATGAATATCTTGTGGGTAGGTTTTTTCTTTTTTAGCATTATTACTTAAAAGCAATAATGGATGATAGGCTTCTTTTATAGTGAGTTCGCGATCTGTAGTGATTTTAGGCAGTAAGCCATTCATCTTTTCGGCGTACTTCATTTTAGCCGCAATCAGATCAATATCACTGAGCAACTCTTGATATTCTTCAAAAAGCGGAATATAAGGTCGCATTCTATTTGTAAGCTCTTTGAGTATACGTTTTACCTCTTCATCTTCTTCAAAAACTAAGTTATTAAGCTCTCTTTGTGCCTGCAATGTCGCTTCTGGCTGGATGTAGGTAATACTTCCAGTCTTTGAGCTTCCCATAATAGAACCTTTAACTTTACGTCTGTGCATTGCAGTAACAGCAAGCACGCGCACATTATCTACTATAGTTTCTCGTATATCGTCCAGATATCCATATCCAGCGTACTGACCTAGTGCGCTAGCAAAACTTGAATTAATACGTCCTTTAGTTTGGTTAATTGCTCTACGTAATGTGCCCAGTGTAGGTGTTGCATCATCACGTACCTCGCCGTATTTATCAATAATGCGCGTGATGGTATCAATAATATCTGTAGTATACTCTGTCTCTCTTACCGTATTATATAAAGTAGGGTAGAGCTCCTCAAATTTCTTAAAGAATTTGAGGTGAATATTTACAGTCTCAGAAATACTAGAAAGTTTTTTAAAACTCCCTTTTTCTAAGGTACTATCTTCAATAGCAAGATACTTCACCTCATGATCAAGACTATCAAAACCATGATTAGGTATCGCGGCATCTGCAGTGCGAGAAGAGAGATATTCATTAGTTTGATGAAGCCCAAAAATTGCTTGTTTAGGAGTAGGGTAAGGCTCTATAGCTAGCGCCTTTGCCTTTCCTTTGTCTGTAGTACAGCGCTCTGAGACTTGCTCACATACGGTGTCAAACTCTAAATCTTGTAATGTTTTACTAGTGATCTTTATCATAGGGATCTCGCTTTCGCGAAAGCGTAATAGAGCCACAAACGACTCTTGTAATTATTTTGTTTTTCTATAGCTTTGGGTTGTCTAATAATAAGAACAAACTCCTTAACAAAAATACGGATAATGCACGTAAAAATAGAAGCAAGCTGGAAGCAAGAACTCAAGGAAGAATTTGATAAGCCATATTTTAAATCTCTTACAGATTTTGTAACACAGGAGTACCATACACATACCTGTTATCCACCCGGCGAAGAGATCTTTTCGGCTTTTGATCATTGTCCCTTTGATAAGGTTAAGGTGGTGATTATAGGTCAAGATCCGTATCATGGAGCAGGGCAGGCTAACGGATTATGTTTTTCTGTACAAGATGGTATTGCTCATCCACCGTCACTTAAGAATATATTTAAGGAGCTAGAAACAGATGTGGGAATAGCTACACCAGCTTCTGGAAATCTTGATAAATGGGCAGCTCAAGGGGTTTTACTTCTTAATGCAACGCTTACGGTACGAGCAGGTGAGGCTGGATCACATCAAAAACAAGGATGGGAGCATTTTACAGATGTGGTGATAGATACGCTTTCGCGAAAGCGTGAAAACATTATTTTCCTACTTTGGGGAGGATTTGCCAAAAGGAAAGGAAAGAAAATAGATGCTTCAAAACATTTTATACTACTCTCTGGGCATCCATCACCGCTAAGTGCAAATCGCGGTTACTGGTTCGGTAATAAGCACTTTAGTAAGGTAAATGAGATTTTATTGAGTAAAGGAGAGGCTCCCATTGAATGGTAGATTAAGACAAAAAAAAACGACGCCGAAAATTTGAATTAGCTTTCAGCGCCGTTTACTTTAAAGGTTGAATGTTATTCTTCTTCTTCCTCTGCTTCAGGATCTGTAACTTCATTACATGAAAATTGCAATAGCAGGAAATTGATAGCAATAAGGATTGCTATCACACTAAAAAAAATGGTCATTAGAAAAAATGTGTAGTTTGTACCCTATAGATGCATATCTATGGGAAAGGTTGCGTGAGTATGTAGTAAATATTACAGCGTTGCTTTAAAGAGACTCGCTTCGAGCTTATTTTCAATCATTTTTAAATCTGCTAGTCGAGATTGTATGCGCTCAATTTCTTTGTTTGTGATTTGCTCTTGAGACCAAGTGGTCATCGTGAGCCATTTCTGAATATCTTCTAGCTGTTGCTCATATCTATTTGCAAGCGTGCGGTCTATAGAAGGTATATTTTTAAAATCTGCCGAAACTGTATTGATGGTTTCTAGTACGACATTAATAGCGTCATTATGTTCAGCAATAAAATCTTCTCTACCCGCAATCACAAAGCAACTCCAAGGCGTAGGAAAATCACCTAATCTCTTGAAGACTCCTTTATCTACAATAGGTTTTGTAGTAAAGTGTTCCCACATAAAATAATCTGCAGTACCTTCTGTAAGTGCTGTAATAGCGCCATCCAAGGTGTTAATTACTTTAAATTTAAGTTCATCCGTATTCCACTCTCTTTGTTCTGCTTGAACGTGAGCCATTACGTGTGATCCAGAGCCATAGCGGCTTATTGCACATACTTTGTCCTCAAGTTCTTCTATAGTTTGTAATGTGCTGCTGCCAGCAACGTGAACACCCCATTGCAGTGGAGAAGATACAAATATTTGTAAAATTTTTGACGGGTTACCATTTGCGATATCCTTAATGATCCCACCAGTTAGAATAACCGCAAGATCAATCTCATTATCACGTAAAGCTTTATTCATAGCGCCAGTACCTTCTGGAAAATCTATCCACTGTACATCTACTCCCTGTTCTTTAAACATTTCATCTTCTATCGCAAGATGCCATGGAAGGTTAAAATGTTCTGGTACTCCACCTATTCGTACTGTAGTCATATGCTTAATTGTACTTCGCTTTTAGATAGTCAAAAATAGCATATTGTGATCTAATTTTTGGTGTTTCTTTTTCTGCTTTCGCGAAAGCGTTATTCTCTTCTTTATTTTGAATACGAGCCTTGACATTATCTGAGAGCTGAATGTCAAAAATCTCTTTTAACTCCTTGCGACAATCTGCGTCTGTAATAGGCACTAATACTTCAATACGTCTATCCAGATTTCTTGTCATCCAGTCTGCACTGCCCATAAAAAGTTGCTCATCGCCATCATGGTTAAACCAGTAAATGCGACCATGCTCGAGATATCTATCTAAAATTGAAGTCATATAGATATTCTCGCTCAGCCCTTTTACTCCAGGGATAAGAGCGGTAAAGCCGCGCACAAGCATTGTGATTTTTACTCCGGCTTGACTCGCTTTATAGAGCAATTTAATCATATCCTTATCCTCAAGGCTATTCATTTTTATCTTGATCTCTGCGTGTTTTCCAGATTGAGCAAAATCAATCTCATCATTGATGAGCTTTTCAAAAGTGCGTCGCGTGGTAAAAGGCGAGACCAATAAATGCTTGTTGCGAGGTACAATGAGGTCTCCTTCTAGCACTTTAAACACACGGTTTAATTCTTTGCCCAGTTTCTTATCTGCCGAAAAGAAACCATGATCTGCATAGATTTTTGAGGTTTTTGCATTAAAGTTACCAGTGCCTATATAAATGTATCGGCGGTTTTTACCTTCCTCTTTGCGCTTTACAAGTAATATTTTTGAATGTACTTTGATACGTGGATAGCTATAAATAACAGTAGCTCCTTTTTCTTCAAAAGTGCGTCCCCAAGTAATGTTATTCTCTTCATCAAAGCGAGCTTTTGCTTCTATAAAGATGAACACCTTTTTACCATTATCTAACGCCTTAAGAAGCGCCGAAGTAAGTGGAGATTCACTTGCAACACGATACAAGGATATCTTTATTTCTGTTACATCTTTATCCTCTGAGGCCTGCTCTATAAAACGCTCCACATAATTAAAAGACATAAAAGGAAAGTGTACGAGATGATCACGTTCTTTTAATACCTCAAAATAGTCTGTAGCTTTCTCGAGCGCATTATGTTTTATTAAGGGTTGTTTTTTAAAGTGTAGCTCAGGATTTTCTGTAGGATCCGGAAATTTAAAAAAGTCGTTAAAGTTATGATAGCGACCGCCTGGCATCATATCAACTTTACCTACACGCAAGAGCTTGCGCAATTTTTTTGCGTCATCTTTATCCATAGATGCATCATAAAGCAATCTTGTAGGCTGCCCTTTGTGGCGTCTCTTTAAGGATTCATAAATACGATCTGCAAGAATACCGTCAAGCTCATCATCTAGATATAACTCTGCATCTCTAGAGATTTTCACTTCAAAAATCCCACGTATTTCCTCATCAGGAAAAATTGTATCCATTTTATAATGAATAATGTCATCAATAAAAGTAAGATAGTGCTCGCCATTATCTTTAAGTAGGTGTACAAAACGATCTACTTTATGGGTAGGGATAGTGACAAATCCCACCTTTGAGCTGTCCTTAAAAAGTACGTAAAAGTACAGTGACTGATCTTCTAGAAAAATATCATTCTTGGCTGCAAGGTCAACCTTTTTTACATCAAGATGTTCTCTTATGGTAGAGGTGTACCAACCATCTGCAAGAATTTTATGCTTGTCTGTGTAGGTTTTTGAGGTAAGGATGTGGATATGATGCTTTTCAAGTTCTGGGATAATCACTTTTCTAAACGTGTGACCAAAACGTTGCTGCTGCTCATGTACCGTAGCTTTTATCTCTTTTACAATTTTATTTGGTTTGAGGGATAATTGCTTTCTAATTTCTTTTTTTACTCTTTTGAGTTGGCGCAACTGTGACACGCGAACTCTAAAAAACTCATCGAGATTAGTAGAATATATCGCTAGAAATTTAAGACGCTCATACAGCGGATTATTCTCAACATCCTCAGCTTCTTGAAGTACTCGCTCATTAAAACTAAGCCAGTTTAAATCTCTATGTCTATAATTATCGTCGGTAAGTTTAATCATCTCAGGGTATTTACTCAAATGTACAAAAGCACTACCCTGAAAGGATTAAGTCTATGTTAAAAGAGGAGCAATAAATGCTCCTCTTAAAGTAAATGATATTGACCTAAAGCGTATTAATCTTTAGTAATCGCGTCAAGTGTATACTGGATAAGAGCTTCGGTCTGCTCTGTAGGTTGCTCGCTAAATGTCATATTTGCTCTATTGGCAATAATACAATTAAGAGACACAGCACGGTGTCCTAGTAATTTTGCAAGGCCATATATTCCAGAAGTTTCCATCTCTAGATTAGTAACCTTAAGTTCTTTGTTAGTTGCGCTTTCGCGAAAGCAAAAAGTTCCCAATTTGTCATTCATGTTAGCGTCAGTTGTTTTAAGTCTTAACACTCTTCCTTGCGGTCCATAAAATCCAATATTTGTAGCAGTAAATCCATCGACCATTTTGTCTGAAGCAAATTTATCTGCAAGTTGCTCATCGCAAGCCACTACATAAGGATCACTTTTTTCTGGTGCCCATGACATGTGTTCTATAAAAGCTTTTTGGATTGCTGGATGCTGTACATGTTTACTATCATAAAAGTGGAGTAGGGCATCTAGTCCTATCGCATAGCGGCTCATTAAGAAAGAGTTTACAGGAATGTATGCCTGGATAGAACCACTTGTACCTATACGTACAATATCTAAGCTAGTGTGCTCTTTATTTATCTCTCTTGTTTCTAGATTTATATTAACTAGCGCATCAAGTTCATTGAGTACAATGTCGATGTTATCTGTACCTATTCCAGTTGAAATAACTGTGATTTCTTTTCCTTTATAAGTTCCGGTGCTTGTTTTGAATTCGCGTTTTTGTGTTGTAAAACGCACACTGTCAAAATATTTTGTCACCGTATCTACACGGTCAGGATCTCCTACAGTTATTATTGTAGATGCAAGGTGTTCTGGTCTTAAATTTAGGTGGTAAATACTACCGTCTGGATTAAGTATAAGTTCTGATGGTGCTATTGCCATGTATTAAGCTTTTGTAAGTTGGTGGTTATCGTTTTTATAAACGTATTCATATTTTGATGCACCTCCTAATGTGCAGGGGTACTTCATTTCTTTAAAAACATTGTATGAATTGTCTAGAATGTTATTTGCTTTCTCTGTGAGGGTAAGACGACCTTCTATGTCCGTAAAAAATGAAGACATGCGAGTTATCATTTTTTTGATTTGTATATCACCGTAGCCATAGTAACCTTGGTAATTGAGCATATAACCACATAATTGATGTGGTGTTTTAATATTATACTTTCTTATGAGTCTAAGCATATTTGTCTCTAGCGTATTGAGCCCTGTAATTACACTAGGAAAACGTTCTTTATGAGCGCTTATACAATTAGATAGATAGGTGAAATTAGAATCTTTGGCTCTTTTTGGATCCAACTTAAGAGGGTCTTTACCACAATAAAGTCTCCATAAATCATCTGCAATAAAAAGGTCATGATTATTGAGAAGCACTTTATCATTATAATGACTCAGTAATTGCTTTTCAAATAATTGAGAGAGCGCAAATAAATCCTTTTCTCCAGAGATCCTGCCACTGCATACTAGATAAACGTTTCCTTTATATCCACGAGATTTTATAAAACTTATACAGGCGAGCATATTAATATGGCAAAAAAGGTCATATTCAAACCACAGTATAATTTCTTCGTAATGATGAGCATCTGCAATAATTGCTAGCTGACTCCCAAATTTCTCATCATAATCTCCCGCTTGGTCAGGGTAGTTGTTTTTAAAAAAATCAACACGTGTTTTTCTAAAAGCGCTACTCGTAAGATCTACTATGGTTTTTCCCTCACAAAGCATTTCTCTCCATACTGCATAATCACCTTCTATTTTCATAGTTAATAGGCGGTCATTAAGACTGTCACCATTAGTAACGTGTAACGTTTTCTTCATAATACGGAGGGATATTTTAAAATGGCAACAGGTTAAATAATAGATGTACTAGCCGCCTACACGCTTTGTTTTGAAGCCTTTTTCTTTTAAAAAGCTCATGATGCGATCTCTGTAATCGCCTTGAATGATAATACTTTCATTTTTAAAACTTCCTCCTACACCTAGTAAGACCTTAATCTCTTTAGCAAGGATTTTAAAGTCTGATGTTTCTCCAGTATAACCTTCAATTATTGTAATGGGTTTGCCTTTGCGTTTCTCATATTTACAAATGAGTGGGTCATTTTGAATCCAGAGCGTATCTTCTATGTCAAGATTTTCTATAGGATCTTTTTCCGGAGTGTGATCTGGAAAAAGATTCTTTAATTGATCTCCTAAGTCCATACTTATTCTTTAATCAATCCTATTTCTACAAGGCGCTGGTGTAAAAACTCTCCAGCTGTGATATCCTCAAATGCTTTAGGGTGCTCTTCATTTACACACTCATCAAGACAGTTAAGTTTCATATCTGATCGTGGGTGCATAAAGAAAGGAATGCTGTAACGAGCCGTCCCCCATTCTTCTTTAGGTGGATTAATCACACGGTGTATGGTAGAACGTAACTTATTATTAGTATGGCGCTCCAGCATGTCACCTACATTAATCACAAGCTCATCTTCGTTAGGTATAGCGTCTATCCACTCTCCATCTTTACGTAATACTTGAAGACCTCCAGCAGATGCACCCATTAATAACGTAATCAGGTTAATGTCTCCATGTGCTCCTGCACGTACTGCTCCTTTAGGCTCTTCACTGATAGGTGGGTAATGAATAGGGCGCAAGATGCTATTTCCATTATTTGCCCAGTGGTCAAAATAGAATTCATCAAGACCTATATAAAGCGCTAGCGCTCTAAGTACATAAATACCTGTCTTCTCAAGCATGCGATATGCTTCCATACCTTTTTCATTGAACTCAGGTAATTCTGCTACTTCAATGTTTTCTGGATATGCTTCGGCAAGGTTTGCGTCTTCGTCTGCTTCTTGTCCAAAATGCCAAAATTCTTTTAAATCTCCTTCTTTCTTTCCTTTTGCATGTTCTTTACCAAAAGAAATGTAACCACGCTGGCCACCACCACCTTCTATTTCGTACTTTTTCTTAGTATCTTCTGGAAGGGCAAAAAAGCCTTTCACATTCTTATATAATCCGTCTACAAGTTGGTCATCTAGAAAGTGATTCTTCAGTGATACAAATCCTATGTCTTCATATGCAGAACCTATTTCTTGAACAAATTTTGCTTTACGATTAGGATCTTCACTTAAAAAATCTGCGAGATCTACACTTGGTATATTATTCATCTTTTCCTTCTTTAGGGTTGTGTTACGAAGATAAGAATTTTCTATAGGTTTTATCAGTAGTTAATAGGGGTGAAGACGTGATTTTTTAGGGTTACGCTTTCGCGAAAGCGCACTCTTAAAAGTTTCCTCATAGTGTTAATAACTTTAATGAATAACTTAAATATTGTCGTATTACTATTAAATCATAGTTAAACTGAGCCCCATTTTTTTCAAAAGATGCGGTAAGCCCGTACCTTGAGGTCATGGAACAGATATTAGTAGCAGGTGCACATGGTACCACAGGAAAAAAAATAGTTAACTTATTAAAAGAATCTCAATATTTCAACCCGATTGCAATGGTGAGAAAAGAAGAGCAAAAAAGCTTTTTCGAATCACAAGGAGTAGATACGGTTATGGGAGATCTAGAAGAGGATGTAAGTCCCGTTTTTAATCAATCATACGATAAAGTACTTTTTGCAGCAGGATCTGGAGGAAAGAAAGTAGTAGAGGTTGATCAAGAAGGTGCAAAGAAAATGATTGACGCATCAAAACAGCATGACATTAAGAAGTTTGTAATGTTAAGCTCCATGGGAGCAGATAATCCATCTGAGGCAGAAGAGTTACAAGATTACTTGAAAGCAAAGCATAATGCAGATGAATATCTTAAAGATAGCGGATTAAATTATGCTATTGTAAGACCTGGAAGTCTTACAGATAACGAACTAACGAATAAAATAGAGCTTGCCGAAAAGCTGAATAAAAGAGGTGAGATAAGCCGTAATGACGTTGCACAAACCTTAGTACGTACATTAAATGATGACGTAGCTAATAAGTCAACATTTGAAATCATTAAAGGAGAAACAATCATTGCAGACGCTTTAAATAAAGTAGCCGTACATTAATAAAGTACGACCGACTAAAAAAATGCGACTTCCCTAAGGAAGTCGCATTTTTTTTGCTCTTTATTTTATAGTATAATTATCTAAGACGAACAGGCAGGTGATTATAAGCTTAATTTTTTTATGATTTTGGTAGCAGTTTCATTTGCCGATGAAATTGCACCATCCATATATCCTGGAAACTCTTTTGCACTTTCTGAACTTGAGATAAATAAACTGTTATTCCATAGAGATTCACGAAACAACGGATTACCATTGTTTTGATGCGGGAATAATGGACTCTCAGATACTACATGAGTTTGAGGCTCTTTACTCCATACGCATTCATGATATGCTGTATACTCTTGAGCACCATTACCAAAAACACTCACCAGCTGATTTATAACTAGCTTTTGACGTTCTTCACTACTCAGTTTGCTATAAGAGGCGTTTATAAAACCGCAAAGGGCAAAGCTTGTTTTTTCTACATTTTCATGGTTGTAAAATTCAGTTACGGGGCCTATGTTGCTAAAAAGTGTACTAGGCTTTTGCTCTTCTTTCCAGAAAGGTGTAGGATAGGTAATCGCCACTTTTATGGAGTCTTCCATCCAAGTTTGGGTTTGTAATGAAAGTAGTCTTAAGTTATTTGATAACTGCGGCTCAAAATTGATTTGAGAACCCCAAAGTTTAGGCGGTAGTGCCAGAACGACAACATCTCCATCAAAGGCTTTTTTGCTTAAAACTTGTACTTTATTATTGACGTATCGTATAGATTTTACGGATTGATTCAGTAATACATTTGCGCTATCAAGCTTGTCATAAATCGCATTGATTAAAGCAGATGTTCCGCCGGCTACTCTATAACTTGCGGCTTGTGGTGGGATTTCTACTTGCTGTGCTCCATTGCTTTCCACAGGCTCATAAAAAACAGTTGCATCCATGTGCTGTGTAAACCTAGGAATGTCTAACTCCTCCAAAAGTCGAACAACCTCCGTATGATAATCTCCGAACCATGTTGCGCCCATTTCTACGGGAGCTTGCTTCTCATTGTAAAGTGTGTGTATTCTTCCTCCTATGCGAGATCTCGCCTCGAGAATGGTGTAGGGAATCCCTTGTTCTTGTAATCGATATGCCGTAAGTAATCCTGATAATCCAGCTCCTATAATTATAACCATCTTACAAAAGTATGGAAATAGCGTACAGTTTGAGATTGTCAACTATGTGTTTTATTATAAAAAGTTGAGCTGCTTTTACTCACATTTTCGCGAAGGCGGAAACATTATTATAGTCACCCTTAAATACTTCAATTACTTTTTATATCGCCTTATATCGCCCTATATTGATGGGTTTTAATAGCGTACCTTTAAAAAGCAGTTTATATCTTCGCGCACTGCAATAATTGATTATGGGATGTTCTCTACAACTTATAATTATAGAGTTCCAATCCCAATACTAAACGACATAACAGCATGAGTACAGACATACCATTACATAGACCGACTCCTATTACTTCTGAAAAGAGAAGAGGTACTTTTGAGCGTGATACAGATGTAAAACGCACCATTAGATTACTAGAGCAAGGAAAAGAGGTGTTAATCTCAGCATTTTATAGTGATGGGTTGACGCTACTTAAAGCGCTTAAGGTTCATCTAGACAGAACAATGCCTAATGATTCTTTTGAAGAGCAGCGTGCGCACCGTGAAGCGTATCACCGAATGTCAAATTTTATTGTGATAGAAGTGGTAAATCATGCGCTTGCTGTAAAAAAAGCACCTTCCATAGGTTGGTTTGCAAAACTATATCCAAAAACAGAAGACTTTTTACTTACGTTTCCTCAAGTTCAAGGACTTAATAGTGCATGGCAGTGGTATAAAAATGGAATTGTAATCCCTGTATTGCGTAATAAGGTACATCCTTATTATGGAACATATTTTCCAACTCGTTTTGATCATCTCAAGCTTTTTGATAACTGGTTAAAGCGTTATGAAGGCCCTAAGAAAACGGCTATTGATGTAGGTATAGGTAGTGGAGTGTTATCATTACAGATGGTACAGGCTGGTTTTCAAAAAGTATTTGGTACAGATACTAACCCCAATGCAATTATAGGTTTAAAGGAATCTATGGGAGACACAAAGCTCTCGCGTAAGATTGAGTTGGATTATGCGCCGTATTTTGGTAAATTTAATAAGCCTACTGAGCTTATTGTTTTTAATCCGCCGTGGTTGCCATCTTCTCAAAAGCTTGAGAATATTGATGAGGCAATGTATTACAATGAAGATCTTTTCCCAACATTTTTTGCTAAGGCAAAAGAGGCATTATTACCTGATGGAAAACTAGTACTCATATTTTCAAACCTTGCAAAAATCACACACCTAATAGACACGCACCCTATAGAGCAAGAGCTTGAAAAAGGTGGAAGGTTCCAGTTAGAAAAATGTTTGAAGAAGAAAGTTAGAAAAGCCTCAGAAGAGACAAAACGTGACCAACACTGGCGCGAGGATGAGGAAGTTGAACTATGGATACTTACTCATAAAGAATACATAGCACCTGAATAGGAGAGTTTTTTGAATATAGACTAATAGCCCATTACGGTACTTGTATCTTAATGGGCTATTTTATGCTAGAGAGAGAACGGTAAATTAGAAACGAAATCAAATTAAAATCGCGATATCGTTTTCGTTCTTATAATTCGCTACATTTGAGGTAATAGACAACAACCTAATGGCGACTACAACAAAATCTAGCATACCCTTTATTTACAATAGAGCATCCTTAGATAACGATACCTTACTTAGACTATACAGAGCAATGCTTAAACCTCGATTAATAGAGGAGCGCATGCTTATTTTACTAAGACAAGGAAAGGTTTCAAAATGGTTTTCTGGAATAGGCCAAGAAGCAATCTCCGTAGGAGTTACTGCTGCGATGAAGCCAGAAGAGTACATATTACCTATGCACCGTAACCTCGGTGTTTTTACTACTCGTGAGATTCCTTTATATAGATTATTTACACAATGGCAAGGGAAAATGAGCGGCTTTACAAAGGGACGCGATCGTAGTTTTCACTTTGGGACACAAGAATTTAATATTGTAGGTATGATATCTCACTTAGGTCCACAACTTGGCGTGGCAGACGGTATTGCACTTGCACATAAATTGCGCAATGAGAATGCGGTTACCGCTGTTTTTACTGGCGAAGGAGGAACAAGTGAAGGAGATTTTCATGAGGCGCTCAATGTTGCATCAGTATGGCAATTACCTGTACTATTCTGTATAGAGAATAACGGCTACGGACTATCGACACCTACTAGTGAGCAATATAATTGTGAGCATCTTGCAGATAGAGCAAAAGGCTATGGGATGGAATCTCACATCATTGATGGGAATAACATTCTAGAGATTTATACCAAAATTTTGGCAATAGCGGAAGACATACGTAACAATCCGCGACCTGTTTTAATAGAGTTTAAAACGTTTAGAATGCGTGGTCACGAGGAAGCAAGTGGTACTAAGTATGTTCCTGAGGAGTTAATGGAAGCATGGGGAGAAAAAGACCCGCTACTTAATTTTGAAAAGTACTTAATACATGAAGGGATTCTCTCTCAAGAGACAAAAGATGCTTATGAAGTCTCTATTAAAGAGGAAATCACAGAACACCTAGATAAGGCATATGCAGAGGAGAGTATTACTCCTAATCTAGAAACTGAGATGAAGGATGTATATGCTCCGTTTAGCTTTCGCGAAAGCGTGCCTAGCGAAGACACAGAAGAGCTCCGCTTGATTGATGCAATTTCCCAAGGACTAAGACAGTCTATGGAGAAGTATGATGATCTTGTGATTATGGGGCAAGATGTAGCCGAATATGGAGGTGTATTTAAAATCACCGATGGTTTTGTGGAGCAGTTTGGTCGCGATCGTGTGCGCAATACTCCTATATGTGAGAGCGCCATTGTAGAGACTGCTATGGGTCTTGCAATCAATGGTAAAAAAGCACTAATGGAAATGCAATTCTCAGATTTTGCAACTTCTGGCTTTAATCCTATTGTAAACTACCTCGCAAAATCACACTATCGCTGGTCACAACCTGCAGATGTGGTGATACGTATGCCTTGTGGTGCTGGTGTGGGGGCAGGTCCTTTTCACTCGCAAACTAATGAAGCGTGGTTTACCCATACACCAGGTTTAAAAGTGGTGTATCCAGCGTTTCCAGCAGATGCAAAAGGATTGCTAGCGACTGCAATAGAAGACCCTAATCCAGTGCTGTTTTTTGAGCATAAAAAATTATATCGCAGCATACGTCAAGAGGTGCCAACTAACTACTATACATTACCTCTAGGTAAAGCTTCATTAGTAAGAGAAGGCGAGCAAGTAACTATTATAACTTATGGCGCAGGCGTACACTGGGCAATTGAGTTGCTAGATAGTATTAATGTCTCTGCAGATCTTCTAGACTTGCGTACGTTACAGCCGTTAGATAAAGAAGCAATAATTACCTCTGTACGTAAAACGGGGAGAGTGTTACTACTTACAGAAGACAGTGCCTTTGGATCTGTAATGTCTGATATTTCTGCAATGATTATGGAGGAATGTTTTGAAAGCCTAGATGCACCAGTGAGACGAGTGGCGAGTATAGATACTCCTATTCCTTTTGATGCAGAACTTGAGAAGCAGTACTTACCTGTGGAGCGATTAGCGACTACACTTCAAGAGCTGCTAGATTACTAAGTAATTAATTAGAGATTTTTACAAACCCCTAACTATAGAATATAGTTAGGGGTTTTCCCATTATGGTCAAACAAGCATGTTAATATTTTAAGCAAAAATTAGTGATTGCTAGTATTATTGGCGTATCGTTAACAGATCCTAGTTAAAAGCTGCTAAAGAATAAAAATAAAGCGACATATCCCAATACTTTTACAGCATACTAATCAATAAAAACAATATATTATGTTACGCTGGACAGTTATTTTTATCATCATTGCAATCATCGCAGCAGTCTTCGGATTTGGCGGAATCGCTTCAGGTGCGGAAAGCATTGCAAAAATATTATTCTTCATCTTTATTGTACTCTTCTTGCTTTCTTTAGTAAGTAGATTATTCAAGAGATAAGACTATTTAAACATACTTAAAATGCAGCCTTTCATTTACGAAAGGTTGCTTTTTTTAATTTAACCCTAATTATTATGAATTATATAAAATCAGTAATACTCGTTCTTTTAGTTGCTACTATAGCAAGCTGTGGACCATCTCAAGTGGTAAAGCAATCTAAAAAAACACTTAAAGGAACTTGGACGCTTAACGAAGTAAGTTATGATCGTCAAGGAACTTTTAATATCAACCTTTTTAATGACGCATCACAAGAATGTATGGAAGGAAGTACATGGCGTTTTATCCCTAATAATAACTTTGGAAACTACGAACTTTCTGGAGTAGGTTGCGATACGGAGAAACGTTACTTCGTTTGGAGTATTCCAGATACAGAGGGTGATGATATGAATTATAACATCCTTGTGAAGCCAACAGATGCCAAAATGAAGTCTGAAACTAATGCTGGTTTTAGGGTTGCACTTTCTTACCTTTCTGAAGACCAATTACAAATGTCACAGACAGTAAGCGTAGAAGGAAAGCCATTTAATATCACAATGAATTTTACAAAAATAGCAGAGTAATCTGTAGTCAACAATCAACTTAAAGAATTAAGATTATGAAAAATATAGTAAGAAATATTACAGCAGTAGCATTAGGAGCAGCAATGCTTACAGGTTTCACAAGTTGTGAGGCTACAAAAAATGCAAACAACAAACAGAAAGGAGCTGTTATAGGAGCTACAGGTGGAGCAATCCTTGGAGCTATTATTGGGAACAATGCTGGTAAAGGTGGAAATGGAGAGCTAGGAGCCGTAATAGGTGGTGTAGTAGGTGGTGGAGCAGGTGTTCTCATTGGTAACAAGATGGATAAGCAAGCACAACAAATTGAGCAAGAACTTCCAGGAGCTACTGTAGAGCGTATAGATGATGGTATTGTAGTGACATTTGACGAAAATTCGGGTGTTTACTTTGATACTGCGAAGTATAACGTGAATACAGCAAGCCAGACGTTACTAAATAAGCTTTCTAATATTATGAAAGAATATAATCAAACTAATGTTGTAGTTGCTGGACATACTGATAGTGTAGGGTCTGATACAAATAACATGACCTTATCACAAAATAGAGCTAACGCAGTTACTAATTATATGGTGGGTACTGGATTATCTGCAGGAAGATTTACAACGGTATGGTACGGTGAAACGCAGCCAGCTGCAAGTAATGATACTGCAGAGGGACGTGCTCAAAACAGACGTGTACAACTTGCTATTGTTCCTAACGAAGAGATGAAGCAAGACGCAATGAAAGAAGCAAACGGAGGGAACTAAACCCTTCTGTTAAACAGAAATCACAAAATCCTCAAAACTTATGTTTTGGGGATTTTTTATGCAATGTAATCTGTAAATTCACATAGTGGAACAAGATTGCGATATCATTATAATAGGTGGAGGTCTTGCGGGACTCACAGCCGCTGTACACTTGCTGCAAGCTGACTTCTCTGTGGTTCTTATTGAGAAAAATACATACCCTAAGCATAAGGTATGTGGAGAGTACGTTTCTAATGAAGTGTTGCCATATCTAGATGCGTTAGGTATATATCCCATAACTAATGGCGCTAAGAAAATAAACCGTTTTCAATTTTCTGGACTCTCTGGTAATGCGCTTGAGATTGCACTTCCCTTAGGAGGTTTTGGGATTAGCAGGTATGCTTTAGATCTAGTGCTATACGAACGAGCTTTAAGTTTAGGGTTGGTATTTGAGCAGGCAACCGCTACAAATGTTACTTTCGGGAGAGAGGAATTTGAGGTTACCACAAAAGATAAAAGTTTTAGAGCACCCTATGCTCTTGGAGCTTATGGTAAGAGGAGCGGATTAGATATTACGCTTTCGCGAAAATTTATAAGTACAAAATCCCCTTGGATGGGTGTAAAAGCACATTATGCTGGACAATTCCCAGAAGATCTAGTGGCTTTACACAATTTTTCAGGAGGTTACTGCGGATTATCAAAAGTGGAAACAGATGCGATAAATGTTTGTTATCTAGCAGATGTAAATTCATTTAAGAAGCATAAAGATTTAGACACATATCGAGTTGAGGTATTAGAGCAGAATCGTTATTTAAAAGAATTTTTCGCGCAAGCGGAACCTATTTTTGAAAAACCACTCACCATTAGTCAGATCTCATTTCAAGATAAATCTGTTGTGGAAAATCACATACTTATGATAGGTGATAGTGCAGGACTCATACATCCTTTATGCGGTAACGGTATGGCAATGGCAATTCATAGCGCAAAGATTGCAAGTGAGTGTCTTAGTAACCATATAAGTACTTCAAAAAAGCGGGAGCAGCTAGAAAAAGAATATACGAAGCAGTGGAAGCAAACCTTTGCGACTAGAATGCGCAACGGGGCACTTATACAGCGTGGGTTGCATAATACAACGATAACTAGATTAGGAGTAGGGATACTTCAAAAATCGCCTAGATTATTGAGTAGCGTGATACAGTCTACACATGGAAATCTTATAACATAATGAATTTTAAGAATCGTAGTACAACCCCAGAGTTAATGGATGACCCCAGTCTTCCAGAGGCAGACTTACATCTAGCATTAAAGGATCTCGCTACGGTAAATAAATACTTAGGAGGTAATCATATTACGATTACGGCGCTAGAAGAATTAATGAGTGAGCATCCTGAAAAAAGTAAATGGAAGATAGTAGATGTGGGGTGTAGCGATGGAGAGGTGTTGAGACACATAGCTAAGCACTTTCAAAAAAGCACTATTGATATTTCGTTTTTTGGGGTTGATATCAATGATAAAAGTATTGATAGCGCCCGAGAGAAATCTAAAGACTATGATAACTTAACCTTTAGCCGCCAGAATATATTAACGATAGATGAAACTACGTTTGAATGTGATGTGATTATCTGTACCTTAACAATGCACCATTTTTCTGATGAACAACTACTGGTGTTTATGGAGAAATTTAAAAAATTGGCAAGTATAGGTGTCATAGTAAACGATTTACAGCGAAGTAAGATAGCGTACCGTTTATTTCAGCTTTTTAGCGGTATATTTATGAAAAGTAAGATTGCCAAATACGACGGAAGAGTGAGCATTGCCCGCTCTTTTAGAAGAAAAGAATTAGAAACCTATTCAAAACAACTTGCACTAGACGACTATTCCATACAATGGAAATGGGCCTTTAGATATTTGTGGGTGATAAAAACTATATGAGCGTAACCATTACGACGGTAGCAAAACAGTTACCACAATATTCACGTACTACAGCAGAGATAATGCCTTTTCTAGACATATGGCTAGATGGGCAAGAAGATCGTTTTAAACGAAAGGTTAAGAAGATTTTTGGTAATGCAGCAGTAGATAAGCGCTATAGTATTATGGCGCCAGAAGAGGTATTTACAGCCACTAGTTTTCAAGAGAAGAATGACATTTATACTCGTGAGGTTGTAAAGCTAGGAGAGCAGGTATTATCTAAAGCGCTTACTAAAGCTTCATGGGATGGTACTAGCCTTGACTATATTATTACAGTTAGTTGTACGGGTATTATGATCCCTTCGCTAGATGCATATTTAATTAATGCGCTCAAACTACGCCAAGATATTGTACGATTACCGGTAACGGAGATGGGTTGTGCTGCTGGAGTAAGTGGTGTGCTATATGCAAATGAATTTCTTAAAGCAAATCCTGGAAAACGAGCAGCTGTTATAGCGATTGAAAGTCCTACGGCTACTTTTCAACATGATGATTACTCGATGGTAAACGTGGTGAGTGCAGCTATCTTTGGAGATGGTGCGGCTTGCGTTCTCATGTCAAGTAAAGAAGAAGATAGCGGACCGCAAATAGTGGATACAGAAATGTATCACTTTTATGATGCGCAGGAAATGATGGGCTTTAAGCTTGTAAATAGTGGTTTACAGATGATTCTAGATCAACAGGTGCCACAACAGATAGTAGATAAGTTTCCAGATATAATTCATCCATTTTTAGAAAAAAACGGCTACAGTATAGAAGATGTAAACCACTTGATATTTCATCCAGGAGGGCGTAAGATTGTAGAAACGGTTGAAGATCTTTTTGGTAAGCTTGGTAAAAATATAGATGACACGAAGGAGGTACTTAAGTTATATGGGAATATGAGTAGTGCTACTGTATTGTACGTTTTAGAACGTTTTCTTGATAGAGAATGTGAGGAAGGTGATCTGGGAATTATGCTAAGTTTTGGCCCAGGATTTTCGGCGCAACGTGTATTATTAAAATGGTAAGTGATGAGTCAATCTTATAAAAATAAATACGCAGTAATATTAGGAGGTAGCTCAGGTCTTGGGCTAGCCACCGCAAAGAAACTAGCGCATGAGGGAATGAACATTATTATCATTCACAGATCTCGTCGTAGTGTGATAGCAGCTTTTGAAGACGCTATGCGCGAGATGGAAGTACCTGGAGCGACCATTTTATCATATAATACAGATGCCCTTAATGCAGATAAGCGTCAAGCTACTATTTCAGAAATAAAGGATACTGTAGGTGCAGGAGCCATAAAAGTAGTGGTGCATAGCATCGCGCGTGGTAATTTGAAGCCATTATATTCAGAAGATAGTGCCACACTTAGCAATGAGGATTTTAAAGGTACTCTAGACGCCATGGCGGTGAGTTATTATGATTGGGTATCCGCTTTCGCGAAAGCGGAATTATTTACCCCATCTGCAAGAGCCATTGCATTTACAAGTGAAGGTAGCAGCAAAGCATGGCCACAATATGGCGCAGTTGCTGCAGCCAAAGCAGCTCTTGAAGCCATCTCGAGAGGGATTGCATTAGAGTTTGCACCACTAGGTCTTACGTCTAACTGTATTCAAGCAGGAGTGACAGATACAGAGAGCTTACGCCTCATACCTGGGAGTGAGCATATGAAAGAAATGGCACAACAACGTAATCCCTACAAGCGATTAACACTGCCTAAGGATGTAGGCAATGCTGTGTATTTGTTAACACGTGATGAAGCAGCCTGGATTAATGGCGCTGTGATTCACGTAGATGGAGGGGAACACATACGATGAGCAGTGAAGAGATTATAGCGTTATTACCTTACACGGGGCCTTTTCTATTTGTAGATCAAATAGAAGAGCTGGGCGACTCATATATTGTTGGTTCTTATACATTTTCTAGAGAATCTTATTTTTATGAAGGACACTTTAAGGGTAATCCTGTTACACCTGGCGTGATACTCACAGAATGCATGGCGCAAATAGGTTTAGTAAGTCTGGGTATTTCTAAGTTGGCAGGTCAAGATCTAGCTGCTTTAAAAGTAGCATTTACTAGCGCAGATGTTGAGTTTTTACAACCTGTGATGCCTGGCGAGAAAGTGACCGTTGTGTCAGAGGAGGCCTATTTTAGATTTAATAAATTAAAATGTAATGTGAAGCTTCTTAATGCGCAAGATGAGGTGTGTGTAAAAGGAACACTTGCAGGAATTTTTAGTACTAAATAATGAAGCATAGAGTAGTCATAACAGGAATGGGCGTTTGTGCACCTAATGGAATAGGGCTCAAAGCATTTTCTGATGCCATTTTTTCAGGTAAAAGTGGAATTAAATTTCACCAGAAACTAGCAGACCTCAATTTTGGGTGTCAGATTGCTGGACAGCCAGAAATTCCCGAAGGAATGCTCGAAAACTACTTTACAGCCTTGCAACTTCGAGATTTACAGAGCTCTGGTATTGAGTACGGAATGATAGCTGGAGTAGATGCATGGACAGACGCTGGACTCGCGCCTACAGATAAAGATACTGTCGATTATGATAGCGGAATCGTCTTTGGAGTTTCCTTACTAGGCGCCGAAAAATTTAGAAGTGCTATTTACCTAACTGATGAAGGCAAAGTACGCCGCTTAGGGAGTACTTCTGTTGTGCAAACGATGGCAAGTGGTATTAGTGCATATTTAGGAGGGTATCTAGGTTGTGGAAACCAAGTAACTACAAATTCTAGTGCTTGCACTACGGGACTAGAAAGTGTACTTATGGGGTATGAGCGTGTGCGCAACGGTGATGCAGTGCGAATGCTTGTAGGCAGTTGCAATGATAGCGGTCCTTATATTTGGGGAGGTTTTGATGCGATGCGTGTACTCACAAAAAAATATAACGAAGATCCAGAAGCTGGAAGCAGACCTATGCAGGAAGATGCAAATGGTTTTGTGCCAGGTGCTGGTGCAGGAGCATTAGTGCTAGAAACTCTCGAAAGTGCACAACAACGAGGCGCAAAGATATATGCCGAAGTTTTAGGTGGTGCAGTAAATAGTGGAGGACAGCGTAATGGCGGTACCATGACTGCACCTAATAGTGAGGCAGTACAGCATTGTATAAAAACTGCCGTTAAAAATGCAGGAGTATCTGCGACGGAAATTGATACCATAAATGGGCATCTCACTTCTACAGGAATGTGCCCAACAGAAATTGCAAACTGGAGTGAAGCTCTTGAATTGAAAGGAGAGGATTTTCCTTATATCAATTCGCTTAAAAGCATGACTGGACACTGTCTCGCGGCGGCTGGGAGTATTGAGACGGTAGCGACTATTTTAGAACTTAAGGAAGGTCGTATTTTTGGGAATATTAACTCTACTCACATACATCCGGAAATATTAGAGCGAGTAGCTCAGGTTAAAGTACTTACACAAACCATTGATATGCCTGTAAAGGTAGCAGCAAAAGCTAGTTTTGGTTTTGGCGATGTTAATTGCTGTATGATTTTTAAGAAATTTGAATAACTAGAGAAAAAAATAACAAACTGTGGTAATTATCACAGCTTACACATAAGATTATGAATAACGAACACTACGAAGCATTAAAGAATATCATCAAAATTTACCTACCAGAAGATGTCTCTGTAGATGATATAAAACCTACTAGCCACTTAACTCAAGAACTCAACGTAAATTCTGCAAACCTTGTAGATATCGTGCTTGACGTAGAAGATCATTTTGATATTACTATTGAAGATGATGAGATAGAAAAAATGGAAACGGTGCAGTCTGCTATCGAGATTATCGAGGCAAAAGTACAGTCTTAATTTACTTTATTTCATAGTTTGAGTAGTCGTAATCTGCTCTTAAGTATTGTCTCACTTTTAAGGAATCTGTGCGGTAACTGCTACGCTTTCGCGAAAATTGAAATTCATCCACCTCTGTCATTTCATCATTAATAACAAGGCTATAGTGATCTGAAGTTTGCACCCAGTAACCGAGCCATGCGAACGTTTTTGGCTCATAATAAAGGCTCCAGACATCTTCGCTACCTGTAAATGTAACGACCAGTTCATGTGATCTTACGCCTTCAAAATCTTGTAAGCCATTGTATGTTTTTGTTGAATTATCAGTATTTAAAGTATAGGGCAATCCTAAAACGAAAGTAGCGGCGTTTAGTTTATTTTGCAGTGAAACTTTTGTTGCGGTAGTGTCTGTCGCTCCATTTATAGTCTGGTATATATCTGAGTCCTTTTGTATGAGCTCATAATTTGTAGTATCTGATGACCAACTTACATTGCGTTGTGTTCCATCACTAAAATCATATTGATGTAACTCAGTACGGTCTATTTCTACAGTTCCATCTTCGTGGTATAGATGAAAAGCTTTTTCAAAGCGTATGCTTTTTATGTTTTTGTAACGCTCTTTTGTACCACTGGCGTTCATTACTTTTTCTAATAAATCTTCGGCAGTATGAACTTCGGGTGAGGTTGTTGTTTGGTTTCTATAAATCAGTAGTATAGCAATGGCGCCACCTACAAAGGCGATTAATAATAATCTTCGATTTAATCCATTTAGTACTGCCATAAAATCTAACTTTGTAAGGATAGAAAGATACAAATCACATGGTTTGTAAGGAAAAAGGACAGAGAATAATTTAATCATATTTTCGCGAAAGCATAGAGAATTTGGTAATCAACAATGCTATTTTTAAAATTGTTAATTATTTCTTTATTTTGAGGTTCTTTAAGCCATTGCAAGTCCTTATATTAGCGACTCCACGACATTTTATGACTCAAGAAACACAATACAACGAAGATAATATCCGATCGCTCGATTGGAAGGAGCACATCCGCATGCGTCCAGGGATGTACATAGGTAAACTAGGTGATGGTTCTAGCGCAGACGACGGTATCTATATCCTTGTAAAGGAGGTGCTTGATAACTGTATCGATGAGTTTGTAATGGGAGCCGGGAAGACCATAGAGGTTTCTATACAAGGAGAAAAAGTGATTGTACGTGATTACGGTCGTGGTATTCCGCTTGGAAAAGTAGTGGATGTTGTTTCAAAAATGAACACGGGAGGTAAGTATGATTCGCGTGCATTTAAAAAATCTGTAGGTCTAAACGGTGTAGGTACTAAGGCGGTAAACGCATTATCCAGCTACTTTAGAGTAGAATCTACTAGAGATGCAAAATCTGCAAGTGCAGAGTTTGCTCGTGGCGAACTAACAAATCAAGATTTGCTAGATGAGACCTCTCGCAGACGCGGTACTAAAGTGTCGTTTGTTCCAGATGCAGAGATTTTTAAGAACTTTAAATTTCGCTCTGAGTACGTAGAGCGTTTGATTAAGAACTACGTATATCTTAATCCAGGACTTACCATCGTTTTTAACGGTGAAAAGTTCTTTTCTGAAAATGGACTGAAAGATTTACTTTCAGAAAGTATCGCAGAAGGAGATCGCTTATATGATATCATCCACTTAAAAGGGGAGGATATCGAAGTTGCAATAACACACAGTAAATCGCAATATTCAGAAGAGTATCATTCATTTGTAAATGGACAGAATACTACGCAGGGTGGAACGCACCAGGCAGCTTTTCGCGAAAGCATAGTAAAAACCATTCGTGAGTTTTACAATAAGAGTTACGAGGCATCAGATATTAGAAAGTCAATTGTATCTGCGATTAGTATTAAAGTGATGGAGCCTGTTTTTGAATCGCAAACGAAGACCAAACTAGGATCTACAGATATGGGAGGTGAGTTACCTACCGTGAGAACGTATATTAATGATTTTCTTAAAACTGCACTTGATAACTTTTTACATAAAAATACTCCCGTAGCCGATGCACTGCAACGTAAGATATTACAAGCAGAACGTGAGCGAAAGGATCTTTCTGGAATACGTAAGCTAGCAAAAGACAGGGCAAAAAAAGCAAACCTTCACAATAAGAAATTAAGAGATTGCCGTATCCACCTTACAGACAGTAAGAAAGAACGTAACCTCGAGACTACCTTGTTTATTACCGAGGGAGACTCAGCATCTGGATCAATTACAAAGTCACGTGATGTAAACACACAAGCTGTTTTTAGTCTTAAAGGAAAGCCTCTTAATAGCTACGGACTTTCAAAGAAAATCGTTTACGAAAACGAGGAGTTTAATCTCTTGCAAGCTGCACTTAATATAGAAGAGTCTATAGAGGACTTACGTTATAACAACATTGTGATAGCAACAGATGCCGATGTTGACGGTATGCACATACGACTATTACTAATAACCTTCTTCTTGCAGTTCTTTCCAGAGCTCATAAAAGAAGGGCATTTATATATTCTTGAAACACCTCTTTTTAGAGTGCGTAATAAGAAAGAAACAGTGTACTGTTATAGTGATCAAGAAAAGGCAGATGCTATGGCGCGCTTAGGAGCAAAGCCAGAGATTACCCGATTTAAGGGACTTGGAGAGATATCTCCAGATGAGTTCCAGTTTTTTATAGGAGAAGATATAAGGCTAGCGCCAGTAATGCTAGATAAAGCTTTGATGATTGAAGAATTATTGTCTTTCTACATGGGTAAAAACACGCCAGATAGACAGAAGTTTATTATTGAAAATCTCAAGGTAGAACTAGATAGAGTAGTGGAGGAGGACTAGTAGTACGCTTTCGCGAAAACGTGAATAAAGAAAGATTGAGGCAACCATTAGAAAAGTAAGTGTTATTATAACCAATTAATGAGCGAAGAAATAAACGACCATAACGAAGACGAAGAATTAAATCCAGAGACACTTCCAGCAGAAGTTGTGGATGGAGGTGGAGAAACCATCACCCGCGTTTCGGGGATGTTTGAAGACTGGTTTCTAGATTATGCATCTTATGTAATCTTAGAACGTGCTGTACCGTCTATAGAAGACGGTTTCAAACCGGTACAACGTCGTATTATGCATGCTTTAAAAGAGCTTGATGATGGTCGCTATAATAAGGTTGCTAATGTGGTAGGTCACACGATGCAGTATCACCCTCACGGTGATGCGAGTATAGGTGATGCCATGGTGCAAATAGGCCAAAAAGATTTACTCATTGATACTCAAGGTAACTGGGGAAATATTCTAACTGGTGACCGTGCAGCGGCATCTCGTTACATAGAAGCAAGACTTACCAAGTTTGCACTTGATGTCGTTTACAATCCAAAAATCACAGAATGGCAAGCTTCTTACGATGGTCGTAAGAAGGAGCCTATAAATTTACCAGTAATGTTCCCAATGCTTCTAGCGTCTGGTGCAGAGGGTATTGCTGTAGGTTTAAGTACAAAGGTACTTCCCCACAATTTTATAGAACTGATTGATGCTTCTATCAAGCATCTTAAGGATAAGAAATTTACATTATATCCAGATTTCCCTACAGCAGGTATAGCCGACTTTACTGATTATAAAGATGGAATGCGCGGTGGTAAAGTACGTTGTAGAGCACGTATAAGTCAGCAAGATAAAAACACGCTTGTCATTACTGAGTTGCCTTTTGGGCAGACCACAACATCGCTTATAGATTCTATTCTTAAAGCAAATGATAAGGGTAAGATCAAGATTAAAAAAATAGAAGATAATACCTCTGCAAACGTGGAGATATTAGTACATCTTCCAGGAGGTATTTCACCAGATAAAACAATTGATGCATTATATGCATTTACAAATTGTGAGACTTCTATATCACCGCTTAGTTGTGTCATAGAAAATAATAAACCACTCTTTGTAGGTGTAACAGAAATGTTACGTCGCTCAACAGACCGCACAAAAGATTTATTAAAAGCAGAACTTGAGATACAGCTAGGTGAATTTGAAAACCAATGGCACTATGCTTCACTAGAGCGTATTTTTATTGAAAATAGAATTTACCGTGACATTGAAGAGCAAGAAACTTGGGATGGCGTAATCAAAGCGATTGATGACGGTTTAAAGCCACATATAGGTCATCTAAAAAGAGCTGTTACGGTTGAGGATATAACAAGATTGACGGAGATACGTATAAAACGTATTTCTAAGTTTGATATAGATAAAGCACAACAGAAGATAGATGCGCTAGAGGATCAAATCACTCAGGTGAAATATCATTTAGATAATCTCACGCAATATGCGATAGATTATTTCACAAGATTAAAAAAGGACTACGGCAAAGGAAAAGAACGCAAAACAGAGATTAAAATCTTTGATGACATTCAAGCAGCCAAAGTCGTGCTTAGAAACACGAAGCTCTACGTAAATAGAGCTGAAGGGTTTGTGGGAACATCTCTTAAAAAGGATGAGTATGTAACCGATTGTTCTGACATTGATGATGTAATTGTATTTACAAAGTCTGGAACGATGATGGTGGTAAAGGTGGAGTCTAAAACATTTATAGGTAAGGATATTTTGCATGTCGCTATTTTCAAGAAAAAGGATAAGCGTACTACTTATAATATGATTTACAGAGCAGGTAATGGATTGCCTACTTACGTTAAGCGCTTTAACGTTACCTCAGTTACACGTAATAACGATTATAAGCTAGCTGGTGATCAGAAGAGTGCTCAGGTACTTTATTTTAGTGCAAATCCTAATGGAGAAGCAGAACTAGTTACGGTATACTTGAGAGCTGTTGCCTCCATAAAGAAGCTCCGATTAGAAATAGACTTTGCAGATGTTATCATAAAAGGAAGATCTTCAAAGGGTAACATCGTTTCTAAAAATGCAGTAAAATCTGTAGAGCTTAAGGAAAAAGGATTGTCCACTCTTAAACCACGTAAAATTTGGTTTGACAATACGGTACAGCGTCTTAACCTAGATGAACGTGGTGATTTACTTGGGGAATTTCGTCCAGAGGATCGTCTATTGATTATTAATCAGCATGGTAATGTGCGCACAATTATTCCAGAAGTAACACATCATTTTGATGAAGATATGATTGTGTTAGAAAAGTGGAATCCGCAAAAACCTATTACGGCTATATATTGGGATGGTAATAAAGATCGTTATTATGGTAAGCGATTCCTGATAGATTCTCCAGATAAAGAAGAAACATTTATATCTGATCATGAGAATAGCGTGCTAGAGCTTGTCTCCACCGACTGGCGACCTGTCGCTGAAATGATATTTTACAAGCAGCGAGGTAAGGAAGCCAAGGAAAATGAGATAGTATCCATGGAAGACTTTATAACAATAAAAGGGTTAACCGCTCTAGGTAATACTTTCTATACAGAAAAACTTAAAGGTTTAAACTGGATGGAGTCTTTACCTTATGAAGAAGAAGTAGAAGAAGAAAAGGAAAATATAGATGTTGTAGGTGAGGAAGAAGTAACTCCCGAAAAGAGTTCTCCTCAAACCGCAAAAAAAACAGACGGTGAAGTAAGTAGCGATGATGATGATTCTAAGTCGCAAACTTCTTTATTTTAGATTTTGAAATAATATTTTATCGCTCCTAATTGATTCAAAATCATATCTAATTTTTCCTACAAGATGCGTTAACGGCTGGTCAGTATAATTGACAGGTCTTTATTTTGAAAACTTTGTAGAATGAATTTGAGTAGTAGAGAGGGTTGCCTTCGGTTCTATTTAATAGGATTGTTTTGTGTTTTTCACGTTTTCGCGAAAGCGGCCGTTCAAGACACCAGCTGTGCTTTGCTTATTTCTCCCGCTCAAGGAGAAACCAATGTTTCTGTAATTGCGCCAATAAGTTTTGAGCCAGTAGCAGGAGCTGTTAATTATTTTATAGACTTAGGTACTACTACAGGAGGTGCAGACATACTCAATAATTTTAGTGTAGGTATTTCAGCGAGTTTTAATCCTCCGCAGGGAATGCCAGAAAGTACAATCATCTACATTACGATCCGAGCCTTTTTTGTAAGTGGCTCGCAGTCATGCAATAGTCAGTCTTTTACTACGCAAGATGTTACTGTTGTTCCGTCCTGTACGCAAATAAGTTTTCCAGTAAATGGAGCAGTAGACGTTCCTTTAAACACTACAATAAGTTGGCCTTATGCACCTAGAGCTACGGGTTACATTATAAATATAGGTACTTCACCTGGAGGAATCGATGTTGTAAATGCCCAGAATTTAGGAAATACTTTGACGTATAATAACGCTGTAAATTTTAACCCTGATACGACGTATTATGTTACCGTGATAGCATACAATGAGAATGGACAAGCGGTAAATTGTGTAGAGACATCATTTACTACAGAAATAGTTGCCACAGAAGTTCCAGAATGTACACAACTTATCGCGCCGATAAATGGGGCTACTGAAGTTGCCTTAACACCAATACTTGAATGGCCAGCAGTGACTAATGTAGAGGGTTACCTTATAAGGATAGGTACAACACCCGGAGGATCAGACGTACTTGCAAATACAGATATTGGTCTAGCTACATCTACAGCTGTACTTGACTTTCTTGAAGGAACTTTATACTTTGTAACTATAACACCTTTTAATGCTGCTGGAGAGGCACAAAATTGTACGCAAACAAGCTTTACGACCACCTATGGTTGTGGCCCTTACACAGATGGAATTACAGGTGAAATGGTTGATTTAAATCCCATAATTGATCTCGCCGAAAATTATGAGATTTGCAGAGATAATGCTCCATTAGTCCTGAGCTATCTAGAACCGTATGAGCGCATTGTGTGGAATACAATAAATGATGGTGAAATGGTAAGTATATCATCAGACGCTCTAGTTACAATCAATACCTCAGGAGTGTATATGGTGGAGGTGAGTACAGAAACAGTTATTGATTCTGGAACTATTATTTGTACAGCAACCCACTCGTTTGAGGTTTCTATAATTGATCCTCCTATTATTGATAACTTAGTGATTTCA
This sequence comes from Dokdonia sp. 4H-3-7-5, assembly GCF_000212355.1. Lineage (NCBI taxonomy): Bacteria > Pseudomonadati > Bacteroidota > Flavobacteriia > Flavobacteriales > Flavobacteriaceae > Dokdonia > Dokdonia sp. 4H-3-7-5. The sequence goes on from NC_015496.1 coordinate 2,860,429, forward strand.
AATCAAGGAAACACAGTAAACGTTCTTGTAGAATTAGAAGAGGAAGGCGATTTTGAATATTCTAGCACTACTGAGAATGGCCCTTATCAATCTAGTGCATTACTTATAGATGTTGATGCGACAGATATTCAGGTATATGTAAGAGACCGCAATGGTTGTGGGATGGACAGCAGACGTATCAAACCTGACCCAGGATTTCCAAAATACTTCACTCCTAATGGAGATGGTGTTAATGACACCTGGCAGGTGAGGGGAGTAGTGGTAAATGGGGAAACGGTTACGAGTATAGAAATTTATGATCGCTTTGGAAAACGTCTCAAGACCATTTCTCCATATGGGCAAGGTTGGGATGGAAGCTATCAAGGTAAAGCGCTATTCGATAATAGCTTTTGGTACAAAGCAAATACGCGTTCAAACGTGACCTTCACAGGATATTTTGCTTTAAGAAGATATTAAGGTATTCCGCTTTCGCGAAAATTTGATGATTTATAAATTATTTTATTTGCAATAATTAGAGGTGAGTATCTGATTTTTAAATGAATAGATTACTGACATATATGACCTTTAATTTTTTTTGAATTAAAGTTGAAATTATTCTTGTTTTCTTCTATTTGTTGATGTAGATTTGCATCCGCTTACAACAAGCAAGTTCATTATTTTATTAAAGGAGAGGTGCCTGAGTGGCCGAAAGGAGCGGTTTGCTAAATCGTCGTAGGTGGAAACACTTACCCAGGGTTCGAATCCCTGTCTCTCCGCAAGTCATAACAAAACAGATGAGTAATCATCTGTTTTGTTATTTAAAGATTTATACACTTAGTGTATATTTCGGGGTATAGCGTAGCCCGGTTATCGCGCCTCGTTTGGGACGAGGAGGTCGCAAGTTCGAATCTTGCTACCCCGACTTATTGTTGATTAGGGCTCTTAGCTCAGCTGGATAGAGCACCTCCCTTCTAAGGAGGCGGTCGCAGGTTCGAATCCTGCAGGGCTCACATCACTTTAAAAACCACATTCTTTTTAGAATGTGGTTTTTTTTTTGCTCCTCTAAATTAAATAACCTAATTATAACAATATGACATACAATCACTTATTTGTAGCTCCATATTTTTATATATTCGAACTTTGCAATCAATAACTTAGATAATTCCAATATTCTCAGTAATAGTTTGGGTGCATTTATTAAAGGTTATGGATTTTATTGTTTGAGCTGTTCTATATAGTAGGACAGTAAATATTAATTATAAACTGAAGGTGTTGAAGAATTTGCTTAGCGTAATTTACCAAGTGTTTTTCTGCTTTTTGATTTTAAGGATTTATTGATGAAAAAATTTTTACTTGGTATTATTTTATCGTTTTCTAGTTACGGCGGACTATTAGGACAAAGCATAGCTGTCAATAATCCAATCTTTCCCGAATCTTCATTCACTGCAGAAGAGCTCATTCAAAATGTATTAATAAGTGGCTCTTCTTGTGCTGATGTATCGCTAACTAATTTTCAAGAAAATCCTAGTGGCGTTAGTAATCCTAATCAAAAAAGTTGGGGTTACTTCAATGCAAATGGATCTAATTTTCCTTTTCAAGACGGAATAATTCTTACTTCTGGATTTGCAAGTTTGGCTGAAGGACCTAATGATGATGTAGGTGGTAACAGTGGTGGAAGTTGGAATGGGGATACTGATCTTCAAACAATTTTAGATAATTTGTACGGGACTTTTGTGCCTACAAATGATGCAACTGTTTTTGAGTTTACATTTTCTTCAAATATTGATACTGTTGATTTTGAATTTATTTTTGCGTCTGAAGAGTATGAGAACGAATTTGAGTGTGATGACGTATTTAGAGATGGTTTTGCATTTTTAGTAAAAGGTCCAGGAATCCCTGATGATTCTGGTACTGCTTTTGGAGGTACTAATATTGCAGCAATCCAAGGCTCATCAAACGTTGCTGTAAGCACAGCAACAATACATTTAGATCCCACCCAAGATGCTGTTAACGGGTTTTTATGTGGTACAGAAGACTTAGGTGTAAACTATTTTCCAGAATTATATGTAAGTAATTCAAATGATAATCTTAACGATTTGCCTACTCAATTTGACGGATTAACTACGGTACTAACCACAACAACCGTTACAATTGTACCTAATGAGACATACACACTTAAAATGGTTATAGCAGATCGTTCTGATAGCGGTTTCGACTCTGCTGTCTTTTTACGTGGAGGTAGTTTAAGTTTAGGGGTAGATATTGGAGCAGACCAAGTAGGTATTAACTTTAATGCTGCTTGTCAAGGAGAAACAGTAACCCTGGATGCTACTAATAATACAACTGCATCAACAATATTTGAGTGGCAACAACTGAATACTATGACCAATATGTTTGAGCCCTTTGTGCCAGCTCAAGTTAATGGGACCCTTGATGTAACAAGTGATGGTCAATATAGAGTATTAGTCGATACTGGCACTGGTTGTTTAGGTGAGGATACAGTAACAATAGAGTTCGCATCTGCTACTTATAATGATCCAATGGATATTATGGTTTGTGATGATTCATCTGGTGATGGGATTGAAATATTCAACTTAGAAGATCAAATTCCTGCTATAACGTCAGGACAAACAGATGTCTTTGTAACATTTCATAGCTCACAAGTTGATGCGGAAATGGATATTAATGATATTGCTAATCCAGAGGTTTATAGCAACACAGCACCATCTGAAGAAATTTTTGTCCGTATAGAGACCACTCTGAGTGAAAGCTGTTTTGATGTTGGCTCATTTATAATATCTGTAAGTGATCAAACCGTGGCCAATGATCCTGGTCCGTTTTTAGTTTGTGATGATGCTACAGATGGAGATGATACTAATGGAATTACTGTTTTTGATTTATCTAGTATAACGGATGCTATTTTAGGAACCCAAGATCCTGCGTTATTTAATGTTAGTTATCACAGTGGAGGTGTAGATGCTAATAATAATGACAACCCTTTGCCGCTCGCTTATACTAATTCCAATGCAGGTGGAGAAACTATAGTTGTCCGTGTAGAAAATAGTAGTGACGTAAATTGCTTTGCAACAAGAAATATTTCTCTTGTTGTAGGTGAACTCCCAATGATAACCACACCAGTAACCTTACGTCAGTGTGATGATGATACAAATGGTATTACGACTTTAAACTTAACACAGTCACAGAGTGAATTAAGTACAAACTCAGCTAATGAGACTTTTACATACGTAGACGCTTCTGGCGCACCTATAACTGATCCAACGGCTTATGTAAATAGTGCTTCTCCTTTTACAGAGGCTATTGCTGTAACAGTTACAAATCTAGATGGATGTTCACGAGAAGGCGTTATTAATGTGATTGTGAGTGCTTCTCAAATTTCAGATGGAACGCTCTTTGCAGATGAGATTGAGTGTGATACTGATGGTGATGGTATCGCTGTATTTGATTTCTCTGCTGCTACCACCGCGATAATGACATCGTTCTCACCACAGGTAGTATCTGTTGCTTATTATGAAACAGAACAAGAGGCTTTATCTGAGATTAATCCTATTACGGATATTGCTGCTTATAGCAACAACCCACTATTTACAAGTGCTAGCGGTGTTCAAGACATTTGGGTTCGTGTAGAGGCAGCTACAGATAGTGGATGTGTAGGTCTTGGAGAGCATGTGAGACTCACCGTCACCCCCAACCCAACATTCCTACCAAGCATCAGTAGTATTGAAACCTGTTCTGCTGTAGCCAATGCTGCTACTTTTGATTTGACGCAGAATATAACGGAGATTACTGGTGGAGATACAGATCTAGAAGTTACTTTTTATGAGAGCATTGCAGCTTACACGGCTACACCTCCAGTAGCGATTGCAAGTCCTGCCTCTTTTTCAAATAGTAGTAACCCGCAGACTATTTTCTATAGTCTAAGAAGTACAAGCAGCACGTGTACGACGTTTGATACAGCAATGAACTTTGAGATTATTGTGAATCAGAATCCTGTGGCAATTACGCCATCAGAGCTTCAAGTGTGTGATGATGATGGCGTAGTAGATGGATTTACCACGGTTGATCTTTCTCAAAAAGATGCCGAAATCACTAGTGGTTTTAATGCAAATCTCACGGTAACCTATCACTTGGACGCTGCTGGCGCTACTACTGGCGATGCAAGTATTCCAGATAGCACGATGTTTACCACCACGAGCAATCCTCAGATTGTAGGGGTACGTGTGACTAATAATATAACAGGTTGTTTTTCAACGACGAGTATGAGCATTCGAAGCTTCCCAGTGCCTGTGGCTGTCACTCCAGCGGATTATGAGGCTTGTGATGATGATAATGATGGTGTATTTGACTTTTTTGTACTTTCTTCTAGAGATGCCGAAATCACTGGTGGTGACCCTAGTTTAAATGTTGCCTACTACCTTACCCAGGCAGATGCAGATAATGCGCCTGTAGGTCAAGAGCTGGACGCAGCAATGTATATCAACAACGATCCTTTTGAGCAAATCATTTTTGCTCGTGTATTTAATGCGATAGGTTGTTATGACACAACACCACTTACCTTGAGAGTGCTTAACACTCCAATGCCTAATGAAAATGCAACTCCTTTTACGCTTTGTGATGATAATAGCGACGGACTACAGATTTTTGATTTAAGCACGCAAGTGGTAAATATTTTAGGAGGTCTAGACCCTGCAACCCACAGTGTAGTATGGTTTTCTTCTCTCGCTTCCGCGGAAGCTGGAACTCCTGCCATCGCAGCTCCTACCGCTTACACCAGCAACACGGCAACCGTTTTTGCAGTGGTGACAGATACGGCGCAACCAACGACCACAGCTACTTTTTGTAGTAACATAGCGACCCTTTCTCTTGTTGTAAATCCGCTTCCTACACCAATACAACCTGCCGAATATGAGCTTTGTGATGATTTAGCCAGTGGTAGTGATACCGATGAGTTTGCGAGTTTTGACCTACGTAGCCGTGATGATGAAATTACTGGTGGTAATGATGACTGGGCAGTGAGCTATCACCTTACCCAAGGCGATGCCGATGCAGGTGCACCAGCGCTTCCAGATGTATATCAAAATACCGTAATGGCCAACCAAACTATTTTTGCTAGAGTAGAAAATATAGTAACTAGCTGTTTTGAAACCACCACGCTTACTTTAGTGGTAAACCCACTACCATCACCTACTACTATTGCAGCGGTAGAAGAATGTGATACCATGGCAAACGATGGAGATGTAGATAATGATGGAGATGCCATATTTGACCTAACAGGCCAAGTAACTACAGATATTATCAATGGAGAGACGTTTATGTCACTCACTTTTCATGAGACACTCGCTTCCGCGGAACTAGGCAGTCCATCGATAGCAACACCAGCGGCTTATGAGACTGTATCTAGAACAATATATGTACGAGCAACCGATACGGACCCAGCAACAGCAACCCAGTGTTACCGTGTTATCGAACTAGTACTTACCGTACAACCAGCACCTGTACTTCCTACAGTAATCCCAGATTTAACCTCTTGTGATGATAATGAAGATGGACAAGCGCTTTTTGATCTTACTCAAAATGATGCAATTGTTCTAGGAACACAAACTACTGCTGATGTTACTTTAACGTATCATGAAACGCTGGCTAGCGCAGAAGCGATGGTAGGAAGCGCAAGTGACATGCCAGTTGCCGATCCGCTGAATTACTTAGCAAGTGCGCCAACCACGCCAATCTGGGTGCGTCTAGAAAATACAACTACAGGATGTACGGTCGTTGGCACTTTCAATCTAAACATAGCGATGATTCCAGTAATCACACCTCCTGGAGTTTTTGAGCAGTGCGATAGCGCAGGAGCACTGGTAGGCAACGATACTGATGGGATTACAAGTTTTGATTTAACGAGCCTTGATACTTTAATTACTGGAGGAGACACCACTTTAAGTGTTAGCTATTATGAATCGCAAGCCGACTTAGATGCTGGGGCAACCAATGCGATTTCTACTCCAACAGCCTATGTAAATACAGGCATGAGTCCGCAGACCATTTTCATTTTAGTTACTAGTAATCAGGCAGGAATGTGTGGTGCTCAAACTACGGTAGACCTTCAGGTGAATCCACTGCCAGTCATTGGAGAGCCATTACCAGCGGCAGTAGCTTGTGATGAAGATAATGATGGCTTTGGAGCATTTGACCTGCAGCAATATAATGACGACTTACTAGCAACAGTAACGAATGTAGCCTTACGTTTTTATGAAACACTAGATAATGCAACGGCAGATACAGGAGCAGGTCAAATAGATATTACGCTTCCTTATAATAACATTTCAGGAATGACTTCGCTGTATGTCGTTGCACAAGATACGGATGCTACCACAGCCACAAGTTGTACGAAGATCTATGAGTTTGAACTTATTGTGTTCCCTATTCCTGAACTTCCTACAACATTAGCAACTCTTGCTGCTTGTGATGATAACAATGATTTAATGGAAATCATTGACCTTACCCAAAATGAGTCAGCGATTATAGGAACGCAAGATCCAGCAACCCTTGTTATTACCTACCATAATACACAAGTAGATGCCGATTTGGGAATCAATCCAATTGTAAACCCTACCGCTTATACAGCAACACAGATAATACCACTAGAAACTATCTGGGTACGCTTACAAGTAAGTGATGGCTCTCCAAATATATGTGCTGCCATTGGTTCTTTTCAGATATCGGTAGAGACACCACCTACGGCAAATCCGAATGGTGATGAGCTAGACCTGATGATTTGTGATGATGATATAGACACCTTTACCGTATTTGACTTGAGCGTAAACCAAGCCGGTCTCACTGGTGGTGATCCGCTGCTTACGGTAACGTATTATGAGAGTCTTGCAGCTTTGAATGCAGGAACTCCTATTACAGATCCTTCGGCGTACACAAATACATTAAATCCTCAGACCATCCAGGCAGTAGTATCAAGCCCAGCAGGATGTAGTGATGGAACGACCTTTAATATTGAAGTGTTACCACTGCCAACGCCGAATACCAACCCAGATGCGCTAGAAGTGTGTGATACGACTACAGATATTGATACTGATGGTGACGGAGTGATTGATGCAGGTTCAGGTTCGGCAACAGATGGTTTTGAAGTCTTTGATTTAACACCTGCTATCGCACAGATTGCTGGAGCAGAACCTGTGAATATAACAGTGTATACAGAGCTCGCTTTCGCGGAAGCGAACCCAGAAGACACCACGCTAGCCATTGCAGATGTGACTGCGTTTATCAATACCGTGACTGGCAACCAAACATTATACGCAAGAGTGGAACGTGATGTGCCAGGAAACAGCGACTTAGATAGCGACGGAAATCTATGTTTTGTAGTAGTTCCTTTTGAAGTGGTGGTAAACCCGCTACCGATCTTGGCAGCAGCTGGACCTGTAGATTATACCTTCTGTGAAGAATTTGATGGTGATGACGCGATGGGAAGTGTCGATTTAACAACCCTCGCAGATTTGGCTGGATTACTTGCTGCGCCGCAGGTAACCAGTGATTTTATTATCACTTACCATGAACTAGAGGTGCAAGCGGCAGCAAATGCAGCAGCGCTTAGCTCGCCATACACGGTGGCAGATAATCAGGAATTATTTGTACGTATAGAAAATGCGACCACAGGATGCGTGAGTTTTACCAGCATCATCTTTACGGTAGAGTCACGCCCAGAGGTATTTCCAGCATTTAATATCGTGCAATGTGCAGACGATTTTGGAGTAAATATCGCACCAGAGCAGAGTACGGCAACTTTTGATCTTACTCAGCAAAACGCTGTCATCACTGGAAACGTAGCCGCAACTTCCGTAAGTTATTATACTAGCCTTGCAGATGCGCAGGCGATGACAAATGCGATTGCTACTCCTAGTGCTTTTGAAAACACCATAAATCCGCAGGTGATTTATGCTAGAGCGGTAAACACTGCAAGTAGCTGTGAGAGTAGCACGATAGAGAGTTTTGAGATATTTGTACAACCGTTGCCATACACCAATTTAACTAATGAAGGCGGACAGATTTGTGTAGATGAAATTACAGGCGAAGCGCTTAATCCGTTTATCATTGATGGTACGGTGGAGAGTCCGCAGATTGGGGTTACTTATAGTTATGTTTGGACACGTGACGGCGCATTAGTATCGCTAAACCCTGAGGTAACTATTGATGCTGCAGGGACGTATCAAGTGATGATTACCGCTACTTATGGAGATGGCACGAGCTGTGATTATGTAGCAGAAGCGGTGTATAGCGCAGAGAGCGCACCCGTTTTTGAAGCCGTCGTTGTAGAATCTTCCTTTAACAATAGCGGATTATACACGGTAGAAGTAATTAATGTTACAGGAGCAGATGTCGCTTCAGCATATGAGTTTGCGATAGATGATGGGCCGTTCCAGAGTAGTACTACTTTTACAGGAGTAACACCGGGGACACACACTGTTTTTGGAAGACTGGCGAGTGGTAACTGTAGCGTATCAGAAGTAGAGATAGGGATAATTGATTACCCAAGATTCTTCACGCCAAATGCAGATGGTTTCCATGATACATGGAATATCATAGGACTGGGAGTAGCACCAAACTTAAACGCAAAGATCTTCATCTTTGATAGATACGGAAAACTATTAAAGCAAATCAGTCCAGTAGGTGCTGGATGGGACGGTACTTTTAATGGACAGCCTATGCCATCAAACGATTACTGGTTCCGCGTAGAGTTTACAGAAGTAGACGAGCTAGGAACACAGAGAACCGTAAACGGACACTTTACGTTGAAACGATAAGCAAAGCATACATTGATTACAAAAAGCCCTCAGTATGTGTTACTGGGGGTTTTTTTATGTCTTGATATTTAGGATAGAAATAGTCAGTTATCTGCTAAGCAATCTTAATGTTTAAACAAGCTTTAGCAATTTATAATGCATGGATAACCTTTAATTACCCGCGTGAGGGATAGCAGTGGTTACCCTGCAGTGTTGTGGAGCGATAGCGACATAGCACGAAGCGTAAAAACGTATAGCCCGGTCACTAAACTTCAAGAATGAAATGAATGAAGGATAGGGGCACGCCCTCAGGGAAAGAAAGTGTGCTATAAAAGTATATAATTGCCTCTGTAGCGTATAACTATAGTGTTATTGATTAATCCTCCAGCTCGTCATCTACTTCATCATCACCTACTTCGGGAATATTAAGTGGAGAGTCTGCGGGGATTTTTACAATTTTTCCATTCCAGCGAACACGCTTGAACTCTTGATCTAGATCTACGCCGTATAAGCGATCAAAGATTTTGGTTCTTATGGCGTAAGTTATAGCTGCGACAATAGCAATTATAGGAATTATATAAGTGATTTCATTTGTATCGTTAAATTCTAAATCTTGATTAAGTGAAATATAAATCTGAATTACATACATACTGATAGGTACAATGATGGAGTGATACCACCAATGCTTACAAGTAAAGAACCAAAGAAGTAGAAGGAAAAGCGGTACAATTTTGCCAAATAATACCCAAGCTAAAGTGTAAATGCTCTCGTAATAGTAACTATTTATAGTACCAAATAAAGAGGATTCCCAAGATTTAACATCTGGGAATCCTTGATATACATAAAAAAGTATTGGCGATAGCACTATAAATAATGCAATCATTGTGCTTGATGATAGAATTTTTATTCTATCCAGCTTTTGGTACTTTGATTTTGCTCCTGTCGATTGCTTGTGATTCATTATCTGTTATTGCTGTGTACGATAACGCTGTTGCACCAGCGATCACTAGTGCTAAAAATAAAGCTTTAATTTTCATAATTTAGAGTGTTTTGAGTAATGATTTGTTGTTGCAAACATCACTCTAATCTCTCAAAATATTGCTAATTAATTTTTTATGTATATTCGCGCCCGTTTTGAAAAAAAAGGCACCCAGTATTATATGTGTACGGTTTAAGGGGTTATCTATTAAATTCTTTAATTTCGTTTAAAGGTTTTAACCTTTGTTTTTTGCCTTTGTTAAAAAAACCCTAAAGAGAAAATTCTTACAATTATAAATAATCGCTTTAACTTTTTTTTAACATATCTAATGTAATCTCAACTGTCTTTTATCTGCACTTATTGTGGTAATCGTAATTTTTTGTGCATTTAATGGTAAAAAGGAGGTGATTTTTTCTGGCCATTCAATAAAAACCCAATCTCCTTGAGTTAAATATTCTTCAAAACCGAGATCCAAAGCCTCTTCTTCTTTTTCTAGCCTATAAAAGTCAAAATGGTATAACACTTCGTTATTATCAGAAATATATTCGTTAACAATTGAAAAGGTAGGGCTACTTGCAGTCTCTTGTACGCCTAATTCTTTTGCAAGCGATTTTACAAGTGTAGTCTTTCCTGCTCCCATTTCTCCATAAAAGAGAAGGATATTACTTTTTGAAGAAGAGATTATTGTTTTTGCAATATGCTCAATTTCAGACAAATTATAAATCATCTGCATTAGTAGGGTATTTAAGGGTGTTGCGAAGATAAGAAAATCTTAAAGTTTTAAGATTTTAAATTATAAAAGTAGATTTTATATGCCTTTAAACGATAATTTCTCGCTTTTCTAGGGATATATACTTAAATATATAATTATTGGAGTGGTGTCCTTAATTCAAAAAGACAGAAAGAAAAATAATATAAATAGAGTGGTTGTGGTAAGAGGTGTGTAGGTGTAAAATAAAAATCGATGTCAACCTATAAATAGGTTTGAAGAATGTATTGAAAATATATTCTCCCTAATTACTAGTTAAAGTGCAAACCCCTAAAATGTAATTTCAAACTAGTTGTTAAACACCGATTTTAATTCTTCTTACTTGTAAGACTATAATTTGTGTTTGATGAAACACTAAATGATGTAAGTCCGTTTTTTGATTGATGAACATATAGTTATTTTGTAACTAACTATATTGATGATTAGGAGTGTAAAAGTCAGCTATACTTAAGAGGATATCAAGAGTTGTGTAGGAACATTCATAAATTTTCGCTTTAAATTTATGATTTTTCCCATATTTATGAATCTTCCCTTTAATTCTTCGTTTTTTAACGGTGCCTATCATAAAATTGAGGAATTTAGTAGTCATGAGATTTAATAATAGGGATATAAACTTTAACTTGCAGCCCGCTTAAATTAGCCTAAAACCATTTTTAATATATAGAGGAGTAAGATTTTTCTTATAAAATAGTGCTCCCAATCGTTTCGTTAATGATTATAAAGTCCCCTTTATTTATAGTAATCTTTATGTGCTCTTTTTTCTCTATAAGTGCACAAGAGCTTCCATATCTATCAGATATTACTGTACCTGATTCTATAGCTGTAAAAAGTTACCCTGTATTAAGAACTGAATTTTTTGCTCTTTTTAATGAATGTAAAACTTCGGTTGATTCATTGGCACTTGAATTAAAAGGAAAGGAGCTTGTAAGACGGGCTACATTAAGTAGAAACAAGTCCGATGTCGCTAAATTCTATTTGACTTTAGAAAATGTAAGAGATGGTGATTATGATATACTTGAATATATACTTGAGTATACAAGAACTAATGAGTTAGATGATTCCTATGAAGAAGGGTTGTTGCAAAAAGCTATTGCTCTTTACTATGATCAGCGAATTAAAGAGGCTTTAGCAGTAGCAGAAGAAGCGTATAGATTTTCTGAAAAAACTCAAAATATATCTAATAAATGGGTTTTAAAAAGTCTTATTGGTAATCTACAAGTTGATTATGGTAATGTTTCTATTGGATTGCAACATTTAAAAGAGGTAGAGTCTATTTATATAACAGGAGAGGTTCAAACAATACACCCTTACAATACAGATAGCTATAATAAAGATGTGCTGGCATCTATTCGATATTCAATTGCAAAGACATATTTTGAAATTGATAGTCTTGATGAGGCAGATGATTATATTGAAAAAGTTAGGATATATGCTGAATCAGTAGGAAATAAAGATCATTTAGATTATTACCTTGGTTTAAAAGCAGGAATACTAATCAAACAAAAGAGATATTTAGAAGGGTTAGATGTAACCAATCAATATATTTCTAATGATCTGAAAAAAAGTAATCAGGAGTTGTCTCATTCTTATGCCATGCAGGGTATTGCCTATGAAGGGTTGAATTTAGACGAAAAAGCAACTACTTCTTTCCTTACCGCTGATAGCCTTTTCGTAGCTGCAGGATCAGATTATTATTTTGATGAACTCAAGCAAACATTTAATTATTTACTTAATCATTATAAGAAAGAAGCAAACACAAAAAAGCAAATAGAATACCTAAATAAAATGATTGCCTACGAGGAATCAGTAGGCAGTATGAAGGAATATGTGAGCAACGGTGTATCGACTATGTATACAATCCCAGAGCTTATAGTTGAGAAAGAACTTTTAATACGTAAGCTAGAAAAGGAAAAGTCAACAAGTCATGCTGGTGTTATTCTATTCTTAATTTTGAGTTGCATAGGTGTCATCGTAGCGATATTTCAGTACAGAAAAAAACTTATCTATAAAAAGAGGTTTAATAAGCTCAGAGTAACACTCGAGAAGCGCATTGAAAATGAGATGTCATCTCCTATAAAACCTACTAGTGCGAATGAGACAACTATAAATAATTCTACACCTCAATTAAAGTCTCAACAAACAGATAAAATTAAAGCTGGTCTAAAAACTTTTGAGGACACATTAATGTTTACAGAAGAAAATATTACGCTTAAGCGTTTAGCTCTCCAAGTAGGTACTAATACAGCATATCTGTCTAAGTATATTAATGACAAGAAATCAGAGAATTTCTCTGTTTATATTAATGACTTGCGTATAAATCATGTACTTAAATTGCTTTATAGTTCTGAAAAAATAAGAACGTACACAGTGAGTGCTCTAGCAAGAGAAGTTGGTTTTTCTAATTCTAAATCTTTTTCAAATCACTTTAAACGCATCACTGGGCTCTCGGTGACTTATTTCATAAAAAATCTTGAGGATATTAAAGCGGCACCTACAAAAGAAAAGGGTGATAATGTGATTGATTTTTTAGAGCGAATTAATAAAACGGGGTAAGCAGTTTTACACTTCAGTTATATGTCCTGTCCTTCAATAACAATACACTAAATTCTCCTTTTAAATCTATGGTTGTTTCCATATTTATGAATCTTCCCTTTAATTTTTAGTTTTTTAAGGGTGCCAATCATAAAATTGAGGAATTTAGTAGTTATGAGATTTAATTATAGGGATACAACTATTAACTTGCAGCCCTCTTAATTATGCCTGAAACCATTATTAATATATATAGGAGTAAGATTTTTCTTAAAAAATAGTGCTCTCAATCGTTTAGTTAATGACTATAAGAACCCCTTTATTTATAATATTTTTTCTGTGCTCTTTGCTCTCCATAAGTGCACAAGAACTTCCGTATCTCTCTGAAATTGCTGTACCAGATTCTATAGCTGTAAAAAGTTACCCCGTATTAAGAACTGAATTTTTTGCTCTTTTTGAAGAAGATATGACATCAGTTGATTCATTGGTGCTAGAATTAAAAGGGAAAGAGCTTATAAAACGAGCAGCACGAAGTGAGAATAAATCTGATGTTGTTAAATTTTATCTTGTTTTAGCTGAATTAAGAAATAATGATTTTGATTTATTTGATTACATATTAAATTTTACTGAAGAAAATAATTTGCTCGTTTTGTATGAAACAGCTCTGTTGAGTAAGGCAATATCATATTATTATAATGATCAAATCGATATGTCTTTACAGTTAGCAGAAGAGGCGTATAAATATTCTGAAGAATCCGGAAATTTATCTAACAAATGGACTCTAAAGAATTTTATTGGGGTATTACAGATAAATTATGGAAATGTAAGTCGCGGTATTTCAAATTTAAAGGAAGTAGAGTCTATTTACACAACTGGAAAAGTTAAGAATATTCACATCTACAATAGTGATTCTCAGAACAAGAATATTCTTGCTTCCGTTAGATATTCTATTGCATCTTCTTACTTTGATATAGATAGTCTAGATGCTGCAAGCGATTACATAGAAAAAGTGAAGATTTATGCTGATATTGATAATGATAAAGAGTATCAGAACACTTACTTAGGGCTTAAAGGGGCTATTTTAATTAAACAAAAAAAATACCTAGAAGGGTTAGATGTAGCCAATCAATATATTTCTAATGACTATGAAAAAGGAGATGATGAGTTGTCTCATTCTTTTGCCATGCAAGGAATAGCCTACGAGGGATTAGATTTAACAGAAAAGGCGACTACTTCATTTATAATTTCAGATAGTCTTTTTGTAGCAGCAGGATCTGATTATTATTTTGATGAGCTCAAGCATACATTTGATTATTTACTTAATCATTATAAGAATGAAGGAAACACAGATAAGCAAATAGAATACCTAAATAAAATGATTGCCTATGAGGAATCATTAGGTAGTATTAAAGAGTCAGTGAGTAACGGTGTCGTGTCTATGTATACTATCCCTGAGCTTACAGCTGAGAAGGAACTTTTAATACATAAGCTAGAAAAGGAAAAGTCAACAAGTAATGCTGGTGTTATTCTATTCTTAATCTTGAGTTGTATAGGAGTCATCGTAGCGATATTTCAATATAGAAAAAGGCTTATTTATAAAAAGAGGTTTGATAATCTCAAAGCGGCAATTGAAAAGCGCATTAAAAATGAGGTGTCATCTCCTATAAATACTACTAGCACGACTGAGACAACTATTAAAAGTTCTCCGCCACAATTAAAGTCTACACAAACAGATAAAATTAAAGCTGGTCTCAAAACTTTTGAGGACACATTAATGTTTACAGAGGAAAATATCACGCTTAAGAGTCTAGCTCTCCAGGTAGGTACTAATTCAACATATCTATCTAAGTATATTAATGATGACAAATCAGAGAATTTCTCTGTTTATATTAATGACCTGCGTATTAATCATATACTCAAACTACTCTATAGTTCTGAGAAAATAAGAACGTACACAGTGAGTGCTCTAGCAAAAGAGGTTGGTTTTTCTAATCCAAAATCTTTTTCTAATCACTTTAAGCGTATTACTGGGCTTTCGGTGACTTATTTCATAAAAAATCTTGAGAATATTAAAGCGGCTCCTGCGAAAGAAAAGGGTGATAATGTAATTGATTTTTTAGAGCGAATTAATAAAACGGGTTAAGCAGCTCTTTTAGTTTATATACAAACATAAAAAAACCACAGCTTGTATTGCTGTGGTTTTTTTGTTTGTGGTCACGCTTTCGCGAAAGCGTAACATTTCTATTTAGGTTCAAGCACGACAAAAGGAATCACCATTTCTTCAAGGCTTACGCCACCATGCTGGTATGTATTTCTATAATAACTTACGTAGTGATTAAAATTATTAGGATACGCAAAGAATAGATCTCCCTTTGCAAATATGAATGAGCTACTCATATTAATAGTAGGTAGGTGTATCGTGCGAGGATCTTCGGCAGCGAGTACGTCTTTATTTTCATACGTCAGACTTCTTCCTGTTTTATAACGCAGGTTGAGACTTGTATTCTTATCACCAATAACTTTAGATGGATTTTTGACATTAATAGTGCCATGATCTGTAGTAAGTATAAGCTTCATGCCTAGCTCTTGCGCTTGCTGTATCATCGTGAGTAACGGTGAATTTTTAAACCAACTCTCTGTAAGTGATCTGTAAGCCTTGTCATTACTAGCGAGTTCTTTAATTACTTCCATTTCTGTCTTAGAGTGAGAAAGCATATCTACAAAATTGTAAACGACTACCGTAAGGTCATTATTTTTCTGAGATTTAAAATTATCGGCAAGTTTTTTACCGTTTTTTAAGTTGGTGATTTTGTGATATTCCCAGCTTAGGTCAAGACGTAGTCTTTTAAGTTGTGCCTCAAGAAAATCTGCTTCGTGCATATTTTTTCCTCCCTCATCTGTATCATCAAGCCATAAGTCTGGATGCTTCTTTTTCATCTCTTCTGGCATGAGTCCAGAAAATATAGCATTACGAGCATACTGAGTTGCAGTAGGCAAGATGCTGTAATAAGGTTCTTCTTGTACTTTTTTATAATGCGCATTAAGGTGAGGCTCAAAAGCCTTCCATTGATCATAGCGCATGTTATCTATGACAATGAATAGGGTAGGACTACCTTTTTTAAGGTGTGGTTGTACCTTGTCTTTAAATAATGTGTGAGACATCGTAGGTCCCTCATAGCCGTTAAACCAGTCTGGGTAATTTTTATCAATAAATTTACAAAACTGATTATTTGCTTCAGATTTTTGAGATTCTAATATTTCAAACATTCCAGTATCTTCTATCCCCTCAAGCTCCATCTCCCAGTAAATAAGCTTTTGGTACAGCTCAGACCATTCTTCAAAACTATTTACCATAGATAAATCCATAGCAATCTTGCGGAATTCTTGCTGATATGAAGAAGTAGTTTTCTGACTTATTAATCTACTATGATCAAGATTTTTCTTTAAACTCAGTAATATCTGGTTAGGATTTACTGGTTTAATGAGATAGTCTACTATTTTAGAGCCTATCGCTTCCTCCATAATATACTCTTCCTCACTTTTAGTGATCATGACAACAGGAACATTTTCCCGTTTATTTTTGATTTCGCTCAGAGTTTCTAGACCTGAGAGACCTGGCATATTTTCATCAAGAAAAATGATGTCAAAGTTTTGCTCATCTATCATTTCTACAGCTTCGGCACCATTATCACAAGTAGTTACGCTGTAATTCTTCTTTTCAAGAAATAAAATATGTGGCTTAAGTAAGTCAATTTCGTCATCTACCCAAAGTATTTGTATGTTGCTCATATAATTAGTTAAGTATGTTAGTTTTTAAGAGGCTCCTTGTTTGCAAGGCGAAACCTTATATTTGTAAGTAATACGCTTTCGCGAAAGCATAAAAAATAGAAATCCAAAATTTTTAATATTGAGGTCTCCCAAAGTTACAATTATTAACGACCCTATTTATGGGTTTATTACTATACCTAATGGTATAGTCTTTGATTTGATACAGCACAAATACTTTCAAAGACTACGACGTATCACGCAGATGGGATTGTCATATCTTGTATATCCTGGTGCGCATCATACTCGTTTTCAGCACGCGATAGGATGTCTGGGCGTTATGCAGAAAGCCATCAAAGTCCTTGAAGACAAAGGTGTTGAGATATCACCTGAAGAAAAAGAAGGTGTGTTTATAGCAATCTTACTTCACGATATAGGTCATGGTCCTTTCTCTCATGCTATGGAACATAGTATTGTAGAGGGTGTAAGTCATGAGCACATTTCTAGCTTATTTATGGAGGGTCTCAATACGGAGTTTAACGGAAGTTTAACGCTGGCAATAGAGATTTTCAAGGGATCATATCATCGCTCTTTTTTAAATCAGCTGGTTTCTGGTCAGCTAGATATGGATCGTACCGACTATTTAAAACGTGATAGTTTTTATACGGGAATGGCCGAGGGTAACATTAATACGGAGCGTATAGTTGCTATGCTTAACGTGATGGATGACAAGCTTGTAGTAGAAGAAAAAGGAGTCTATACTGTAGAGAAGTTTCTTGTCGCTAGAAGGCTTATGTACTGGCAGGTGTACCTACATAAAACAGGTATTGTAGCAGAGCAATTAATAACGAGGGTACTCAAGCGTGCAAAAGAGCTCTCTCATAACGGAGTTGTGCTAACTTCGAGTAAAGCTTTACAGTATTTTTTACAACATAGAATAGATAGTGATACCATAAAAAATAGCCTTGATACGTTTGCTCAGCTAGACGATTATGATATTATTTCTGCTATGAAAGAATGGTGTTTTCATGAGGATTTTGTGCTTTCTGAGCTGTCTAAGGCGATTATAAATAGAGATCTTTTGAATGTAAAAATTAAAAAGAAACCATTTGCACCGTCTAAGCTTGAGCAACATAAGTCCTTATTAATGGAGAAGTTTAATATAACGGAACATGAGGCATCATACTTTGTGTTTACAGGTACTATATCAAACCAAGCATATAATTATGAGAAAGGTGGAATCAATATTCTTCTCAATAGTGGGAAGATTGTAGATGTGGTAAAAGCAAGTGATCAATTAAGTTTAAAGTCACTTACAAAAGAAGTAGTTAAAAACTATCTCTGTTACCCAAAACCTAAACGTTAATTTTTCCTATTTTTGTCATCCATGAAATTTACCGCAAATCAAATCGCAGGAATACTAGAAGGAACTATAGAAGGTAACCCCGATGTAGAAGTATCAAAGCTTGCAAAAATAGAAGAAGGGATCCCAGGGTCTCTAACCTTCTTAGCAAATCCTAAGTACACATCATTTATATATACTACAGAGGCAAGTATTGCCATTGTAGGTAATGACTTTGAACCAGAGCAACCCGTTAAGCCTACGCTTATACGAGTAGAGGATGCCTATAAGTCATTTTCAAAACTTCTAGAATATTATAATCAAGTAAAACTTAATAAGTCGGGAATAGAGCAGCCTTGCTTTATTTCTGAAACAGCTACTTATGGAGACGGACTGTATCTAGGAGCTTTTTCATACCTAGGAGAGAACGTAACTATAGGGAGTAATGTAAAAATTTATCCTAATGTTTATATAGGGGATAATGTTACTATAGGAGACAATTGTGTGCTCTTTGCAGGATCTAAAGTGTATTCTGACTGTGTTATAGGTAACACGGTCTACATACACAGTGGTGCTATTGTAGGTGCAGATGGTTTTGGCTTTACTCCAAATGAAAAAGGAGAGTATAGTAAAGTACCACAAACAGGAAATGTAATTATAGAAGATCACGTAGATATAGGAGCAGGAACTACGATAGATCGTGCAACATTAGGATCTACTGTGATTAGAACAGGTGTTAAACTTGATAACCAGATTCAGATTGCACATAATGTAGAGATAGGTTCTCATACAGCCATTGCTGCACAAACAGGTATTGCTGGTTCTACTAAAATAGGAAAGCACTGTCTTATAGGTGGTCAAGTGGGTATCTCTGGACACCTAACCATAGGTGATAATGTGCGTATACAAGCACAATCTGGAATAGGAAGAAATATAAAGGATAATGAAGTGCTGCAGGGATCTCCATCATTTAATTATGCTGATTGGAATCGTTCTTACGTACACTTTAAAAATTTACCAAAAATTGTACAAACGGTAAACGAATTAAAAAAACAACAAAATAATGAGTAACGCTAAAGCACAACAACGTACGATAGCTAAAGAAATAAGCTTACAAGGTGTAGGTTTGCACACAGGTGCAGATGTACTAATGACCTTTAAGCCAGCTCCAGAAAACCACGGCTATAAATTTAAACGCCTTGATCTTGAAGGAGAGCCAGTACTAAATGCAGATGCTTCTCTTGTAACCAATACACAACGAGGAACAAACCTTGAAAGAAACGGCGTTTCTATTCAAACTACAGAGCACGTACTTGCTGCTTGCGTAGGACTTGAAATAGATAACCTTCTTATTGAGCTTAATGCTTCTGAGCCTCCTATTATGGATGGCTCTTCGAAGTTTTTTGTAGAAGCACTTGAAGAAGCAGGGGTTCTAGAACAGGATGCTGTACGTGATGAATATGTGGTGAAAGAAATTATCACTTATCTAGACGAAGAGTCTGGGAGTGAGATTATTTTAA
The DNA here is from genome assembly GCF_000212355.1 of Dokdonia sp. 4H-3-7-5. Classification (NCBI taxonomy): domain Bacteria; kingdom Pseudomonadati; phylum Bacteroidota; class Flavobacteriia; order Flavobacteriales; family Flavobacteriaceae; genus Dokdonia; species Dokdonia sp. 4H-3-7-5. The sequence goes on from NC_015496.1 coordinate 2,880,116, forward strand.
TGCCGGCAGATGAGTATCAAGTTACTACTATGGTAGACTTTGGTACTAAAGTGCTAGGTACTCAGAATGCAAGCATACAACACATATCGCAATTTAAGGAGGAAATTTCAGATAGTAGAACATTTAGTTTTCTACATGAGATAGAGATGTTGCTTGAGCACGGTCTCATTAAAGGTGGAGATCTCAATAATGCGATTGTATATGTAGATAAAGAATTATCTGCTAGTACAATGGAAAAATTGAAGGTAGCCTTTAATAAGGATGATATCGCTGTAAAGCCTAACGGCATACTAGATAACCTTACTCTGCACCATGCTAATGAAGCAGCACGTCATAAACTACTTGACGTTATAGGAGACTTAGCACTAGTAGGTACAAGAATACGTGGTAAAATCATTGCAAATAAGCCTGGTCACTTTATAAACACACAGTTTGCAAAAAAACTTCAGAAAATTATTAAGAATGAACGCCGTAATTATGTTCCAGATGTAGATTTGCATGCGACCCCTGTAAAGGACGTAAATCAAATAATGGAGATGTTACCTCATAGACCTCCATTCTTGCTTGTAGATAAGATTTTAGAGCTCACAAAAGAGCATGTGATTGGAGTGAAAAATGTAACAATGAATGAACCATTCTTTGTGGGGCATTTTCCCGGATCTCCGGTAATGCCTGGCGTACTTCAAATAGAAGCAATGGCTCAAACGGGAGGTATTTTAGTTTTAAGTACCGTTCCAGATCCAGAAAACTATCTAACTTATTTACTTAAAATAGATAAAGTAAGATATAAGCATCAGGTGGTACCTGGTGATACTCTTATTTTCAAATTAGACCTAATGTCACCTATACGTAGAGGAATCTGCCAGATGCAAGCTCGCGCTTATGCAAATGGTAAACTTGTCTCAGAAGCCGAAATAATGGCGCAAATAGTAAAAGTAAAAAATCTCTAGTATGAATCAACCACTAGCATATGTACACCCAGGTGCAAAAATTGCAAAGAATGTTGTTATCGAGCCATTTACAACCATTCATAATAACGTTGTAATAGGCGAGGGTAGCTGGATAGGGTCTAATGTGACTATTATGGAAGGTGCTCGTATAGGAAAGAACGTAAGTATCTTTCCAGGCGCAGTAATCTCTGCAGTACCACAGGATAAAAAGTTTAATGACGAGGATACCGTTACTATTATAGGTGATAATACAACGATACGTGAGTGTGTGACCATTAACCGTGGCACCTCAGATCGTATGAAAACTCAGGTAGGAAACAATTGTTGGATTATGGCATACTGCCATATTGCTCATGATTGTATCGTAGGTGATAATTGTATTTTTTCTAATAACAGTACGCTTGCTGGGCACATTACTGTAGGTGACTACGTGGTACTAGCTGGTATGGCTGCTATACAGCAGTTTTGTACGATAGGAAGCCATGCTTTTGTAACTGGTGGGTCACTAGTACGTAAGGATGTACCGCCTTTTGTTAAGGCCGGTCGCGAGCCGTTGAGCTACGTAGGGATTAATTCTATAGGACTACGTCGTCGCGGATTTACAACAGAAAAAATACGTGAGATCCAGGATATATTCCGCATCTTGTATCAGAAGAATTATAACAACTCTCAAGCTGTTGCGATTATTGAAGCAGAGATGGAAGCTACTCAGGAACGTGATGAGATATTGCAATTTATACGTAATTCTCAACGCGGTATTATGAAAGGATACTTCAATTCATAAGTTTTCTTTTTACGCTTTCGCGAAAATTTGACAACATAACACTCATGCTTTTGCCTAACATAAGGTGAGCGGTGAAATTCATAAAACGGAGAGATTGATAATCTTTTCATATTTTCGCGAAAGCGAGATTAACTTTTAATTAAATAAGAATTCTGCATTTGCAGAAACTTGATACTATATATGGCAACAACATCAGACATACGCAACGGACTTTGTATACACTACAATCACGATATTTATAAAATCATCGAGTTTTTACACGTAAAGCCGGGTAAAGGCCCAGCATTTGTAAGAACAAAAATGAAAAGTGTTACCTCTGGAAAAGTATTAGATAATACATTTTCTGCAGGACATAAGATTGAAGAAGTACGTGTAGAAACACATAAGTTCCAGTTTTTATATAATGATGGAGAGGGGTATCACTTTATGAATACAGAAGACTACACGCAAATCGCTTTACAAGAGACTGCGTTAGATCGTTCTGATTTATTAAAGGAAGGAGAGGTTGTTACCGTACTTATAAATACGGAAGATAACGCACCACTTTCTGTAGACATGCCTGCTTCTGTAATACTTGAAGTGAGTCACACAGAGCCAGGAGTAAAAGGTAATACAGCAACTAACGCTACAAAGCCAGCAACTGTTGAGACAGGAGCAGAGGTAAACGTTCCTTTGTTTATTAATGAAGGAGATAAGATAAAAATAGAGACCGATAAAGGGACCTATAAAGAGCGCGTTAAGGAGTAAATAATCTTCCATTAACTTATTATATAAATCCCGTCAAATGACGGGATTTTCTTTTATATTCGTAATCGTGAAATTTAAAAAACAACATACGCTTCAAGATATTGCAAGTCTTCTTAATATCACTTTTGTGGGTGATCCTTCGTTTCCAGTTTTGGGTATGAATGAGATCCATGTAGTAACACCAGGAGATATTGTTTTTGTAGATCATCCTAAGTATTACGACAAGGCGCTACAAAGTGCCGCGACTATTGTGCTTATAAACAAAGAAGTAGCTTGCCCAGAGGGTAAAGCACTTTTAATATCTGATGATCCTTTTAGAGATTTTAATAAGCTTACAGATCACTTTAAACCTTTTAAAAGCGCTGCTGCTGCTATAGCAGAGACGGCAATTATAGGTCAAGGAACCGTTATACAGCCTAATGTCTTCATTGGGAATAATGTGGTTATAGGTGATCACTGTACCATACATCCTAATGTATGTCTCTATGACAATACGATTATAGGTGATAACGTTACTATACACGCAGGAAGCATACTAGGTGCAGACGCTTTTTATTACAAAAAACGTCCAGAAGGTTTTGATAAACTTAAATCTGGTGGTCGTGTTGTAATAGAAGATAATGTAGATATAGGAGCTGGGACGACTATAGACAAGGGTGTTACTGGTGATACTACTGTAAGAAAAGGAACTAAGATTGATAACCAGGTTCATGTAGGGCATGATACTGTTATAGGAGAACGTGTTTTAATCGCGGCTCAAACTACCATAGCTGGTTGTGTCGTTATAGAGGACGAGGTGACGTTATGGGGTCAGGTAGGAGTTACTAGTGGTATATCTATAGGGAAGAAGGCTATCATATCTGCACAAAGTGGTGTGAGTAAGTCCCTAGAAGGAGAAAAAAGTTATTTTGGGTCACCAGCAGGTGATTTCAGAACAAAATATAAAGAGCTTGCAGCGTTGAGACAAGTGCAAGAATTATTAGAAAAACTAAAGCAACAATAATGGCTAAGAGTAATAAGAAAATCGTAAAAGAGTTTTATAGCTCAGACTTTTTTAATGACACAACTGCTTTTGATGAGTATATTCATCCTGATATGCAGCTTTTTTGGAATGCAAAAACAGGCTACAACCATATGGAAATAGCAGGATTAAAAGAAATGGCAGCAGAGGCTGGTAAATCTTTTGATGCAGTACGTCCAGAGATTACACACCTTCTTTCTAAAGAGGATCAGGTAGTGATAAGGTTCACGTATTTTGTAACTACGATTGAGCAACCAGATACAGAGCAACCTATGGCACATTTTATGGCTATATGGGAAATGAAAGATGGTTTGATGTATAGAGGGTACCAAATGAGCCAACCAGCAGAAGAAGCAAAAGAGAGCATGAAATCTTGGAAGTAAATTTCATTGTTTTTACTTCATAATACTTAACCAAACTGTTACTTTTGCAATGCAAAATTTTAAAACAAACCGATGAGCGTTTTAGTTAATAAAGATTCGAAAATAATTGTTCAAGGATTCACAGGTAGCGAGGGAACTTTCCACGCGGGCCAGATGATTGATTATGGAACAAACGTAGTAGGTGGTGTAACTCCAGGAAAAGGAGGACAAACACATCTTGATAAGCCTGTTTTTAATACTGTTCAAGAAGCAGTAGAAAAAGTAGGAGCAGATACTACCATTATTTTTGTACCGCCAGCATTTGCTGCAGATGCAATTATGGAAGCTGCAGATGCAGGAATCAAAGTGATTATCACAATTACAGAAGGTATCCCTGTTGCAGATATGATCAAAGCATCAGACTATATCTCAACAAAAGAGTGTCGCCTTATAGGACCTAACTGTCCAGGAGTTATCACTCCAGGTGAGGCAAAAGTAGGTATCATGCCAGGTTTTGTATTTAAAAAGGGTACTGTAGGTATTGTTTCAAAATCTGGAACACTTACGTATGAAGCGGCAGATCAGGTTGTAAAACAAGGTCTTGGTATTACTACAGCAATCGGTATTGGAGGAGATCCTATTATAGGAACTACTACAAAAGAAGCAGTAGAATTACTTATTAATGATCCAGAAACTGAAGCTGTTGTAATGATAGGTGAGATAGGTGGTCAACTAGAAGGTGACGCTGCAAAGTGGTATAAAGAAAGCGGTAGTAAGAAACCAGTGATAGGTTTTATCGCAGGTGAGACTGCGCCAGCAGGACGTACTATGGGTCATGCAGGAGCAATTGTAGGTGGATCTGATGATACAGCACAAGCTAAAAAAGCAATCATGAGAGAATGTGGTATTCACGTTGTGGATAGCCCAGCAGAAATAGGTAAAAAAGTTGCCGAAGTTTTAGGTAAATAATTTTACGATATATTATAAAGAAACCTCCTTTTTTAGGGAGGTTTTTTTGTTTCTAGTCGGTATCGTAATTCTTATATTTGAGTAAGTAAATTTAGTGATGTATGCTTTCGCGAAAGCGTGACGATACAACCTACTATTTAAGTTAATTAGATCAATAAAAAATAACCTCAGATAGTAATCATACTGGTTAACTATCTATTCATAGCATTTATATATGAAATTATTAGAAGGAAAAACAGCTATCATCACTGGTGCTAGCCGTGGCATAGGAAAAGGAATCGCAGAAGTATTTGCTCAGCATGGAGCAAATGTTGCTTTTACATACAGCTCATCATCTGCTGCGGCAGATGAGCTAGAGAAAAGCCTAGAGAGTACAGGTGTAAAAATCAAAGGATATAAAAGTAATGCAGCAGATTTTGAGCAGGCTCAAGAGCTTGTAAAGAACGTGCTTGAAGATTTTGGAACTATTGATATTCTTGTAAATAATGCAGGTATTACAAAGGATAATCTCCTTATGCGTATGTCTGAAGAGGATTTTGATAACGTAATAGAGGTAAACCTTAAGTCTATCTTTAATATGACTAAAGCGGTGCAGCGCACGATGCTTAAAGCTCGCAAAGGAAGTATCATTAATATGAGCTCTGTAGTAGGAGTAAAAGGAAATGCTGGTCAAGCAAACTATGCTGCCTCAAAGGCTGGAATGATAGGTTTCTCTAAGTCTATGGCACTTGAGCTAGGTTCTCGTAACATACGTACAAACGTGATTGCTCCTGGATTTATCGAAACTGAGATGACAGGTAAGCTTGATGAAGCTACTGTAGATGGATGGAGACAGTCTATACCATTAAAACGCGGTGGAAGCCCAGAAGATATTGCAAACGCTTGCGTATTTCTTGCTAGTGATATGAGTGCATACATCACAGGTCAAGTTATTAATGTAGACGGAGGAATGCTTACGTAATTTACGAGTTACGTGCTTATTGCCCATTCTCAAAATATTTGAGATAAGAACAACCACGACATTTGCAAACAGAAACATTATTATTAATTATTGGAGCTGCTATTCTCGCCTTGGGAATAGCGGTTTTTCAGTATTTTTATAAGGCAAAATATAAGACCAGCCGCAATAAAGTTTATGCGCTTATTAGATTCTTAAGCGTTTTTGGATTGCTTATTCTTTTAATTAACCCTTCTTACAAACAAGTTACATACGTTATCGTAAAACCATCACTTGCCGTAGCTGTAGATAATACGGCAAGTATTAAACACTTGGAATATGATGATGAGAGTAGTGATTTAGTTTCACGCTTTCGCGAAAGCGAACCTTTAAACAATGCTTTTGACGTAGAGTTTTATAGTTTCGGTCAAGAATTTAAACGTTTAGACACCTTAGATTTTCAAGAAAAGCAGACTAACATTTCTAATGTTCTTCATAGTCTTGAAGACATTTATGCTACAGAAATAGCACCAGTTATCTTACTCACCGATGGAAACCAAACCTATGGTGAGGCTTATCAATACACCTCAAAAAACCTTAATCAGCAGATATATCCTGTAGTTCTAGGAGATACAATTACATACGATGATCTTAAATTAGGGCAGGTAAACGTAAATAGATATGCGTATATCAATAATAAGTTTCCGGTAGAGATTTTTGCCTCTTATAATGGCAACAATACAGTAAGCTCACAATTAACGGTTAGTTCAGGAGGGACAGTAGTACATTCTGAGCGAGTTACTTTTAGTCCAGACAAAGAATCACAGGTTTTCAATTTGCTATTACCTGCAACGAGCGTAGGAGTTAGGCAATATGCTATACAGCTTGCACCTAGTACGACAGAGAAAAACATAAAAAACAATAGTAAGAACTTTGCGATTGAAGTTATTGATCAAAAAACGAATGTTCTTATAGTAAGTAACATCATTCATCCAGATGTGGGCATGCTTAAAAAGAGTATAGAAAGTAATAGACTACGCACGGTTACTTTTTCAAATCCTCTAGAAAGTATAAGTAAGCTTAATGACTATGAGTTAGTAATATTGTACCAGCCAGATACACGTTTCAAGAATGTCTATGAGCAACTTACTTCGCTATCCAAAAATAGTATTATAGTCGCTGGCGCAAATACAGATTGGAATGCTGTAAATACCTTCCAGAATACCATTAATCAAGAAATCACTGGACAGCAAGAAGAAGTACAAGGCGAACTCAATGTGAATTTCTCTGCTTTTGTGATAGAAGATATAGGCTTTGCTGACTTTCCGCCGTTAAAAACAAGCTTTGGTGACGTTAATTTTAAGACAGAAGTAGATGTCGCACTGACCCAAACTATAGGATCTTTAAATACAGAAAATCCACTTATAGCTACTACAGATACAAATGGACAACGTGAAGTTTATATTCTAGGAGAAGGTTTGTGGCGATGGCGAGCACAGAGTTTTATTAATAATAATAGCTTTGAAGATTTTGATAATTTTATTGATAATCTCGTGCAATATGCAGCATCAAATAAGAAAAAGAGTCGTCTTAACATAGATTATGAGTCCTTTTATTACGGTAATGGTGATGTTACATTGTATGCGCAGTACTTTGATAAAAATTACACCTTTGATACACGAGCACGTTTATCCATACGTCTAGTCCATGAAGAGACAGGTAAAGTGACAGATATACCGTTATTGCTTAATAAGAATACATATCAGGTTGCGATGAATAATCTAGAGCCGGGTAATTACAAGTTTACCGTGTCGGTTATAGATCAAGGACTCGCTCGATCTGGTAGTTTTACAATAGTTCCTTTTGAGATAGAACAACAATTCTTAAATGCAAATGTAACAGAACTACGTACTCTAGCGTCTAATACCGCAGCAGCCCTTTATACGAGCGCAACAGGAGACCAACTTATTGAATATCTTTTGAAAGATACTCGATACAAACCTGTACAGAAAAGCACGGAAAAAATCGTACCTTTAATAGATTGGAAATGGTTATTATTTATAATAGCCTTACTACTTTCTATTGAGTGGTTTATGCGCAAGTATAATGGACTCACGTAAATAAAAATCAAAAAATTATTATGGAAAAATTACCAAAGATTGGCGTACCTATAGTTATAGGTATCATTATTTTATTAGTATTAGTTACAAAATCTGCTGTAACCATAGATTCTGGAGAGGCAGGAGTATTATTTAAAACGTTTGGAAATGGTGTGGTGACAGATGAGCCACCTATGAGTGAAGGGTTTCACTTAGTTGCACCATGGAATAAGGTATTCGTTTATGAAGTAAGACAACAAGAGCTTTTTGAAAAAATGAAAGTTTTATCGTCTAATGGATTAGAAATACAAATTGACGCCTCTGCTTGGTATGAGCCAGTGCGCAAAGATTTAGGAAATCTACACCAAACACTAGGTAAAGATTATTTACAACGAGTGATCCAGCCAGCTATACGATCTGCAGCACGTAGTGTAGTAGGTAGATATACACCTGAGCAATTGTACTCAAGTAAAAGAGATGCTATACAGGACGAAATATTTGTAGAGACTAAAGCTATTTTGTCTAAGCAATATGTGCAACTTAATGAGGTATTAGTAAGAGACGTGACGCTTCCTAATACTATAAAAGACGCAATTGAAAGAAAACTAAGACAAGAGCAAGAATCTCTAGAGTACGAGTTTAGACTTGTAACAGCATCTAAAGAAGCAGAAAAAGTACGTATTGAAGCTCAAGGTAAAGCAGATGCAAATAAGATTTTAAGTGCTTCTTTGACAGATAAAATTCTTCAAGACAAAGGAATAGATGCAACTATAGAGTTATCAAAGTCACCTAATTCTAAAGTTATCGTTGTTGGTTCTGGTGATTCTGGACTTCCACTAATTTTAGGAAATAATTAGAATACTTCATAAAACTATAAGAAAGCGTTAAGAAGACGCTTTCGCGAAAGCTTATATCTTTACAATCCGCGCGAATTCACGTGTGGATTGTAAAGATTCTTTTATGTACAATTATCAGAAAATACTTTTTTTGTTTGGATTCATACTTACTATAAGCTGTGGTCAAAATGTAGAAAGTCAAAATAGCGAAAAGGGATATGCACCAGAAGCAGTAAAGAAAACATTTCAAGCAAAATATCCAGGAGAGAATGACCCAGACTGGCATGTAGATTCAAATGGGAACTATGAGTCTAGGTTTAGAGTAGATGGAGTACGTCACAGAGCAGACTTTAGTCCTAACGGTTCATGGATTGAGACTGAGGTAAGCATAAAGAAAGATGATTTACCTAAAGCTGTTCAAAAAGCAATAGATAACAATTACTCAGACGAGGAAATAACAGAAATAGAACGCGTTCAAAGTGCTGAAAAAGGCTTGTTTTACGATGTAGAGTTTAAGAGAAAAGGAAAGAATATGGATGTTGAGTTTAATGAATCTGGAGTTAAGATTAATTAAGACTAGACATCAATAGTACTTATAAAAAAACCACCTAATAGGTGGTTTTTTTATGTTTCATCTTTTTTTTTGGATCTTGAGCATCTTCCAGTAATTGTTCTTTGAGCCTGATTGCTTTGGCTACCCATCGATCATTTTTAATTCTATCCGGAAAAAACTTAATAAGTTTCGTTATAATTTCAATATCTTCCTTCGTTAATCGGCTTATTTGATCAAAAGTGTAAATGCCTAACTCATTTAATTTTGCTTCAGTGTAAGGTCCTATACCTATAATTTGTTGAAGTTCATTTTTGTCAAAAACTGAAGCTGTGCCTATTCTGTCAAAATTAATTATGTCAGAATAATCTTTCTCTACTAATTTTTCAGAGATTACTTCTTGAGAAAAAGCTCGATTTCTCACCTTAAGATGGTCAAACTCGTCATCCATTCGATCTTTCCTAAAAACACCATCTCCCTTGCGATCTAATTCATCCTCAAGATTAATAATAGTTTTCTTTAAATTTTGTATCGTTTCACTTTGAGCTGCGAGACTCTTTTTTAGAATAATTTTATTATACAGATTAGAGCCTATATAACCAATTAAAAATGCAACAAGAGTCATTATAAATGTCTCTAAGTATGCGACTGGTATAGATATGGCCTCTTGTGATACAAACATATTAATCTACTATAATTTCTATTCTGTTGTTCTCTTGTCTGCCAGAGAGGCTCTTATTATTTGCTATTGGTTCTTCTTCCCCTCGGGAAGTTGCCGTTATCTTATGTCTTGGTATTCCTCTTCTCGCAGTAAGATACCATTTTACTTGTCTAGACATCTTAAGGCCTTGATCAAAATTATCTTTACTACTGCCTACATTATCGGTGTGGCCTAATATGGTAACTTTTTTTTCAGGATGTTTTTTTAATAATGCTTTAAGTTCTGTCGTATATTTTACTAACTCTTTATCTAATATTAGATCTGTATTGTTATAACGAGGATAAAATATACTACTTGAAAAAGAAGGCCCCATTAATGAATTAAGTTCCTTTTCAAATTCTAAAGCAGGCTCATCCTTTGTAATATCTATAGTATCACTAATTGCGATAGATTTTTGAATTTCTTCAGCAAGCATAGAAGAAGTCTCATGTTCAATTCCAAATAAATCTAAACTATCTGGAGCAAAACTAGTAGTTGTAAACTTTGTTTTAGAAACTTCTGAGGAAGATGATTGAGTATCTTTTGATTTAGGAATGTTTTTTTTTGAATTATTCTTTTCATAAAGAACTTGTTGTATATCACTGTCGTTATTAACCTCTCTTGTACTTATAAAATAAATACAACCAGAAGTCCATAGTAAAAAAACGAAGAATGCCCCAAAAAATCCCTTCATCGATTAAGCTAAGAGAGTATTACTATATATAAGCCTACTGTTTTCAAAGTTACAGAAAAGTTGTCAATGTTAAGAATTAATTAAATCAGGTTATCCACTTGTTTTTAACAAAGAACTTCTTAAATTTGTACAACAATGAATAATAACAATACACATCACCATCATACTTCAATCATCGCTCAAGCGAGGTAAAGAGTATGTATATATTTCATATTAAAAACCCGTTTGAATTACTCAAGCGGGTTTTTTCTTTTGAGTAATTTGGACATTAAAAAATTATCATGAGTCAAAAAATTAGAATTGCTATTCAAAAATCTGGACGCCTTAATGAGGAATCGTTACAACTACTTAAAAATTGTGGTGTATCTATTGATAATGGAAAAGACCAGCTCAAAGCAACGGCTAGAAACTTTCCGTTAGAAGTACTTTATTTACGTAATGGAGATATACCTCAATACTTAAGAGATGGTGTTGTAGATATCGCAATCTTAGGTGAAAACACTTTAATTGAAAAAGGTAAGGATTTACCAATTGTAGAGAGATTAGGTTTTTCAAAGTGTAAAGTTTCATTAGCTATTCCTAAGGGTCAGAAATATAATTCTGTTAAGGACTTTGAAGGTAAACGCATTGCCACATCTTATCCGAACACTGTAAAGGAGTATCTAGATAGTAAAGGTGTAAAAGCAGAATTACATATTATCAATGGCTCTGTAGAAATTGCCCCAAGTATAGGCCTAGCAGATGCTGTTTGTGATATTGTTTCTAGTGGTAGCACATTATTTAAGAATAACCTCAAAGAAGTGGAGCAAATGCTTACTTCAGAAGCTGTTCTGACAGTGTCGCCTAACATCTCAAAGGAGAGAGAGGCAATTCTTGAGACGCTTAAATTTCGTATAAGAGCTGTACTTACAGGTGAGCGTAGTAAGTATGTACTTATGAATGTACCTAATAATAAACTAGATGAAGTGATTGCAATGCTTCCTGGAATGAGAAGTCCTACTGTTTTACCTCTAGCAGAAAAAGATTGGAGTAGTGTACACTCTGTGATAGATAAAAATAGTTTCTGGGATGTTATAGATAATTTAAAATCTGCAGGAGCCGAAGGTATTTTAGTATGCCCTATTGAAAAAATGGTACTATAAATTTATTTTGCTATGAATAAGATCTATAATCCAGAAAGAAGTGAGTGGGAGAGTATCCTTAAAAGACCTACTCAAACAGTTGATGATATTGAAGCAACTGTAAATAATATATTTAAAGAAGTTAAATCAGACGGCGATGTAGCGGTTGCAAAATACACGGCTATTTTTGATAAGGTCACGTTAAACGCCATTGCTGTATCAGATCGTGAAATACAAGAAGCCGAAAATTCTTTACCTATAGAGTTAAAAGAAGCAATACAGCTAGCAAAAGGAAACATTGAAGGTTTCCATAAAGCACAAAAAACGTCTAGAGTGGCAGTTACTACAGTAGAGGGAGTAGATTGCTGGCAAGAAAAAAGACCTATTCAAAAAGTGGGACTTTATATCCCTGGAGGAACAGCGCCATTATTTTCGACAATATTGATGCTTGCGACACCAGCAAATATTGCTGGTTGTAAAGAAATTGTATTATGTACACCTCCAGATAAAAATGGAAATGTAAATCCTGCAATTTTATACACCGCAAAGCTGAGCGGAGTTACTAAAATTTTTAAAGTAGGAGGTATCCAGGCGATTGCCGCGATGACTTTTGGAACAGAGACTGTACCCCAAGTATATAAAATATTTGGTCCAGGAAATCAGTTTGTCACAGTTGCAAAACAAATAGCAACAAAGCATGGTGTAGCGATTGATATGCCTGCTGGACCTTCAGAGTTATTAGTGGTGGCAGATGATTCGGCAGATACGAGTTTTGTAGCATCAGACTTATTAAGCCAAGCAGAGCACGGTGTTGATAGCCAAGTTATTTTAGTAGCAACTTCTCGTAAACTCATAGATGATGTAGAAAGAGAAGTGGAAATGCAAATGAGTACGCTTTCGCGAAAGCATATTGCAGAAAAAGCCATCGAAAACAGTAAACTAATATATGTTGAAAACGATGAAACTGCTTTAGCACTAATTGATGAGTACGGCCCGGAGCATTTTATTGTATGCATGAAAAATGAAGACTTTTATGTGGATAATATCATGAATGCAGGATCTGTATTTATAGGTAATTATACGCCTGAGAGTGCTGGAGATTATGCATCTGGAACAAATCACACCCTACCTACTAATGGTTATGCAAAACAATACAGCGGTGTAAATCTTGATAGTTTTATGAAGTCTATGACCTTTCAAAAAATATCACCAAAAGGGATTCAAAATATAGGTCCAGCTATTGAGCTTATGGCTGCTGCAGAAGGACTTGATGCACATAAAAATGCAGTAACTCTCAGACTTAAAAAATTACAATAAGCTACACCTTTTAGTATGAATAAAACCTTTAGTATCTCTAGTCTCGTCCGTCCTAACGTGGCAAGCATGCAAGCTTATAGCTCTGCTAGAGATGAGTTTACAGATTTTGATGAGGAAATGATATTTCTTGATGCAAATGAAAATCCATTTGAAAATGGTGTAAATAGATATCCAGATCCGCAGCAACGCACTTTAAAGAGCCTTATAGCTGCACAGCGTAGTATTTCTGAGAGCCAACTGTTATTGGGTAACGGTAGTGATGAAGTGCTTGATTTAATATTTAGAGCATTTTGTATTCCTGGCAAGGATGAAATCATCACTGTACCACCTACATATGGAATGTACAAGGTACTTGCTGGGACTAATGATATTAAAAATACAGAAGTCTTACTTAATCAAGATTTCCAACTTGATACTGCGGGTATTTTGGCTGCCATAAATGAGCATACAAAGCTTATTTTTATTTGCTCGCCAAACAATCCAACGGGTAATGTTATTGATGCAGCTGCTATTATTGAGATTTTAGAAACTTTTAAAGTTCTAGTAATTCTTGATGAAGCATATATAGATTTTGCAACTACAGAAAGTTGGTCAAAACAATTATCTCAATATCCTAATTTAATAATCACGCAAACACTATCTAAGGCGTATGGCCTTGCAGGTATACGTTTAGGCTTATGCATTGCAAGTGATGAGATTATTACTGTTTTAAATAAAATTAAACCTCCCTATAACGTAAACGCTCTTACACAAGAAAGAGCTTATAATAGGTTGGTGCAAACGGAGACTATAAATACAGAAATAAATACGCTTTTAGAGAACAGAGCGGCTTTATCAAAGGTCTTACAAGAAGTATCATTTGTTAAAGAGATTTTCCCATCTGATGCAAACTTTATACTTGCGAGAGTAGATGATGCAAACCAGAGATATCAGCAACTTATAGCTCTTGGGATAGTTGTACGTAACAGAAGCACACAACCTTTGTGTGAGAATACACTACGTTTTACAGTAGGAACTATAGAAGAAAATACACAACTTATAAACGCATTAAATACATTAAAATAATGGCTAAAAAAGTCCTTTTTATCGACCGTGATGGTACAATGATTAAAGAAACGGTAGATGAACAAATCGATGCGTTTGAAAAAATGATATTCTATCCTAAGTGTTTTACTTGGTTAGGTAAGATTGCGCAGGAGCTCGATTATGAGCTTGTAATGATTACAAATCAAGATGGTTTAGGTACAGACTCTTTTCCAGAAGACACCTTCTGGCCAGTGCACAATTTTATAATGAAGTCTTTTGAAAACGAAGGTGTTGTTTTTGATAATGTATTTTTAGACCGCACATTTCCGCACGAAAATAAAGACACTAGAAAACCTGGAACTGGTTTACTAAAGCAATACTTTTCTGAGGAGTATGATCTTGAGAACTCTTTTGTAATAGGTGACCGCCTTACAGATATGCAACTTGCAACAAACTTAGGGGCAAAGGGTATATTTATTAATGATGATACTAATCTTGGTACGGGAGAAATCACTATCTCACAAGATGATTTAAATAAAGATATTGCCCTAGAGACTAACGATTGGCAGAAGATTTATGAGTTTCTTAAGTTAGAAAGACGTGTAGCTACGCTTTCGCGAAAAACGAATGAAACAGACATAAACATTACTCTGAACCTTGATGGTACTGGTAAATCAAATATAGATACTGGTCTTTCATTCTTTGACCATATGCTGGATCAGATTGCTCGTCACGGGCAAATGGATCTAGATATCCAAGTAAAAGGAGACCTTGAAGTAGATGAGCACCACACGATAGAAGATACGGCAATCGCCCTAGGAGAAGTGTTCGCCATCGCTTTAGGAAATAAATTAGGAATAGAACGTTACGGTTTTTGCTTGCCTATGGATGATTGTCTTGCGCAAGTTGCTATAGACTTTGGAGGAAGAAACTGGCTAGTTTGGGAAGCAGATTTTAATCGTGAGATGATAGGTAAAATGCCTACAGAAATGTTTTATCACTTCTTTAAATCGTTTACAGATGGTGCAAAGGCAAATCTTAATATCAAAGCCGAAGGAACAAACGAGCACCACAAAATAGAGGCCATCTTTAAAGCATTTGCAAAGGCTATTAAAGTAGCGGTAAAGAGAGACGCAGATAAGATGATTTTACCATCCACAAAAGGTATGCTGTAATGAAAATAGTAATAATTAATTATGGCGCTGGTAATATACAGAGCATAAAATTTGCGATAGAACGCTTAGGATTTAAAGCTACTTTGAGCAATGATGAAGAAGAAATTCGGTCGGCAGATAAGGTGATTTTCCCTGGAGTAGGTGAGGCGAGTAGTGCCATGTCAAAACTGAGAGAAACGGGTCTTGATAACGTAATTCCTACTTTAAAGCAGCCTGTTTTAGGAATTTGTCTTGGGATGCAACTTATGTGCAACCGTTCTGAGGAAGGTAATACAGAAGGTCTAGGAATCTTTGATGTAGATGTGATACGCTTTCGCGAAAGCGTAAAAGTCCCACAAATACAGTGGAACAAGATTACAGATCTTAAATCTCCATTATTTAAAGGAGTAGAGGATGGATCATTTATTTATATGGTGCATAGTTTTTACGCCCCAGTAACTACCGAAACCATAGCAACCACCTCTTATGGAATTCCTTACGGAAGTGCTTTTGCAAAGGATAACTTTTATGGAACACAGTTTCACCCAGAAAAATCTAGTAATGTGGGAGAACAAATACTTAAAAACTTTTTAGAATTATGAGGATTATACCTGCAATAGATATCATAGAGGGAGCTTGTGTACGCCTTTCTAAGGGTGATTATGCAACGAAGAAAGTGTATAATGAAAATCCGCTTGAGGTTGCAAAGCAATTTGAAGCACACGGGATTACACACTTGCACCTTGTAGATCTAGATGGTGCAAAAAGTAAGCATATTGTAAATCATAAAATTCTGGAACAAATTGCTTCTCAAACGAGTTTAAAAGTAGATTTTGGCGGAGGATTGAAAACAGATGAGGACTTAAGGATTGCTTTTGAAAGTGGTGCTTCTCAAATCACTGGTGGAAGTATTGCTGTAAAAAATCCAGAGACATTTCAGAGCTGGTTATCAAAATTTGGGAGTGATAAAATTATCTTGGGAGCAGATGCTCATAATAGAAAAATTGCAATCTCTGGATGGCTTGAAGAGTCTGATGATGATGTGGTAGAGTTTATAAACTCTTACAACAAGGAAGGGGTGTCTTATGCTATTTGTACAGATATAAGTAAAGACGGTATGCTTGAAGGTCCTAGTTTTGACTTATATGAGGAGATATTAAAAAGTACTCCAGATTTGAAATTAATTGCGTCAGGCGGAATTTCGACATTTGATGAGCTTCCTAAGCTTGCAGCGATGGGTTGCGAAGGGACGATTATAGGAAAAGCTATTTATGAGAATAGAATCTCATTAAAGCAGTTAGAGAATTATATTTTAGAAACAAAGGCGTAGTATGCAAAGTAGCTGGCACGAAGATTTTAAAGAAAATGCTATTTTTCGATTAGACGAAAATGTGCGTATGATTAGTATTGCTTTATCCAAAATCTCAGAAGACGAAATCTGGATAAAGCAAAATCAAGCGCTCAATACACTTGGTAACCAACTATTACATATCTGTGGCAATCTTACTCAGTATATAATATCTGGCCTTGGAGGTAAGCCAGATGAGCGTGATCGTGAGTTAGAATTTTCGACAGAAGACGGTTATACAAGAGATGAGCTTCTTCAAAAATTGTTGCTTACAGTACAGTCTGCAACTATTATAATAGAAGATGCATTGCCTGAAAATCTTTTGAATAAAAGACAAGTGCAAGGATTCAATTATTCTGGAATAGGACTTGTGCTTCACGCAGTAGAGCATTTTTCATTTCATACTGGTCAAGTTGCTTCACAAGTCAAATTAATTATAGATGAACCATTAGGTTTTTACGTGGGTTATGATTTAAATGTACACAATGAAGGTCCTAAAAGTTCTCAAGATGACATTGAAGATATAGAAGATTTAAGCTAAAAAATCTATAATATGCTTACGTACTTCTTCTTGATACAAGGAATGTCCATAGCCTTCGGTTTCAATATAGATGCTTCCTTTCCAATTTTTATGGATATTTTGTGAAGCAGAGACAGGCGTTATTTTATCATACTTATCATGAATAATCAACGCCGGTAGGGTAAGAGATTTTGCAAAAGTAGCTCCAGAAAATTCTTTAAAATTATAACCAAATAATTCCTTGACTAATTTTTCTAAGGCAGTCATAGTCCTATTATTCAAGCCAAGAATTGCCTTATAGCCCACCATAATTTCTGCAAGCTCTGAAGCAGATCCTAAGATCACTGCAGATGTCAAGCCTTGAGGCTTGTAAGTAAACTGATGAAACACCGTAGCAAGACCGCCTATCGAGTGCCCGATAATGTGATCAGGTTGATAAGTATTGATAGCAGTTTCTATTGCCTGAGCATATCTTGGAACGTTAAGTAATTTTCCAGTTGAGTATCCATGAGCAGGTGCATCTATTGCATAGATGTCGTAATTTTCTTTCTGTAGATCTTCTATAAGTCTATACCATCTGTAGGTGTTGCTCTCCCAGCCATGAATGAGAAGAACCTTTTTGCCAGTTCCTTCCCAATGATATGACTGAAGCTCACAAGATCCAGAATCTAATTTTTCAAATTTTGGTTGTTCTAAATATGGAATTTGCTCCCCATAAGGCCTGCCTTTACGTGGCGTACAAAAGATATTAAATGACTGCTGCGCTGCTGCTGCAGGATTTACAATACTAATGCTATTAATTTTTGCCCCTATAAGTTTAGGTATAAGGCGTTGTAGTGACTTTTTCAATAGTAATATTATTCTCTGTTAACGGAATCTGGCGAAAATGCAGGAGTACAAATAGACATATACTCACATTCCTCATTAAATGGATTGCTGTATTGCACTCTTGTGTTGCGATCTATTTTAATACTTTGCCCCGTTTCTAGTATTAATGTTTCGTCTTCTATGATAAATTGTTTTTTACCACGTATGATATAAGTATACTCATCAAACTCTGGAGTTTGAAATGGCTCACTCCATCCTGGCGGAGCAACCATATGAGCAATACTTACAGCAGTATTACCGTCTGTAGCACGACCCCAGTGTTCTTCTATTAATTTACCATCTGTAGTAGGAACTACAAAAGGACTTTTCTGAATCTTATATTTTTTACTCATTACCAGCTTATTTGAACATATTTTATAGGTGCATCATCTGGTATTTGAGAGAACTCTACTTTTGATTGTGTATCAAACATAAGCTCAGATGGAAGGTGCTTTTTATCAATTGTAAAGAAGATGTCATTATCCTCAATAAGAACAACTATAGTAGATATCAAGTTGTCTATGCGCTTGATTTTATAACCATCTTGAATATCTTTAAAAGTGCTTTTGGTAGTGATACCTTCGGTTGTTTTAAAGCGCTCATCATATACTCGAATATAGTTGATAGTCGCATCAGTTTCATTTGAACTTGGACCTAGTTCTAATAGCTTTTTACCTCCTTTTTCAAAAACGGTCACATATCCTTGTGGCGTTTTAAAGTCTGTGGCTCCTGTAGCATCTACAAGACTATCATTTGCAAAAGTTGTTTTGAGTTCGCTTACCTTAGTAGTCTTTGTAAGTGGCCCTACAGTTTCCTTTGAGATGCTAAAGTTGCCAGAATTACTACAGCTTGCGAGTATAAGTCCTAAAATTGATAATGTTATAATGTGTTTTTTCATAAAATATTGATGCACCTCATGTGTGATGGATGCTATTATTTGTAATAAAACTACCGTTAGGGGAGCTTTTAATCATTTTAATGATTTCTAATTATTTCAGCATTTTACCAAGTATTCCAAATACTCCGCGTATTACTGTAGCACTGGTAAGTACCTTAATTAATGCTTTTGCACCAGCACTTTGTGTGCTTTTTGAACTAGATGATCTAGAAGAAGATTTTGATGCTTTGGCGCGTTCCTCTTTAGCTTTTTCCTTTGCTTCAGATTCGTTTGCTTTATCTATCTTTTTCTGTAAAAGTTCATAAGCACTCTCACGGTCTGTGAGTTCGCTATACTTTTCTAATAGTTCAGATCTATCATTAATACTATCAATCTCTTTTTGAGTAAGCACGTCCATACGTGACATAGGAGCACGTAACATTGTTGCAGCAAGTGGAGTAGGGCGACCTTTCTCATCAAGGGCAGAAATTAATGCTTCCCCTATACCTAATGAGGTAAGTACCGACTTGGTATCGTAGTATGGAGAATCCGGATAGTTTTCGGCAGTAAGTTTTATGGCTTTTCTATCTTTTGCAGTAAATGCACGTAATGCATGTTGCACTTTTAGACCTAACTGACTCAATACTCCATCTGGAATATCTGTTGGGTTTTGAGTTACAAAATAAATTCCAACCCCTTTAGAACGTATTAATTTTACAATACTTTCTATCTGGCTGTGCAGTGCTTTTGAGGCTTCTTTAAATATAAGGTGTGCTTCATCTATAAAGATTACAAGCTCTGGTTTACCGCTGTCTCCTTGTTCTGGAAAGGTAGAATAAATCTCTGCCAGCAAGCTTAGCATAAATGTAGAAAACAGTTTAGGTCTATCTTGAATATCTGTAAGACGAATCACGTTTATAACGCCACGGCCATCCTCAGTTTTTCTAGTAAGATCATCTGTATCAAAAGATTTTTCTCCAAAAAAGATATCTGCTCCTTGTTGTTCTAGTTCTACTATCTTGCGTAAGATGGATCCAGAAGATGCAGGAGATATTCTTCCGTAATTTTCTTCTATCTCTCCTTTACCTTCCTTAGTAGCGTACTGCAAGATTTTTTTGAAATCCTTTAAATCTAGTAAAGGCAATTTATTATCATCACTATATTTAAAGAGAATAGAGATAATACCAGATTGTGCAACAGTAGCATCAAGAATACGAGAAAATAACACAGGTCCAAACTCACTTACCGTAGCTCTTAATCTCACCCCATTTTGATCTGAGAGTGTGAGAAGTTCTACGGGAAAATCTTTTGCTTCAAAGGGAACTCCAATTTTTGCATGGCGCTCATCTATTTTAGCATGTCCTGGGCTTGCTTTTGCAATACCAGATAGATCACCTTTCATATCCATTAAAAGTACAGGGATACCTTTGTCAGATAAGTTTTCGGCTATTATTTGTAGTGTTTTTGTTTTTCCAGTTCCAGTTGCTCCGGCTATGAGGCCGTGACGATTCAAGGTTTTAAGGGGCACTTTTACGTGTGCATTTGTAATCGTCTCACCATCTAGCATCGCAGCTCCCATCGTTATAAAGTCTCCCTTAAACGTATTTCCTGCTTTAATAAATTCTAGAAATTCTTGTTTTTTATCCATATGGGTAGGTTGTTAGTGCGCTTTCGCGAAAGCGTACTACATCATGTAATCTAAAAGTTTAAAAATACGTAATCCTTAAAAAAGGTTCTCATCTATGTGTACATTTATTGTCTAAAAAACAATCTATATGAAAAGACTTTCCTTATTCGCCGCGTGTTTATTACTTTTTTTGTCTTGTCAAGAAAGACATTCTCTTACAAGACCAGCACTAGAAACCAAGGTTGAAATTATTGAAAAACCTGTCTTTCATAAGTCTCACGAGATCACAAAGAAAGATGCTCCTTTTTCTGATGTAGTACAAGTAGGCGAGATGTATTTTCTCTCTGGTCAAATAGGTTTAAATCAAAAAAACCGCACACTAGTACCTGGTGGAATAACTGCCGAAACAACGCAAACCCTTGAAAACATAAAAGAGGTATTAGCGCAGCACGATATGGATATGAGTAATGTGGTGAAGGCATTAGTAATACTTGATGATATAAAAGACTTCAAAGCATTTAATGAAGTGTATAGCTCTTATTTTCCTCAGAAACCAGCTAGAACAACCTTTGCCGTCGAAGCACTAGCTCTAGGTGCAAAAATTGAGATAGAGGTGATCGCTGTTAAAAATTAATAAGTACCTTTTAGAAAAAAATGAAGCTATTAACCAGGTTCTCTTTCATACTTACATGTATCGTATTTATAAATTGCGATAATGACGACGCATTTTCTTCAGCTATTGATGAAGAGCAAATAACATTACCTACGATAGCTATATTAGGTGACGATCTTAATACAGGAGCAAACTTTAACTTAGTGAAGTGGACCGCATCTTATGAGGATATGATAACTACAAATCTTCAAGAAACGATAGGATTTGAGTTTGGGTTTTTGCAAAGTACCATAGGAACAGAACTTGCATTTGCTCTAGATTTTCCAACTACTTCGTATGTATTTTACGATGTGGCTACAGGCGGTATGCGAAGTGTAACAGATTTTTTCAATCCTGAGAATACTTCAAATAATTTCTATACTATAAATGCACATCAAAGTTTACTCACCTATTACCTAGATGCTACTAGTACTTGTTGTAATATATATGTGCATAGCTATAACCAACTATCAGGAGCGTCTTCAGAGTCGTATATAGGTAACGCAGATATAGCGCCTGTTCAATTTAATGTCTTTGCCAGCGATAATAGATCTTTTGCCATAGCTGTAGATACTTTTACGGGAGTGCGTAATCTCTATGTAAATAGCGCAATAGATGGCGAGCGCTTAGGTGTTATAGATGTAAGTGAGTATGGTGGTTTTATGTACAATGATGTGCGTGATGAGATGTATCTATTTAGTTTTAATGGTGATGCAGTGTCTCATGTCGTTCTTGATATAAATACTTTTACTACTAGCGAGGTTAATTCGTTTCCTTTGGGATTAAGTATAAGTGACGGCTTTAATGAGGCGCATTTTTCTCAAAATGAGATGGTTTTTAAGGAATTTGATGGAATTGTTTCTAGTATCTACTCCTACGAAACAGATGCTATTATTACTTATAATAGTACAGATTTAATAAATAGAATTTTTGAAGAAACGGGTCGAGGGATCAATATTATAAATACGTCAATAGATCTAGATACGAGAACATACGTTGTGATGGGAACGTATATGGAAGATAATATTACGTATGGTCTTGTGGTATTAATGAGCTTAGATAAGGAAGTAATACTCACGCTAGAAACGGATAGTGTGAGACCTCAAGAAGTAATTTTCATAAGAGGCTAGCAAAAAAAAATACCACTTCGTGAGAAGTGGTATTTAAATATTTTAAGCAATTTAATCTTTAAATATCATCAAAGCTTACATCTGTAAACTTATCTGGGCTCATGCTACTAGGCTTCTCTGAAGAAACAGCACCTGAGTCTACAACTTCTGTTGGCTCTGGGCGTGAGTAATCATTCTGGTGACGATCTGATATTACTTCTTCACCTTTTTCATCAAGAATATATGAAGTCATATCATTCAAGTTTTCTGTAAAACCTGCGAAGTCTTCTTTATATAAGTAGATTTTATGTTTCTTAAAATGGAAAGACCCATCATCATTTGTAAACTTCTTGCTCTCTGTAATGGTAAGGTAATAATCTCCTGCCTTCGTAGATCTTACATCAAAAAAGTAAGTGCGTCTTCCTGCTCTTAATACTTTTGAGAAAATCTCTTCATTGTCACGTCCTTCGTAATCACTCATAATAGTCCTTATTGTTTGGATTGTGTTTATCTACTTCAAAAATGATAAAAAATTAGCCATTGCCCAATTATTTCTACATTTCTTTTTCGTCTAGTTGTTTTACGTAAAGTTCTTTATAGTATCCCTGTTGTTCTATTAGTTGATTATGAGAGCCTTGCTGTGTTATTTTTCCATCTTCAATAATAAGAATTTGGTCAGCATTTTTTGCAGATGATATTCTATGGCTCACGATGATGGTTGTAGTATCGACAGTTAGTTTCTCTAGATTGTTAAGTATTTCTTCTTCTGTCTCGGTGTCAACTGCGCTTAAACAGTCATCTAGAAGTAATATTTTGGGGTTGCCTATAAGCGCTCTTGCTATAGATACTCGCTGCTTCTGACCTCCAGAAAGAGTGATTCCTCGTTCTCCTAGAATGGTGTTATAACCATTTTTAAAATCAATGATGTTGTGGTGTACAGATGCTGCTTTCGCGAAAGCGTAAACCTGTTCATCACTTGCGTTTGTATCACCAAACTTGATATTCTCACCTATAGTATCAGAAAACAAGAACGCATCTTGAGGTACATACCCTATTTCTGAACGCAAATCGTCAAGATTAACGTCTCTCATAGCATAACCGTCTATTTGAATTACACCACCTGTGACGTCATATAATCTACCTATAAGCTCAAGTATAGTTGACTTTCCAGAACCTGTAGGACCTATGATAGCAAGTGTCTGCCCAGGATTAATAGAGAAAGATACA
The DNA here is from genome assembly GCF_000212355.1 of Dokdonia sp. 4H-3-7-5. Classification (NCBI taxonomy): domain Bacteria; kingdom Pseudomonadati; phylum Bacteroidota; class Flavobacteriia; order Flavobacteriales; family Flavobacteriaceae; genus Dokdonia; species Dokdonia sp. 4H-3-7-5. The sequence continues at coordinate 2,903,610 of NC_015496.1, forward strand.
TTCTTTAAGGCCGTGATATTTGTGTCGTCATAGGTAAATGTAACATCCTTAAATTCGATAGCACCTGTAATAGGCGTGTGGTTACTTACCGTATTCTGAATTTGAGGTACTATTTCTAGAAACTCATTAATACGTATTTGTGAAGCCTCTGCAGCTTTAATTATCGAGGTAACCCATCCTACCGTAGCCACAGGCCAGGTAAGCATGTTTACATACATTATAAACTCTACTAGTGTACCTAAATCTGGTATAGTACCGTCTATATATTGCTGTCCTCCCACAAAGATTACAATAAGGTTACTAGCGCCTATTAATCCTATCATAAGAGGGAAGAAGAAGGCTTGTACCTTTACAAGATCTAAGTTTTTCTCTTTGCTATCTTCACTAAGTTGAGCAAAATCCTTGAAGGTGTTTGCTTCAAGCGTGTAAGCTTTAATCACAGATATCCCGCTAAAGGATTCCTGAGTAAACGTAGTAAGTTTTGAAAGATACTCTTGAACGATAGTACTCCTTACATGTATTGCACGACTTAGTTTGTAAATAGCAATAGATAATATAGGTAATGGGATAAGTGTGTAAGCGGCTAGGGAAGGAGCCATTCTCACCATATACGGTATTACCACAGTAAATAAAACAAGTGCTTGTAAGAGGTACATGATTGCAGGTCCTACATACATACGTACTTTAGTTACATCCTCAGAGATCCGGTTCATGAGATCTCCGGTTCTGTTCTGTTTGTAAAAACCTAAGCTTAGTCTCTGGTATTGCTGGTACACATCATTTTTAAGGTCAGCTTCTATATATCGAGAGACTACGATAATAAGTTGTCTCATTAAGAATGTAAAGAACCCAGAAAGTAATGCCGCTCCTAATAATAAGCCCAGTTTAAAAAGCATCGATTTTTTAAGTCCAGGAAGGTTATCTTCTCCAGCGTCGATATAAATCTCTACGTCGTTTATGATGTCACCTACGATATCCACATTAAAAACTGCAAAGAATCTTGCAGCAATAACAATGAAAAACCCAGCGATAAGACGCCATCTATAGCGTAAGAAATATTTGTTTAATGATTGTAGTGCGCCCATGGCGATATTGTGCAGTTTTTTTGAACCGCTAAGGTCGGTTTTTTTTAAGACCTATGCGAGCCAAATTTTAGTGTAACATAATCCATAAAACATGGAGATACTTTTAGAAATACTGTATTTTTGCACCGATTTTAAAAATGATCTTTTTTCATTTTATAACCAAACTAAAAGTTCTTTGTCGCTATGTTAAACAGACGCCATATCCGTGTCAAAGTAATGCAAACCATCTACGCACTAGGTAGTAAGGAGCATTTTGATCTTCAACAAGAAGATAAATTTACAGTAGAGAGTATGAACCAGATGTACAATCTGTATCTCTTAATGCTAGATTTAATGGTGGAGGTTCACGCTTTCGCGAAAGCGGAACAAGAAAAATTCTCTAAAAAGATTCTAGCAACCGAAGAAGAAAAAAATCCCAATACAAAGTTTATCCAAAACCAAGTGCTTGTCAAATTATCTGACAATGCAGAGCTACGCGACGAGGTAAGTAAGCGTAAACTCAAGAACTGGAGAATGAATGATGAGTATGTAACTCTTATTTATAATGAGCTTATAAATAGTGAATTATACGTCTCTTACATGGAACAAGAGGAAGCTGATTTTAAATTAGATAAAAAATTCCTTGTTGCGGCTTACACAGAAATTATCGCCCCTAATGATAAATTGTACGATTATATAGAAGATTCACGCCTTACTTGGGTAGATGATGTGCCTATGGTGAATATGGCTGTATTAAAAAGAATAGGGAAGATGAAACCTGCATCTCCAGACTCTATGTTGCTTCCAGTATTGTTTAAGAATGATGAGGATTTACTATTTGGAACTACCTTACTTGAGAAAACTATTGCAAATGAAGAGTTCTTGTCTTCTGAAATCTCAGAAAACACGCCTAATTGGGATAAAGAACGTATTGCAGATGTAGACATGGTATTGATAAAAATGGCACTTTGCGAATTTTTGAAATTCCCTACTATTCCGGTGAAAGTGACTATCAATGAGTACCTTGAGATAGCAAAGGAATACTCAACCCCTAAGAGTAGTATTTTTATAAACGGAATACTTGATAAGCTTGTAAAACAGTACGAGTCAGAAAAAAGGTTAAAGAAAGAGGGTAGAGGTTTAAAATAATTAAATTTTCTTATTTTTACATATCATTATTTAATAAAAAAACAACAATGAAAAAAGGTTTATTAGTATTAGGAGTACTTTCGGCTATGGTATTTACTTCATGTAAGGAAGATGCAGCTAGCAAAGTAAAAGAAGAAAATGTAGAAGTTGCTGCAGCGAGAGATGCACAAGCTACTGTATATCCAGTTATTGCTTTTGATGAATCTGAATTTGATTTTGGAAACATTGAAAAAGGAACAACTGTTGAGCACAAATTTACATTTACAAACACTGGTAAAGCACCATTAGTAATAGTAGATGCAAAGAGCTCTTGTGGTTGTACTGTACCAGAATATTCTAAAAATCCAGTAGCTCCAGGAGAAAAAGGAGAATTACTTGTAAAATATAACGGTAGTGGTGCAAACCAAGTAACTAAAACTGTTACAATTAAAGCAAACACTGAGAAAGGTACAGAGACTGTACTTATCAAAGCATTTGTAAACCCTGCTGCAGGAGCAGCTAAATAAGCACTATGGGCGAAGGAATGCAGGGCATACTAGGCCCACTTTTACTCTTTACGGTATTTATAGTATTTTTTATTGTACTACCGCAGCGTAAAAAACTCAAGCAAGAAAAGAACTTTGATAAAGATCTTGCCAAGGGAGATCGCGTGATCACAAAAAGTGGTTTACACGGTAAAATCCTTGAACTTAATGATAACGGTACTTGTGTATTGGAAACAATGTCAGGTAAAATGAAATTTGAGAGATCTGCTCTATCTATTGAGATGAGCCAGGCCTTAAAAAAATCTGCTGTAGAAGTTAAGAAGTAATCTTATCAAAAGAACTTACTATAAAAAAAGTCCTCGCATTTGCGAGGGCTTTTTTGCGTTATGATATTTTCTAGTTACAAATTTTAATAAGCATGGCCTGTTTGCTATACGTTATATGTAGCGAAATAACTCAGTTTATATCATCAACCATAGAGATATGGATGTAACAGAAACTATCTAACGTCTTATTTATAGCGAGTGATACTTCCCTAGTATTATGTAAAAAAGATTCTAATACACGTAAATACCAATTAATATGGTCACAATAGCGCATAAAAAAGCCTCACCGTTGTGGTGAGGCTCTTCTTATAAACTTGTTAGTGGTCTTTATTATTTAATGATACCTCCACAAGAGATACGCTTTCCAGCTGCACCACTAGGTTGAGATGTAAAGTCATCTGTTCCTTGGTGTACAATAATAGCTTTTCCTACAATATCTTTTTTAGGATCTCCACAACCTATACACCACTGATCTGTAGTCATAGTGATAGTTCCATTTCCGCTTTCGTCTGCTGGGAAGTTTCCTATATCGCCTTTATGGAAGCCCTCTGTTGCTCCCCATTTACCGTGTTGCTCATTAGTAGGATTCCAGTGACCTCCAGCTGATGAACCATCTGCGCTAGAGCAATCTGCACTCTCGTGTATGTGTATTGCATGCATTCCTTCATCAAGACCACCTATAACAGCTGTAAAACTTACTTGGCCATCTTCTTCTTTAAAAACAACACTCCCAGTAGCTTTGCTATTGCTTTTAGGTTCGAGTTTCATTATAATTTTTTGCGCTACTGCTGCTGCAGGAGCTTCTACTTCTACAGTCACTTCCTCAACTTCTTCTACAGTTTTGACGTCTTTTTTACAACTTGCAAGTGCTGCTGTCGCTAGTATTGCTAGGGTAATATACTTGAATTTCATAATTTAAAATTTTGTGATTAGTGTTTAATAACCTCTAAGATACCAAGGTTAGCTAAGAAATACTAAACATTTATAAAACCTTTTAGATACTTATAGTACTTAGGGCTGGTGTATCTGTAATATCTTGAGCATTTAGTGCATATTGAAAAACGCCACTTTCTCCTACAGCAATTAACAAGTCTCCTTGGATTATCACATCAAATGCCAGTCTATCAATGCTATGCACTAGCACAGACTCGGCTGGGTTTGTTACGTCAAATATTTTGATCTCATCATCGCATACTATTAAGTAGTCTCCGTAAAGTCCAAGACCTTTTGGGAATGTAAGTTGGCGAATATTAACAAGCATAGGGTTAAGTACATCAGATACATCATAAACTTCTAGCTGATTAACAACACCTCCACATCCTAAATCACTCCATAATGTCACAAAAGCATAATTGCTATTTGCTACGACAGGATCACAAGAAGTAAAATGTTGCACAGATGATAATTGTACAGGAAACTCTGGATTATTCACATCATAAATAAACATTCCGTTTCGAGAACCTATGTAGAGGTAATCTTTGTAACTGAATAAAGTTTCAATATCAAAACCAATAGGAACTGTATTTACAAGGACAGGATCTGTAGTTGTAGTGATATTAAATACATTGAGATCTTCGTTATCTACGGTATAAAGATAATCTCCCTTAATTGCAAATGTTGCTAGCGATCCGCCTTGACCTACACTATCTGCACTATTAAAATTACTGCTTTCATTACTGTCAGAACTGCATCCTAATGAAACGATTGCAAATACTACTATAAATATGTATGTTCTCATCGTGATTTAGTTTTGAAGTTCGTAATCAATAATTATAGCTCCATCCTCCACATCTGGAATATATCCATCTGGAGATTGTTTTACGGGAAACACATCGCGTATGCGTTTTGTGACAACCAGATTTGCATTAAGTTTATCATAAGTAACTGCTATGAGATCTACAGCTTGATTGATGTAGTACACATTGTTTTTAATAGCGAGATCTGTTGCACCAGGAGCTTTAATAAATGCCAGGGCAGCAGGATTTTCTGGGTCTTCATTATCAAAAATGTGAAAGCCTTCATTCTTTTCATTTACAAAGAGTAAATCATTAATGACATAAATTTTCCCTGAGTTGATAATGTTTCTTGCGTCTTCAAGAGTGACGCTTGCTTCAAAAGTAGGACGATCAAGAATAATCGCATCGTAGTTTGATAATAAATCAATAGTATCTATATCATCACTACTTCTGTCTGTGACACAGCTCAGTAGTGAGTAAGATACGAGTAGTAGGATACATACGTGTTTCATAATATTGTAGTTTATAACTAGATGCATAAATCTCCTGTGCGTTGCGTGTATCGCAAGTAATTTACAATTTGATAACCTAGGTAATAAAAAAAGTTCGAAAAGGATATGGTATCCCTTTCGAACTTTTGATGTTTGTTGATGATGTGTTTTTATGGGGTACGCTTTCGCGAAAGCGTAGCTATCCTATATTAACTTCGTAAGAACCTGAGTCTCGCTGTGTAGTGTTTTATGAACTGGACATTTATCTGCTATTTGCAGGATGCGCTTAAGTTGTTTTTCATCAAGATCTGATGTGATTTTAATTTCTCTATGGAATGTATCTATTTTACCTGCGGTGTCACTTTCTTCACAAACAGCACAATCTTGAGCATGTGTTTTTGAATAGCTAGTATGTACCTCAACATTTTCAATATGCCAGTTTTTACGCTTTGCATACATCTGTATGGTCATCGCAGTACAAGCAGACAAACTTCCTGCTAGTAATTCATAAGGAGTAGGGCCATAGTCGTTTCCTCCTACACGCACAGGCTCATCTGCTTTCATGTGGTGGCTTCCAAGCTTAAGAAGTGTAGAAAATCCATCTTCGGCATCTAGGCTTGCTACTACTTGGTGTGTGGTGCTTATTGAAGCTTCATCTTCAGTAGGGATATATCGAGCAGCCCATCCAGCAATAATCTTTCCTACATAAGAAGCATTTTCTTTGTCAATCAATAAATGCTCAGAGCCATCAAGAGTTACAAAGCTTTTAGGGTGATGTGCCGCAAGGTAAATTTCTTCTGCATTTTTAATAGATACAGTATCATCCTGCGGTGAGTGAAGTATGAGTAACGCTTCATGCAAGTCACGTGCAGCATCTACACATGAATTTTCTTCTAAGTTATCTATAAATTGCTTTTTAAACGTAAAGTCACGCCCAGCTAGTTTTACCTGAGCTTGACCTTCTTCTCTTATCGTAGCGAGCTGTGCGCCTAGTTGTTTTTGAACGTGTACAGGATTACTAGGAGCGCCTATAGTTGCTACAGCTTTTATAGTGTCAATCTTACCGCCAGCAAAAATTGCAGCGGCACCTCCTAATGAGTGGCCTACCAAGAGGGAGGGAGCTTTATATTCTTTGGCAAGGAAATCTGCAGCGCTTATGAGATCATCTACATTGCTTGAAAAATTAGTATCTGCAAAGTCTCCATCGCTATCTCCTAAACCAGTAAAGTCAAAGCGAAGTACTCCAAATCCTTGTGAAGCCAAAGCACGACTCACATTGCGCACTGCGCTAAAATCTTTTGTACAAGTAAAGCAATGTGCAAAAATGGCAAAGTTATGAGGATCTTGGTTTGCTGGTAAATCAAGTTTACCAGATAGTACTTCTCCTTGTGCGTTTGTAAAATTTATTTTGCTTGATCTCATAATAAGTTATTAGTTGAATGGTTGTAGCCCTTCTGTCGAAGGAAATTGAGCAACCTATCTTTAAAGATTTTAATGTACGATTATTACGGCTACTTAGTAAGTTAAAGAGCTTGTTCTTGTAAATTTTTACACTTTTATCATATTTTTATCCCGCTTTCGCGAAAGCGTAAAAAAAGAAAACCCCAATCATAAGATTGAGGTTTTTCAATACTATGTGAATAATGTCACCCTTTTTTCTTTCTTAAATCTGTTTTGATAAACAGTGCTACTTGAAAACGATCGTAGGTGTCTACCGAAAAATCATTTTTAAGATAGCCTACTTGCGTGCTCACATTCTTATTGAAATTATATCCTACTGCGCCATATAAACGGTTTTGACCGAAAAAGTCATTCTGCAGATTAATAAAAATCTCATCATAAGCTGTCAAAAACCAAGTGTCGTTAAGAGGATAGGTTACTCGTAAAAAGTAACGCGCTCTATGCTCTGTTGTGTTCTCACTAAAAGGCCTATTAATGAAGCGTTGCTCTAGACGGTACCTATGACTGAATTTAAAATTACCCAAGGAGTTTTTTAATACAAATTGCTCATAAAGTCTATTTTCAGTTACATTCTTTTCACCGTCAAACTCCTCAAAGTCGGTGTCTGTAGTGATATATCCATAGCCAAAAGATACCATAGCATTCTCAGAAATATGGTAATTTAAAGCAGTACGCAATAGCAACTGATTAAAATTGGTCCCAAATTCATAAGTACGGTACTGCGCCTCTGCGTGTATACTTAATTTTTCTGAGATTTGATTTGAAGTAAAGAGCATACCCCATGATCCTAGCTTGTCCTCACCGCGATCTTGCGCGGTAAGGGTGGCTGTCATGATTATCGTAAATACTATTAAAAGAATTCCTTTTCTCATTAGTCTATAGTAAAGGTTTTGATTTCTTTAAATGCACTTACATTCATTGCTTTAAGTTTATTCTCAAATGGAGCCCACTCTTCTGCAAAGAAGGTATTTGTCTTATCAAGCGCAGTTTGTAACTCGTTGCGAGCATGCGATATTAAAGTAGTCTCTGTAGATGTAAGTCCATTAGGACGACTACGAGCGTAACCACTTGCAGATCTTATGCGATTCATGACGGTGATTTCTGGATTACGAGTAATCCCCTGTCTTTTATCTATAGTACCTATATACATTGCAATAACCTCATCAATGCGCTTAGTCATTTCTCCTATAGATTTGAGTTCGCTTTTATAAGCTTTATCATCATCTAGTTTTTTAATCATCTTCTTATAATCACTAGCGATTGTTTTGCTCTGTACTAGTTGCTTTACAGCATCTGCAGCAGTTTGTGTCATTGCTTCAAGTTGCTTTCCGGTGTTATAAGCATCATTAATAGCCTTAACAGGAACGTCATAACGGGGATCACTCGCTACATTAATAGAAGACTCACTTGATTGATCACCATATTGCATTACTAGTTTGTAAGTGCCTGGCTTTACAGAAACTCCTCCTGGCTCGTTATTACGTTTTCTAATAGAACGCGAAGGACGATCTCCACCAGCTTCACGCATATACCAAGTCATTTTATGAATTCCTGTACTGTCTGGAGTTTTCCACTTCAAATGACGAATCTGGCGTGCGCCGTCGTATACTTTTAAATGGATAGAATCCCACGTTACACTTTTAACTTCTGTATCGCTATCAGTATCTTCTTCATCAGTATCATCTGTGGATGCTTTTGAAGATGCTGTTTCATCTTTTACAAAGTAATACGCTATTTGCGCTCCACTTCCGCGATTTTCTCCGTTATAAAGAGCATCTGCGCCAAAACGACTTCCCGTAGGTTGCTGGTATGCGGCATCATATGCTGTAGGAGGGTTGAAGAGTTGAAGCTTTCGCGAAAGCGTACTTCTATCCTTAGCAATCGCTCGTAATGGTCTTATGTCGTCAAGAACCCATGCAGCACGTCCAAAAGTTCCAATCACAAGATCCTGCTCTCTAGGATGAATTACAAGATCCTTGACCGAAGTGGTAGGGAATCCTTTAGTCCATTTTTGCCAGTTATTACCAGCATCAATAGACACATATAAACCATCATCTGTACCTAAAAAGAGAAGGTTTTTCTCTTCTGGATCTTCTATAATGGCAAGCGCATAACTTTGCACATCGTTCTCATCTACAATGCGAGTCCATGATTTACCATAGTTTGTAGTTCTGTATGCATAAGGAGTATAGTTGAAACGACGGTAATCATTTGCGACTAATAGTGCTTCCCCTTTATTTTTATTACTAGCCTTGATTTGTACAATCCAGCTTCCTTCTGGAAGACCTTTTAGGCTTTTTGATACATCAGTGTACGATTGCCCACCATTCTGAGTATAATGAACACGACCATCATCTGTACCTACCCAAAACATATTCTTTTCTAATGGCGAAGGCTCAATTACAAGAATCGTTGTATGATTTTCTGCTCCTGTAGCATCCATAGAAAGCCCACCAGATTCTGATTGTTTTTGTTTCTCTGGATCGTTTGTCGTTAGATCTGGAGAGATCACTTCCCACGTAAGTCCTTTATCTGTAGATTTATGTACAAACTGACTTCCAAAGTAAATAGTGCTATTATCAAAAGGATCAATGTTTATAGCCGAGTTCCAATTAAAACGTAAAAATACATCTGGGTCTGGATGTGTAGGTTTTACTCCATAGTTGTTTCCAGTTTTCCAATCATAGCGACTCACAGATCCCTGCTGACTCATAGTCCATCCAAACTGACTATCATCTGGATCAGGGATTACATCAAATCCATCTCCAAAGGAAATCTCTTGCCAGTAATCATTACGTATTCCTTGAGCTTTCCACACATAAGCAGGACCTCTCCAAGAGCCGTTATCTTGCATACCTCCATATACATTATAAGGAAACTCATTATCTACATTAATATGATAGAACTGTGCTACAGGTAGGTTGCCTATAAATCGCCATGTTTTCCCACCATCTTTTGTGATGTTAAGTCCGCCGTCATTACCATCCATCATAAACTTCCCATTATTAGGGTGAATCCACCATGCGTGGTGATCTGGGTGTACTCCATTATCTACTCCATAAGCACCCATAAGTTGGTCAAAGTTCTTTCCGCCATCTTCAGATACATTTACATACGTAAACACAGAAAAAATACGATTCTCATTTTGAGGATCTACGTGAATATCACTGTAGTAAAATGGTCTGTTCCCTATATCACTCTTATCGTTAATCTTCTTCCAGTTGAAACCACCGTCGTTAGAACGGTATAGAGCATTCTTTTTTGCCTCTACAAGTGCATACACTACATTAGGGCTTCCTGGGGCGATAGATAAACCTATACGTCCTAGTTCGCCTTTAGGTAAACCATCTTTATCACTCAATTGTTTCCAAGTAGCACCACCATCATGAGTCATGAAGATGCCAGAACCTTCACCACCAGATTTAAAAAACCATGGATCACGCTTGTGTTCCCACATGGCAACAATAAGCTTGTTAGGATTAGTTGGGTCCATCACCATATCTGCAACGCCAGACTTTATGTTTGTAAATAAGATCTTATTCCATGTCTTACCACCATCTGTAGTTTTATAAACACCTCTTTCTTGGTGTTCACCCCATGGCGAACCTATAGCGCCTACGTAAACGATATCTGGATTAGTAGGATCTATAATTACGCGGTGTATATGTCTAGTTTTCTCAAGTCCCATAGACTTCCAAGACTTACCACCATCAAGAGATTTATAAACACCATAACCACCATTAAGAGAGTTACGAGGATTACCTTCTCCCGTACCTACCCATATCACAGATGGATTAGATTGTTGTATCGCAACAGCCCCTATTGATGCCGTAAGCTCGTTTTCAAAAATAGGATCCCATTTAATTCCGCCAGAGGTAGATTTCCATAGACCACCAGAAGCAGTACCTACGTACATTACATCTGGATTATCTGTAACTACATCTATTGCAGTCACACGACCAGACATACCGCCTGGACCTATATTACGTGGTTGCATGTCCTTTAGTAAAGACATGTCAAGTTTTTGGGCAGAAACTACCGTACAGACGCACAGTAGCAACAGAGAGAAGAGTTGTTTCATTTTATATTATTTGGTTGATTCTTTATGACGTTACAGTCAAGGGACTAAAGTTAAAGAAAAGCTAATTTGAAATTCTTAAAGGGATGTTAATGGATGAGCTATGTTGTAAAGGTTTTATTCACGCTTTCGCGAAAGCATAACTTAAAACTTTGAAAGCTTTATGAAATGATTAACAAGGAATTGAGATATTATTATGGTTTGTCTAATGAAATGGAATTATCTTTGAACAAATTAATATTCAAAAAACCAATTATTATGAAAAAGATGTTATTAATGGTTGCAGGAGCAGGATTATTATTTGCTTCATGTGCCGAAGGAACTAAAGAGAAAACTACAGAAGTAAACAACGAAGTAGCAGAAGCAACAATGGAAGTAGAGGAGCCAGTGATGGATGAGCCTGGTACTATAGTAGAGATTGCCGTTGGAAATGAGAATTTCTCAACACTCGTTACAGCAGTAAAAGCGGCTGGATTAGTAGAAACGTTAAATAGTGCAGGACCATTTACTGTGTTTGCACCTACTAACGATGCATTTGCTAAATTACCAGAAGGAACTGTTGGAACTCTGGTAAAGCCAGAAAATAAAGCAATGTTAACTGATATTCTTACATATCACGTAGTGTCTGGAAAATATATGGCTGGTGATGTTGTCGCAGCAATTAAAGAAAACAACGGATCTTTTGAGACTAATACAGTAATGGGACAGAAAATTACTTTAATGTTAGATGGAGAGAATGTTGTAATCAAAGATGCTAAGGGCGGAATGTCTACAATCATTATGACAGATGTAGCAGCTTCAAACGGAGTTATACACGCTATTGATACTGTGATTATGCCAAAAGCATAAGTACCTTTCTTAAGAAAGATTTATGAAGCACCTCTGTCGAGGTGCTTTTTTATTGGACTATTAGGTAGTATTTTTATAGAGCTATGAGAAGACAACAAGAAAGGAGTGGGTTTGTCTTTAAAACCTATGATGCTCCGCAACAATCATTATTTGATCAGTTGCTCGATATTTTCCAAGAACTAATCACACATACCTCTGGAGACTTTGATGAGGCTATGGATTGGCTTAAAGACTTGGATAAAGAATATAAACTAACAAACGAGAACTACACTCTAGACGACTTTGTTCAAGAGTTAAAGGATAAAGGCTATATACGAGAAGAATTAAAGCCCGACGGCAATAGTGGTACCGCGATAACAGAAAAGACAGAACGCGCCATAAGAAAGCGTGCTCTTGATCAAATTTTTGGTAAACTCAAGAAAAGCTCCCAGGGAAACCACCGTTCCAAACTAAATGGAAGAGGTGATGAGCACACGGGGGATCATCGTGAATATCGATTTGGCGATCCGCTAGATCGTATATCTATGACTGAGAGTTTGCGTAATGCGCAAATTAATAATGGAGCAGATGACTTTAGCTTACGCGAAAGTGACCTAATCGTTGAGGAAACGCATTTTAAAGCTCAAATGAGTACTGTGTTAATGATTGATATCTCTCACAGTATGATTCTTTATGGTGAAGATCGTATTACACCTGCAAAGAAGGTAGCGATGGCACTCGCACAGCTTATTACCACCCGTTATCCCAAGGACTCTCTTGACATAATCGTGTACGGTAATGATGCCTGGCCTATTAAAATTAAAGACTTACCGTATTTACAAGTAGGACCTTACCACACCAATACAGTAGCTGGTCTTAATCTCGCTATGGATATCTTGAGGCGCAAGCGCAACTCAAATAAACAGATATTTAATATTACAGACGGGAAGCCATCTTGTTTAAAACTTAAAGATGGGCGCTATTATAAAAATCCTAACGGACTAGACGAGTATATTGTAAACAAGTGTTACAGCATGGCTAGACAAGCACGCAAGCTTCATATACCTATCACCACTTTTATGATAGCAAATGATCCTTATTTACAACAGTTTGTAGATAATTTTACAGAAGCAAACCAAGGAAAAGCATTTTTTACAGGCCTGCAAGGATTAGGTGAGATGATTTTTCAAGACTACGAGACTAATAGAAAAAAGAGAATTAAGTAAGAACTTCTATAATAATCACTTGTTACAAAGAAGATACCGTTGCTTGTAGACTATAGATACAAGCAGCTATTACAAAAAGGAAATAAAAAAATATTATGAATTACGAAACGATAAATACACTAGGACAACTTAAAGAAGCCGGATGGATATCTCGTAGCATAAAGGATGAGTTACGAGAACACTTAATAGAAAGATTACAATCTGGTAAGCCTACATTTGAAGATATACACGGTTATGAGCACACAGTTATCCCTGAGCTTGAGAGAGCTATTCTTAGTAAGCATAACATAAACTTGCTTGGGCTAAGAGGACAAGCCAAAACACGTCTTGCACGTCAAATGGTAAATCTACTTGATGAGTGGATGCCTATAGTAGGCGGATCTGAAATTAATGATGATCCACTTAATCCTATTTCTAGATACGCTACGGAGCTTATTGAAGAAAAAGGCAGCGACACTCCGATTACATGGATTCATCGCTCTGAGCGCTTTGCAGAGAAACTAGCGACTCCAGATGTAACTGTTGCAGATATTGTAGGGGATGTAGATCCTATAAAAGCAGCAAATTTAAAACTGAGCTATGCAGATGATCGCGTGATACATTATGGGATGATTCCTCGTGCAAACAGATCAATTTTTGTAATCAATGAATTACCGGATTTACAAGCAAGAATACAAGTGGCGCTATTTAATATCCTACAAGAAGGAGATATTCAAATACGCGGATTCAAATTAAGATTGCCACTTGACATGCAATTTGTATTTACTGCAAATCCAGAAGATTATACAAATAGAGGAAGCATTGTAACACCGCTTAAAGACCGTATAGGTTCGCAAATACTTACCCACTATCCAGAAACAGTAGCTATTGCAAGAACCATAACAGATCAAGAAGCAAATCTTGACGAGCGTCAAAAAACGAAGGTTCATGTTCCTAATCTAGTGAAAGACTTAATTGAAGAAATAGGATTTGTTGCTCGTGAAAGTGAGTTTATAGATGAAAAGAGTGGGATAAGTGCCAGAATGAGTATTACTGCTTTTCAAAACCTAATGAGTACTGCAGAACGTCGTATGTTGCTATCGGGAGATGAAACTACTACGATACGTTACTCAGATCTACTAGGAATCGTTCCTGCAATTACAGGGAAGGTAGAACTTGTTTACGAAGGGGAACAAGAAGGTGCAGGAGAGGTTGCCAAAATTTTAATAGGCGATGCAACAGCTTCTTTGTTTGATGACTATTTCCCTAAGATTGAAAAACTAACTAAGGATGATGAGAAAGATCCTTATGAAGAAGTACTAGCATGGTTTTTTGAGCAAAGCGGTTTTGAGCTAGAAGATACGCTTACCAATAAAGAATATGAACTTATGCTAGATAGTATTACACCTCTTGATGATTTAATCAAGAAATATCAACCTGAAATAGCAAAAGAGGATACATATTTCTTAAAAGAATTTATACTTTTCGGACTAGTAGAATTCAAGAAATTGTCAAAATATAAGCTTACGACTGGTATGCGTTTTAATGATCTTTATGGGTCTTACTTGTCAGGATTAGCCTAAAATACGTAATTAAATAATTACTTTAATAGGTCAATTTATATATTTGATTTATAGATGGTTATGCATATAATTTAGTTTAGACTAAAAATAAAAAAGCTCCCAATTTGGGAGCTTTTCTTATAGATAATTATCTATAAGAAAATGATGCTATCTTATAAATTTGGAATCACAAGATTTTGATCTGGGTGTATAACATCTGGGTTTTTTAAGATGTCTTTGTTTGCTTCAAAAATCTCTTTGTACTTTATTGCATCACCATAATAGTGCTTTGCAATTTTTCCTAAAGTGTCGCCACTTACCACTGTGTGTTGTGCATATACAGATGTATCTGCAACTTTAATATCGGCTACTATATCACTTGGACTTTCTCCTCCAGCAGCTTTAATAGCATCCCAAAGTTGGTTTTTCTCATACTGATTTGTAGCAGTACCTGTTACGTGAAGTACTCCGTTTTCTTCTTTTACATCTCCGTTCTGGATGTTTAGTTTTTCTCCTAGATCAAGAACGTTTTGATATTTTGCTTTTACCATTATTCAAGTTTATTGTTATTACTGATTAAAAGATACAATGTTTTCTACAATTAGATACTCTTTAGTCTTCAAAGATAAGTTGTCCTGTAAATAGCACTTCTACCTCGACTAAAGGTGGTTCGTTTACAACTAATACATCACCCGTCGCACGTATGGTGCCCTTAAGGCTATTTATGGGGTTTATTACCATAGCCGCAGCACTTGTGTGTCTAAACTGGATATCATCTACGAGAAAGTCTCTCCCATCAAACTGCGGAAACTCATCACTAAAGTTGATATTCATTTGATCTGCTCTGCCGGATATTTTAAAGTTGCTAGAACCATTTGCAGATATTGTTAACGACGGTACATCTAGAGTTAAATACACATTACCGCTTTTATTAGGATCATCTATGTTAACGCCATTTGGACTTGTGTTGCTCCATAATGTTAGAGCTGGGTAGGAGAGGACTCCTTCACTTTCTATGTCAAAAGAAGATGCCTGTCTTATAAAATTAATGTCTGGAGACGTTATGGTCACTAGTGTGCGTCCATATTCTCTTAAAATATTACAGCTATTGTTATTTTGAAGCACTAGTGTTTCTTCTTTCACTTCAAAATTTAAGTCCGATACAAGATTTTCTCCTGTTTCAATAATTACTTGTTGTTCTGTTCCCTGCTTTAAGAGCACCCGAATATCGTCTTCCATTTGGATTTTAGTAAAAACAGGCACTTCAATTTCATAAGTGATGATATCACCATCTGTTTGAAGGCAATCATTTGCATTTTCTGTATCACAAGAAAATAGCAGTACTACAAGTAGCTGCAGCATAGTGTTACGCTTTCGCGAAAGCGTACTTAAAAAATGTATTTTTTGTTTTTGTAAACTCATAATCGTATCCCTAATCCAAATTCTATTGCCTCTGCCTTTGCTCCGTGGGTTTTTACAGCCACACTACCAAAGTATTTTTTACCAAAGGTGCGTTTAAGTCCTACGCGTTGATAAAATCTACCTTCAAAATCATATGGATAATAAAGATAATATCCCGCATGTGTTATTAATGCTGTATTGTTGAGGTGTAACTCGTGACCAATAAATAATCCTACACGTTTCCAGTCTTGATTTGCAGTTACGCCACGATTTGGGAAAGCAACAGACAAGAATTCAATTTCATTTTCAAGAAATTTTGAGAAAAAAGCTTCAGCACCTGCGAGAACAGTGCTTTTCTTGCTTAATCTCTTATCTGCATATGCAGAGATTATTGCAAATGGCTCTCTGCCTAAGCCTATAAAGTCGCTCTCGTTGAGTCCTGCGCTTAGGGCAATATTATAATGGATAGGCTCTTTGTAAGATACTTTTTTTCCCTTTGGGATAAAATCTGGAACGGCATGATCTTTATAAATAATCCCGGCATTTAAAGCTATTGTGTTTGTACTCGTGTTGGGCGCTCGTAAATTTCCATTAGAACCGTGTAAAAAAGTAAGTCCAGTTTGAAATGAAAGCGTAGGAGTGATGGCTTGTTTATAGTTAAGCATTACGAGTGTTGCGCTAAATAAACGAGAACCATACGCATTGTTTTCCACATTAGTTTCTAGGTCAAAGGGATTTGTAGTATAACCAATACCTTGACCTATTCTAAACATGAGCTTGCGGTTCAAGAAATAAAAATTGTAATGAGTAAGCGCATTGTAGGTATCTCCTAGATTTTCATTTTTAAGATCTTGATATGCAAAGGTAAATCCCCAGTCTGGATAATTATAGAGTCGTTCCCACTCCTTTAGCCCATAAGTTTTTCTATTATAACTCAGGATAATTCCTTCGGGATGCCCAGTAATAAGAGAGGATACATCTTTATTATGTCTTAAAATACTTCCGTAAAAATAGTTGGCTTCTAGTTCGTAGGGTTGTACTTCTTGAGCGTTTACTTGTAGTATGGTAAGTAAAGCAATTGTGGCGATAAGTAGTTTTTGCATCATAGAGATATATGCGAAAATATCAATAAAAAACTGAGATATGATTTATTTTCTAGATATCGATTAATCACTCAAGAGGATTTGAGTTTTTGGTGTTTATTAATCCACGTTGTGATATGCCTACATCTCGCTTTATATGCTGCACTACTAGCTGTATAGTCGTCTTCCATAATGCGTAGTAAATCTCCGTGTATCCAGTCAAATTCTGTTCCTAGATGAAATAGTGTGGTCATGGAGTATGCTTTAACGGCCACCTTTTGATCTGATACCAACCAGTCAAAACAAGTAGTAATCATGCGCTCCCTTTGAATTTTACTTAGAGAAGCTCTTATTTCTGGATTCATTATTTTATAATGGGATACGGCTAGCTCCTCACAGATCTTGCTCACAGGTCGTAGTGCGGAATCTTGATAAACTGTATGCATCTTGCTTGTAAAATACTCCAAATAAGGTAAAAGGGTTTTGATTTCTTTTCTAATTGCAAACTCTGCTATCCAGCCGGCCTTAGGAGATCTAGGGTCGTCTATCATAAATAGAATTTCAAGAACATGTAACATGAGATGAGGCTCATGTATGACTATTTGTGCGTAGTACGCGCGCTTATCGCGAGTATGGTTCACATGTGATAGTTCATTATAAAGTTCGGATAGTGTCATTAACTAGGCTTGTCTTAATAATGTTTCAACCACTTTTTTAATTCCGGTAGATGCTATTTCTGGAACTATGGTAAGACGTTCTCTCTGTGCTATTGAGGGTTTTGGATCTATAAAATAAATCTGAGCGTTAGGTTTTGCAAAATCAATAAGTCCAGCGGCTGGATATACTTGCATGGAGGTTCCTACAATAATTATAAAATCTGCTTTACTCACAAGCTCTGCAGCTTTTTCTAGAAGTGGTACCTCTTCGCTAAACCATACTATATGTGGTCTTAGTTGGGACCCTAGTGCACATAAATCCCCTTTTTTTAAGTCGGTTGTCCACGGTTTTACATCGCTTTCATCTTTACTACTACGCACTTTGAGCAACTCTCCGTGCAAGTGTATCACATCTGAGCTACCTGCGCGTTCATGCAGGTCGTCTACATTTTGAGTGATAATTGTAACATTATAATCCTCTTCTAGTTGTACAAGGTCTTTGTGTGCGGCATTAGGTGTGACCTCTAGCAGTTGTCTTCTTCTGTCGTTATAGAAACGTAAAACGAGTTCTTGATTATTGCGCCATCCTTCTGGAGTAGCGACTTCCATCACATCGTGACCTTCCCAAAGACCATCTGCATCTCTAAAGGTTTTTAAACCACTTTCGGCACTTATTCCCGCTCCAGAGAGGACAACTATGTTTTGTTTAGACATTCTAGTTTGTTTTGCATTTTAAAAGTACAGTATCTTTGGCCTGTAAACAACAATCATGGATCAAGAGCTGCTAGCATATTTACAATCATTTCTTACAGAAAGACGCGTTCAATTATTTGATAAAGTGCTCAAAGAGCGTACAAATCATTTTACTGTTGCGGTGGAGGATGTGTATCAATTGCATAACACCAGCGCTGTAATACGTAGCTGTGAGTCTTTTGGGGTTCAAGAACTACACGTTATAGAAGAGGTTAATGTTAAGAGAATAGATCGTGAGATTGCAATGGGTGCTCAAAAATGGGTAGATGTGCAGCGCCATAGCAGTGCAAAACATTGTATTGAGAACCTAAGAAAGCAAGGATATAAGATTGTTGCCACTTCACCTCATAAAGATGCTCATCGATTAGAGGATTTTGACATTACTGAAAAGGCGGCTATATTTTTTGGTCGTGAGACAGAGGGATTAAGTGATACGGTGCTTGACATGGCAGACGATTTTATTTATATACCTATGGTGGGTTTTACAGAGAGTCTCAATATCTCAGTTTCTGCGGCAATAACCTTACAGCATATTATGACTAAGCTCAAGCAATCAAGTAATTCTTGGCAATTTACGGAGCAAGAGCTTTTTGATAAAAAACTTGAGTGGACACGTAAGATGATTAAAGATGTGGAAGGAATTGAGCAAAGATTTCTAGAAGAAAGAGGGTAGAAGTACGCTTTTGCGAAAATTTGATTTCTTAAAATATAAGCTGTCGATAAGTATAAAGTTGATGCACTTTCAAAGACCAAGATGTAAATTGAAAAATTCAAATTATGAAACTTACCGTATCGCTAAAAGAACTTGCAGATAACAGTATAAAACGTCATCCTGGCGCTGCTCAAGATATCATGAGAAAAGCTATTGAAGATCTTGATGCTACAGGTATATTGAAGCATGCTGTAAAGACAGGAGATAAATTTCCAGACTTTACATTGCCAAATGCTCAAGGAAAAACTATCACGCTAAGTAAGCAATTACAAAAAGGTAAGGTAGTGATTACCTTTTATAGGGGTGGATGGTGTCCTTATTGTAACTTAGAGCTTAAAGCTTTTCAAGAGGTGTTACCCCAAATTAAGGAGAAAGGCGCAACACTTATTGCTATTACTCCAGAGACACCAGATAATTCTTTGTCTACTAAGGAGAAAAATCAGCTAGATTTTGAAGTGCTTACTAGTGAAAATAACGAATTAGCAAGATCACTCAATTTAGTTTTTAAACTTCCAGAGGCGCTTGCAGAATTATATGGGAATTTTGGTATTGATCTTTTAGAGAGTCAAGGTAATGATGCAAATGAGCTTCCTATCGCTGCCACGTATATTATTGATCAAAACGGAGAGGTTTCTTATCACTTTCTGTCAGAAGATTATAAACTTAGAGCAGATCCAGAAGATATTATAGCTGCATTATAAAAAGCATATTTTTGCGAAAGCGTATTATTTAGAATAGTACATAAAACAGAAAGCCCGCTAAATATAGCGGGCTTTCTGTTTATATATAATAGATAATTAATCTTTTCTTTGAAGAACTCTGTACTCTTCATAACATTCACTTATTGCATCGAGAATTTGAAGATCATTTGCGCTCATGATAAAATTATCTGAGTAGCTACAATTTTTAAGTATTGCGTCTATATCAACACGATCTATTTGAAGTAAAGCACTTAGTGTCTCACGGTCAAATTTTCGTTCAAGTAGATTACGCACTTTATCATCTTCCTTCATTTGCCTAAGCTTGCGAAGTTGGCCTTTCTTTCTGCTAAAAATATTATAAAGAAAATCTGCAGGATTGAAAATAGAGCTCAATACTCTAGATATAGCTCCTGGCTGACTTTTCCCTACCTCGTAACCAGAATTTAGACCAGATATACTGTATCGCTGATTGCTGTAAATAGGAACTCTCTTTGCATCAATTTCCAAATATCCAGTAAGCTCAATTTCTTGAACCACAACTTCTTCAAGTGCGATACCTATCTCTGTCATTTGGATTTTTACGTCACCGTATTTAATCCAGTCACCGCTCACGCGTACTTTAAGAGATTTGTATCCTAGGTAAGAGAAGTATAACGTATCATTTACCTCAGCCTTAATTTCAAATTTACCATACTCATTAGTAGTAGCTCCTTTAAAATTTGAGAGGTTGAGAATGTTTACGTTCTGTAATGCAATATCTGTACTACTGCTTAATACTTTTCCATCAATAAATCCATCCTCTAGCTTTTCTTGAGCTTCAGTTGGGTCTGATGTAGTATCTATTTCTTGTGAATATCCTACTGCAATGGCAGAGAATATAAGTAGGTTTAGTATGATCTTCTTCATATGCTAAGGCAATTTATGCATTCCATTGGGAAAATCATACCAAATCTATTTATTTACAATAATTCTAACATTTAATGTGCGTTAGACTAGCTTCTGCGACGTCTTTTGCCAGAAAATGGGCTCTTGTTTCCTTCAGACCTGTTATCTGGCGTGCGTGGAGAAGAACTGCGTTCTGATCTCTCAGACCTTGCTGGCCTTTCTGATCTACTTCTAGAGCGACCACCTTGGTCATCTCCATAGCTTGATTTGCGATCGCTGCGTTTTCTATCTGAAGATCCTCCGCCACTACGACGACGATCTCCGCCACCGCTGCGACCACTAGATCTAAATCCATCATCACCACCTCTACGACGATCACCACCACCGCTGCGACCTCCGCCACCACGACGACGATCTCCGCCACCGCTACGACCTCCGCCACTACTGCGACCACCGCCGCCTTGAGTTTCCTCAACGCTCACGCGACGACCATCTAGCTCAAAGTTTTCAAAGTGAGATAAGATTTTATCTTTGTGCTCAGTATCTGTGTTAAAGAATGAAAAGGCATCTTTACAGTCTACGCGGTATACACCATCTTGACCTAATCCTAATTCTTCCTTCAAGAAGTCTTTAAGTTTCATCCAGTCAAAATCATCTTTGCTACCTACATTTATAAAGTAACGTGTAGAGTCTCCAGATTGCTCCTTAGCTGCTCCAACTGCATTTTGATTAAGGTCTTTTGATTTCTTATAATAATTAAAGAAACGTGTGAACTCTACAGAAAATACTTTTTTAATAAGCTCTTCTTTCGTATTATCTTTTAATACTTCTTCTATTTCTGGAAGATAAGCATCAATCTCGTTATTAATCTCTGTTGTGTTAATGCTATTTGCAAGGTGAAATAACTGTACTTGCGTGATTTCCTTTCCGTCTGGAATGGTTTTTTGTTCAAACTTCTTACCTAAGATTTTCTCAAGTTGTTTGATTTTACGCATTTCACTTTTAGTAACAATCACCAGAGAAGTACCTGTTTTACCAGCACGACCAGTACGACCAGAACGGTGTGTATAGGTTTCTATCTCGTCAGGTAATTGGTAGTTTACTACGTGTGTAATATCATCTACGTCAATACCACGTGCAGCAACATCTGTTGCAACAAGCATTTGTATCTGACGGTTTCTAAAGCTCTTCATTACCAGGTCACGCTGGTTCTGACTTAAATCTCCGTGTAATGCTCCTGCGTTGTATCCATCTTCAATAAGTTGCTCGGCAACTTTTTGTGTATCGCGTTTAGTACGACAAAAGATTACAGAGAAGATATCTGGATTTGCATCAGAAAGTCTTTTAAGTGCTTGGTAACGATCTCTAGTGTGTACTACAAAGTACTCATGAGATACGTTCTTTGCACCTTCATTTTTATGTCCTACCGTTATTTCTAACGGGTTTACCATAAATTCTTTTGCTATACGTGATACTTCTCTAGGCATTGTAGCACTAAATAACCATGTAAGCTTATCTTCTGGAGTATCTGCAAGAATATTTGTGATATCCTCATAGAATCCCATGTTAAGCATCTCATCTGCTTCATCAAGAACACAGTAGCTTAATTTTGTAATATCTACCATACGACGACGCATCATATCTTGCATACGTCCTGGTGTAGCTACTACAATTTGTGCTCCGCGAGAAATCTCACGAGCTTGCTCTTGTATGTTTGCTCCTCCATAAACTGCAACAACACGCACACCTTTCATGTGCTTTGAATACAGTTTCATCTCGTTTGTAATCTGGAGACATAGTTCGCGAGTAGGAGCTATAATAAGACCTTGAGTAGTCTTACTATTTTCATCTATATTTTGTAATAATGGAAATCCAAATGCAGCTGTTTTTCCTGTTCCTGTTTGTGCAAGAGCAACCATATCGCGGTCTTCTGCGAGTAATTGTGGGATAGCTTCTTCTTGAATTTTTGATGGGGTTTCAAATCCCATATCGGCAATAGCCTGGAGTAAAGGCGCATTTAGGCCTAGTTCATCAAATGTCATATGACAATAGTATATATAAGTGTTAGCGTGTATAGGAAGCGCAACGACTTATAAACCAATTGCTTCGATCAACACGTGCCAAAAAATCTGGCAATACCTCACCCTGAGGTTTTTCAAGGTGCAAAAGTACTCAATAAAACTATAATGAAAGCATTTGGGTTCAAAAAACTTATTCCTGATTATATAGAAACTCAAGAAAAGCAGAAACAGCAAAGCCTCTGTGGCTTATTTTTCCTTTTAAAGATGGAGCCATTTGTGCAAAAGTTGCATCGTAACCTTTTGGTCGGAAGATAGGATCGTAACCAAAACCGCCATCACCATGACGCTCTTTAGTGATTTTACCTCTGCATATACCTGTAAAGGTTTCTGTTTTATTTGCTTTCGCGAAAGCGATAACTGTTTTAAACTGTGCTCCACGGTCTTGCTTAGTAGCGAGATTAATTAAAAGCTTGTTCATGTTATCTGAATCATCTTTTTGCTCACCAGCATACCTTGCTGAATATACTCCTGGTGCACCATCAAGTGCGTCCACTTCAAGACCAGTATCATCTGCAAAACAATCATACCCATAGTTAGTTAGCACATGATTTGCTTTAAGAAGTGCGTTACCTTCGATGGTATCTGCATCTTCAGTGATTTCTTCTGTGCATCCTATGTCTGTTAAAGATAGGAGGGTAATATGATCAGGCACTAATGCTTGAACTTCGCGAAGTTTATTGTGATTGTGTGTTGCAAAAACTAGTTTCATTATGATACAAGGCTAAAAATTGCTGCTCCGTATATTGCATATCTTACAAAACGAGCAAGACCAAATAATGCCCAATATTTAAACTCGAAGCGAATCATACCCGCAGCAAGACTTGCTACGGCAAAAGGAAGCGGGAGTAAAGCTCCTACGAGAATTAAAAAGCCTCCCCATTTACGAGCATTTTTTAAGTGCTTCTCCATCTTTACCTCTAGGTAATTATGAACGGATGGAATTTTTAAAGTTGCTCTTCCTGTAAAATAGGAAACTGCCCCTCCAGCATAAGATAATATTGCTATAAGAGTTAGGTATAAAATAGGATTACTCGTTTTATCACTCCATGCTATAAAAAGCTCTGGAGGAATTATACCAAGTATAGATTCTGAAACAAAAAATAAGGTAAGGACAAGCAGGTTTGAATAGTTGTCTATTACATATTGCAATGCCGTATTAAGGTCTATTACAAAGAAGTGAATAAGAACTATAGCTGCTACTACAAGTAGAATAGGAGGGAGTGCTTTTTTAAGAGCGTCCTTTAAAAAAGTATAAAAACCAGTGTACACGTAGTACTGGTGCAATAATTGCAGCCTGTTTTTCCTTTTTGTACCTGATTGTGATCCCATGTAATTGTAGTCGTATTGAGCATACAAAAATAACACGTAGCGGTAATTATATTGCTACTTATGCTCATAAATATAGGTTAAACCCGTTTAATATTTAACGTTATAAACTCAAGGTAATTGTAAGCTCATTCTTATTTTAGAAATTATCCTTATTGATGATGATATGGTTCCCCTTTTAATATAGTATAACCTCTATAAATTTGCTCAGTAATAAAGAGTCTAACCATCTGGTGAGAAAAGGTCATGGATGATAAGGATACTTTTCCTTGTGCTTTTGCATAAACCTCTTGCGAAAATCCATAAGGACCACCTATAACAAAGACTAGGGTCTTAATACCACTATTCATTTTCTTTTGTAGAAATTTTGAAAAGCCTACGCTTGTAAACGTTTTTCCATTTTCATCAAATAGCAAGAGGTGATCATAAGGCCCTATTTTTGATAAAATAAGGTCGCCTTCCTTGTTTTTCTGTTCTTGCTCACTAAGATTTTTGACATTCTTAATATCCGGGAGAATTTCTATGGAGTATTTCACATAAAAATTGAGCCGTTTACTATACGCATCTATCAGTGCTTGCAACTGTTTATTATCGGTCTTGCCTACGCAGAGAAGTTTAATATTCATGTGGCAAAAATACAAAACTACCATACAGAAGTAAGAAGCTTTACCTTTTGCTTATTTTTACATCAAAGGAATAATACAAATATGATTTCAGAAGCACAATTTCAGATTGAGATAGAAGGTATAATTGCAAATGCTATAAGAGAGGATGTAGGTGATGGAGACCATAGCTCACTGGCTTGTATACCAGCCACCGCCACTGGAAAAGCAAAATTACTTGTAAAGGATGAAGGTATTCTTGCGGGTTGCGCTTTCGCAAAAGCGGTATTTGCACACGTAGATCCTTCATTAGAAGTAGAGGACGTATTAAAGGATGGAGACGCTGTAAAATATGGTGATATTGCATTTTATGTATCTGGTTCAAGCCAGAGCATTCTCAAAGCGGAACGCTTAGTGCTTAATGCTATGCAGCGTATGAGTGCTATTGCGACGAAGACAAAGTTCTTTGTGAACCTTTTAGAAGGAACAGATACTAAAATTCTAGACACAAGAAAGACCACACCAGGAATAAGAGCGCTAGAAAAATGGGCTGTAAAAATAGGTGGTGGTGAGAATCACCGTTTTGCGCTGTATGATATGATTATGCTTAAAGATAATCACATCGATTTTGCGGGTGGTGTTACAAAAGCGATTCTCAAAACAGTAGATTATCTTAAGGAAGAGCAGCGAGATCTTAAGATTATTGTAGAGGCTAGAAGTCTAGAAGAGATTAAAGAAATACTTGAAAATCACGAGCATGTATATCGTATTCTTATAGATAATTTTAATTATGAGGATACTCGCACAGCAGTAGCACTAATAGGCGATAAATGCCTTACAGAATCTTCTGGTGGTATTAATGAAGAGACGATACGTGAGTACGCTCTTTGTGGTGTAGATTTTATTTCTAGTGGAGCGCTCACGCACTCTGTCTATAACTTAGATCTTAGTCTGAAAGCAGTTTAATGGCATCAGATAAGACGATAGAGCAACGTTTAATGAGATTCAAGCCTTTTTGTTGGCTTGTGAGTATCTTGGATAGTGTCGTTATTCCTGGGTTTGAGGGAATGACGCTTCTTTACTTGCTACGCGCATATTTTAATGGGATTATCCAAGGAGCTCTGGGATCTCGCGCAAGTTCTATTGCTTATAGTTTTTTTATGGCCATTTTTCCGGCTTTGTTATTTTTACTCAATCTAGTGCCTTATGTGCCTATAGAGAATTTTGATATCAAATTCATGGCTTTTATTTATGAGCTCATACCTGCGCAATCCTTAGATTTCTTTAAACCTATCATAATCGATATCTCACAGAATGAGAGAGCAGGTCTTGCTTCCTTTGCTGGTTTGCTTGCCTTGTTTTTAACGGCAAACGGTGTTAATGCTATTTTTAGTGGTTTTGAGGGTTCTCATTACAATGAGATAAGTCGTAATTTCTTTAGACAATATGCGGTTGCTTTAGGGACTTCTATTATTCTGGCATTGTTGTTGGTTACTACTATATCAGTAGTGATTTATTTTGAATTATTACTTAATTCATTGAGAGAGCGTGACTTTATGAGTAATGATATGGATATCGCGCTATTAAGTATAGGTAAGAACCTGTTTTTAATCATTATGATTTATTCGGTAATTGCTACGCTATATTATTTTGGAACCAAAGAAGGGCGTAAAAGCCGTTTCTTTTCACCAGGAGCATTGATGACAACAATATTATTTATGATAACTACTTATTTATTTGGTATTTATATTGATAATTTTGGCACATATAATGAGTTGTATGGCTCTATTGGTGCATTATTAATAATGATGCTTTATATTTGGTTAAATTCAAATTTGATTTTATTGGGATATGAGCTTAACGCTACCCTTCAAAAATTACGAATTTTACATAAAAACCCTAGTACAAATTAAATAACACACACACACACACACACACACACAAATTATGAAAAAGTATTTATTAGCTTTAGTAGCCGTATGTAGTCTTACAGTTAGCCAGGCACAAACAGTAGTAGGAGATGCAACCTTACCTAACTCAGTAACAATGGGAGGTACAGAACTCATCCTTAACGGTGCTGGTATGAGAGAGAAGGTAGTATTTGACCTTTATGCTGGAGGATTATATCTAGCGTCAAAAAAGAGTGATGCTGCAGCTATCATAAATGCAGACGAGACTATGGCGCTTAAATTAGACATCGTTTCTGGAATGGTTTCTAGTAAGAAAATGATAGGAGCTGTAGATGATGGTTTTGATGCTTCAATGAATGGAAACACAAGTTCGCTAGATGCGAAGATTGAGCAGTTCAAAGGTTTTTTTAGCGATAAGATTGTAAAAACAAACGTTTTTGATATTGCTTACATCAAAGGTAAAGGAACTGTAGTTTATAAAAACGGAAAAGAAGTAGGATCTATTGCAGGTCTTGATTTTAAGAAAGCTCTTTTCGGAATCTGGTTAGGTAACGACCCAGCAGATGATGATCTTAAAGATGCGATGTTAGGTAAAAACTAATAATCACAATCATATTAAAAATGGCGATCACTTGTGATTCGCCATTTTTTATGCATTATAATCTCTCTGTAAATCACATTAATTTTAGAATCTTAAAACTTGAATACTATGAAAAAACACATAACCCTACTTATGCTGCTATTTTTTGCAGTGAGCATACAAGCGCAACAAGGAACTATTTTTGGTCAATGGAAAACTATAGATGATGAGACTGGTGAGGCAATGTCAATCATAGAAATCTATAAAAAGGATGATAAAGTATTTGGTAAGATTATAGATATATTAAATCCAGCAAATCGTGACAAGACTTGTATTTACTGTAAAGGTGAAGACTATGATAAACCACTCATAGGTCTTGATATCATTAAGAGTCTTGAAAAAGATGATGACGAATATGAGGGAGGAACTATTTTTGATCCAGAAAAAGGAAAGGAATATAAAGCTAAATTATGGATTGACGAGGATGATAAAAACATCTTAAACGTACGAGGGTATATAGCATTCTTGTTTAGAACGCAACAGTGGGTAAGACGCTAGTGATGATGCTGTTTAATATAGGAAGCCGTTTCTTTTGGGAGCGGCTTTTTTTATGCTTTCGCGAAAGCGTATGTCAAACATTAATAGTCTTTTTATTTACGATTAGCACCTACGTTTGATCTGCTTCTGTAACTTTGTATATTCATACTTTCTTATCACAATTTACTATGCCTTATTTTATAGATGTTATACTTCCTATCCCTGTAGAGAATACGTTTACGTACCTCGTCTCTGAGGCAGAGTATAACTATATTCAAAAAGGGATGCGGGTTGCTGTTCCTTTTGGTAAAAAGAAAGTATATGCTTCTATCGTAAAAAACAAACATGAGCAGGCACCTACCATTTATGAAGCCAAGGAAATACAGCAAATTCTAGATGAGGACCCTATAGTCACTGAAGAGCAGCTGAAATTCTGGAGTTGGATTGCAGATTACTATATGTGTACCGAAGGAGAGGTCATGCGCGCTGCACTCCCTAAGGCTTTCTTACTGGAAAGCGAGACTGTGATAAGACTTAAGGAAGATGGGCTTGACATAGATGAGACATCGCTTAAGGATGATGAGTTTCTCATATATGAAGCATTACAGCATCGTTCAGAATTAAAGGTTCATGAGGTAATGGATATTCTTGATAAGAAAAAAATCCTACCTTCTATACAGCGTTTAATTGATCAAGGTGTGATCGAGATGCAAGAAGAGATTTATGAGCAATATGTACCTAAGCTTGTAAAATTTATCACTATTGCCCCAGCATACGAAGGCGAGGAGGGACTTACAACTGTGCTAGAGGAATTATCGCGAGCTCCAAAACAACGAGAGATGGTGCTCACATTTTTCTCGCTTAAAGCGAAAACAAATAAACCAATATCATCTCAGGACTTACAAAAAGCATCTGGCGCTACTGCTAGTCAGCTCAAGGCACTGGTTGATAAAGGTGTTTTTCAAACCTATCAAAAACGACAGGACCGTGTAGGTTTTGACGGCGAAGTTTTTGAAACAAAGGTTCTCAACGAATATCAGCAGACGGCTTATGATGAAATAAAAAGTCATTTTGAAACAAAAGATGTCGCCTTGTTGCATGGAGTAACTGCTTCAGGAAAGACAGAAATATATGTGCAGCTCATAGAAGAGATGCTTGATTCTGGTGATCAAATACTGTATTTACTTCCGGAAATAGCACTTACTACCCAGTTAATAACTAGGCTACAAACATACTTTGGTGAGCGCGTAGCGATTTTTCATTCTAAATACTCAGTAAATGAGCGAGTAGAGGTGTGGAATAATGTATTGAAAAAGCTAGATAAAGCTCAAATTATTATAGGGGCGCGTAGTGCTCTTTTATTACCCTTTAGAGACTTAAAATTTATTGTAGTAGATGAGGAGCATGAAAGTAGTTTCAAGCAATACGACCCTGCACCAAGATATCATGCTCGTGATGCTGCTATTGTGCTAGGTGCCATGTTTAAGGCAAAAGTGTTATTAGGTTCTGCAACGCCATCTATAGAAACAGTATACAACGCACAGCAAGGGAAATATGGTTATGTGTCTTTAAAACAAAGACATGGAGGTATTTTAATGCCTGAGATTAATCTTGTAGATATTAAGGAGAAAAGCAAAAAGCGTGAGATGACGGGTCACTTTTCTGATACCTTAATACGCGCAATTACAGATGCACTAGCACTAGGGGAGCAGGTAATTCTCTTTCAAAACCGTAGAGGTTTCTCACCTATATTAGAATGTACTACTTGTGGTCACGCGCCACAATGTCCTAATTGTGATGTAAGTCTTACCTATCATAAATACAGGTCACAGCTACGTTGTCATTATTGTGGTTATAATATCGCTTTACAGCAGAAATGTATGGCTTGTGGAAGTGCAGAGCTTACTACTAAGGGTTTTGGTACAGAGCAAATAGAATTGGAACTCAAAGAGCTATATCCAGATAAATCTATTGCAAGAATGGATTCTGATACTACTCGTGGCAAATATGGATTTGAAAAGCTCATTACTGCCTTTGAACAAGAGCAAATAGATATTCTTGTAGGTACACAAATGCTAACTAAAGGTTTAGACTTTAGAAATGTGACTCTTGTGGGAATTATGAATGCAGATAGCATGCTTAATTTTCCAGATTTTAGAGCACATGAACGTAGTTACCAGTTGATTGCACAAGTGTCGGGTAGGGCAGGGCGAACAGAAAAACAAGGTAAAGTACTCGTGCAGACTTATAATCCTTACCATCAGATCCTACAGCAGGTTTCTGCAAATAAGTTTGAAGAGATGTACAAGGAGCAATTAGAAGAACGACGTAATTTTAAGTATCCACCTTTTCATAGATTGATACGTATTACTTTAAAGCATCGAGATTATCAAAAAATAGAAGAGGCGAGTATCTGGCTCGCAAAAGCATTGCGTCAAACACTAGGAGCAGATACTGTTTTAGGGCCTGAGACGCCTTCTGTAGCTAGAATAAGGAATCAATATAGACGTAATGTACTAATTAAGATAAGCCGCCGCCAGAAACTTTTAGAAACAAAGAAGGCTATAAAGCGAGTTGTCACTAGTTTTAATGCGATTGCTCCTTACAGAAGTGTACGGCTTGTGATAGATGTGGATTGTTATTAGATGAAATTTTCACTTCATTTTAGATATAAAAAATCCCACTCAACGAGCGGGATTTTAAATTTTATATCTAAATTTTGTCTAACGTCTATTTATGCAGATAGAGCATCTATAAGCTCTGACTTTTTATGTCTTGATAAAGGAATTTTCTCTCCGTCTATCTCAATATTTCTACTATTGTATTTATCTACCTTGTCTATATTGATAATATAAGACTTGTGTATACGCATAAAACGTTCCGGTGGTAATTGTGCTACAAAAGATTTCATCGTTGCAAGCACAACAATAGGATCATGCACAGTAACTAATTTTACATAGTCTCCAAGGGCAGTGATATATTTAAGCTCATTGAGCATCACTTTCTTTTTCTTAAGGTTACTTTTTACAAAGATGTAGTCATCATCTTCTACAGCACCTTCAGTTTTAAGTTTATGCAGGCTTATGGCTTTGTAAACAGCATTTGTAAAGCGATCCTTAGTGAGGGGCTTACGTAAGTAATCGATTGCGTTATAGTTAAAAGCTTTGTAAGCATATTTTGTTTTACCCGTCACAAATATAATCTGTGGCTTATGGATAAGATCATCAAGTAAATCAAATCCAGATAGGATAGGCATTTCAATATCAAGAAAAAGTAGGTCCACTTTTGTCTCGATAAGGCCATTTTTAGTTTCTATGGCGTTATTATATTCGGCAACTAGGCGTAAATTAGGATGATCATTAATCATCTTTACGATAGCTAGACGTTGTAAACTTGAATCATCTACAACTGCGCAGTCTAATAGTACTCCTTCCACGGCGATCAATATTTAATTAGGTTAAGTGCGTCAATATTAGGTAAAAATAACCTATTTACCAACAAAAATGCGACTTTCGTCGATTATTTGTGCGATTGGTCGAATGATTTTTCCTTTATTCTCATAGGGAACGGCGATTTTAACGTCTTAATCGGTAAAAATTTGACTATTGACGATTGAGCGTAGGTTTAGACAAATTAAAGAGACCTAAAATTTCAGTTTTTAAACGACTTAACTTTAATTATAATCTATGAACTAGATGATACTTAGAACTACTTGAGAAGTGTCCTTATTATATAGTAATTGCGTGGTTTTATAAATTCACTTTTTCGCGAAAGCAAAGCTAAAAACGAGGTTCTATAATTAAGGTAGCTTTTTTTTTAAATTTATAAACTAATTGCTATTTGAATATTAAAAGTAAATCGTTACTTTTGCACTCATTTTTAATTAAACTCATATTATATGAACCATTACGAAACTGTTTTCATCTTGAATCCCGTTTTATCTGATGATCAGATAAAGGAAACAGTAAAGAAGTACGAAGGTCTTCTTAAAGAAAAGGGCGCTAAGATGATTAGTAAAGAGGATTGGGGCTTAAAAAAGCTTGCATATCCTATCCAAAACAAGAAAAGCGGTTTTTACCACTTACTTGAATTTACTGTTGATGGACAAGCTATCAATGATTACGAACTAGCTTTTCGCCGTGACGAACGTGTGATGCGTTACTTAACGGTAACACTTGATAAGCACGCGATCTCGTGGGCTGAAAGAAGACGTGAAAAACTAAAAAAGCAAAAAGCGTAAGTTATGGCATCTTTACAACAACAAGCTAAAGGAAAGAAGGACGGAGATATCAGATATCTTACACCTCTTAATATTGAAACTAACAAAGCAAAGAAATACTGTCGCTTTAAGAAATCTGGTATCAAGTATGTAGATTACAAAGATGCAGACTGGCTAGCAGGTTTTGTAAACGAGCAAGGTAAATTGTTACCTCGTCGTCTTACAGGAACTTCTTTAAAGTACCAACGTAAAGTGTCTGTAGCAGTAAAACGCGCACGTCACCTTGCATTGATGCCTTATGTAACTGATTTATACAAATAGAAACTAGATAACAGATGGAACTTATATTAAAGAAGGACGTTGAAAATCTAGGATTTGCAGACGATCTAGTAGAAGTAAAAAACGGATACGGTAGAAACTACCTAATCCCTAACGGTCATGCTGTACTTGCAACGCCTAGCGCAAAGAAAGTACTTGCAGAGAACCTTAAGCAACGCGCTCACAAAGAACAAAAATTTGTGGACGATGCACAGAAGCAAGCAGATAAACTTAATGGACTTGAAGTTAAGATTACTGCAAAAACTGGAGATGGAGACAAGCTTTTTGGATCTATTAACAATGCAGACGTTGCAGAATACCTAGCAAAAGAAGGTGTTTCTATCGATAAGAAATTTATTTCTATCGCAGGAAACGTTGTAAAACGCTTAGGTAACTATGAAGCAAAAGTACGTTTCCACAAGAATGTGGTAGCTACACTTCCTTTTGACGTAGTAGCAGAGGCTAACTAAGTCATTAGACATTATATGAAAAGCCGTTCTTACAACCGTAAGGACGGCTTTTTTATGAAATTTATTTTTTAATACGCTTACGCGAAAAAGTGATTCACAATGAAATACGCTCGCCTTACAAAAGAACAACTAGAAGAACTAAAGCCAGAATTTATAAATTTTCTAGCAACGCAATCTATCACTGGTGATGAATGGGCAACCATCAAAGAAAAACAACCACAAGTAGCCGAAGAGGAAATAGATGTTTTCTCAGATCTTGTGTGGGAAGGTGTGCTTACTAAAGCGCAATACCTTGAGCACGTATCTCCTAACCAGATGCACTTATTCTTACTAGGAGAAAATAATATGTCACTTATTGCCGTAAAAATCAATAAGGAAGATATAGACATCACCACTGCCGAAGGCTATGCATGGCTTAAAGAAAACTTAGGGGATGATGATGTTGTCTTTATGAGTGCAAGTAAAGATTATAGCG
The DNA here is from genome assembly GCF_000212355.1 of Dokdonia sp. 4H-3-7-5. Taxonomy (NCBI): domain Bacteria; kingdom Pseudomonadati; phylum Bacteroidota; class Flavobacteriia; order Flavobacteriales; family Flavobacteriaceae; genus Dokdonia; species Dokdonia sp. 4H-3-7-5. Next base: position 2,936,703 of record NC_015496.1, read on the forward strand.
CAGATCGTAATGCAGATAAGTTTAAACTTATAAGTGAAGGTGCTGTGATAACTCGAGGAGACCTTTATAAATGGTTTGCTCGCTTTGTAGAGGTAAAGTAATTCTTATAGACCAAATTAGTTATCATTAAAAAAGGATTGTAAAGACTATTCATAAAACGTAGTTTTACAATCCTTTTTTTTTAAAGGCTTCTCTAAGCGTGTTGTATTCTTAATTTTGCCTTTTTAAGTCGCTTGTTATCTAGTCTTTTTATCATTTCTTCTGCGATACTTTTATGTACAGATACAAATGATTGTGTGTTTTTTACTTCAATAGTTCCTAGGTGTGCTCTGTCTATATTTCCTTCTTTAAAAAAGAAACCAGCAATATCACCTTTAGAAATCTTATCCTTACGCCCTCCAGAAAGTTCTAAAGTATGCCACTGTGATCCGTCAGGGATACCTTTGTCATGTATAAACTCTTCATCCATTTGTGGCATAAACTCTGGCAGTTTTTCATCTTTCCAGTGTAATACGTATGCTGTACCTTCAGACCGCATACGAGCAGTACGACCATTACGGTGCGTAAATTCTTCTGCATGAATAGGTAAGTGGTAGTGAAGTATAAATTTTATTTCTGGCACATCAATACCACGGGCTGCAAGATCAGTAGCAAGTAGTAATTGGTGTGTACCGTTACGAAACTTAAGTAATGACAGCTCACGCTCTCTTTGTTCCATACCACCATAAAAAGTCCCGTGAGCAATACCACGATCACTAAGGTATTCACTTATACGTGCGATAGTCCCTTTGAAATTGCAAAAGATAATCCCTGGCTGATCGCCTAGATGGCACAACGCCTTAACAAGCATATCTAGCTTATCCTTATCTGGGGATAAAATAGCTTTTATCTCAAGTTTTGATCCTCCTTCATGCAAGTAGTCTACTTCCACCGGAGTAGTAAGGCCTACAAACTTTGGGATTTCTATTCCTTGTGTAGCAGAGGTAAGCACTTTCTTTTCTAGAGCTGGTAGAAAACTAAGGATTTCTGTCATTTCTCCTTCAAAACCTACCTCTAGTGATTTATCAAATTCGTCTAGAATTAAAGTTTTAATGTGATCTGTAGAAAATGTCTCTCTGCGCATATGGTCTGCTAGTCTACCAGGCGTACCTATTAAAATAGCTGGGCGATGTTTTATAGCTTGCCTATCTGTATTAAAACTTTGCCCACCATAAGCAGCATGAATTTTATATCCTGTCCCCATGTTACGAGCTACATTTTCTATCTGGATAGCAAGTTCTCGAGAAGGAACGACAATTAATAATTGCACTTCTTCACAATCTGGATCAAGTGCTTCTATTACAGGTAATAAAAAAGCGAGTGTTTTACCAGTACCCGTAGGAGATAGTAATATCACCTCTCTTGCAGATTGTATTGCTAGTTGAGCTGCTTCTTGCATCTCATTGAGGGTCTTAATCCCTAGCTTGGCAAGGATTTGTTTTTGCGTTTTTTGGTTACTTGTCATAGACTGCAAAGATAATTATTCATTCATGAGTTATCATATTTTATAGAGGACATGTGAAATTGTTGTTTGTGAATTAAATAAGTTATTTTAGAAAATTTTGGATTTATAACATGATGGTAATGAGGTGTTATCGATATTGTTTATGATGATTTTACGCTTTCGCGAAAGCGCACCTAAAAAGTATTTAACAATTGTTAAGAAAATGCTAAAGAAATGTTACTAAAATGAGCGTCTACCTTGATTTACTCTAGTATTTTTACGGAAACAAATTCAAACTTTATGTTCAAAAAAATTTTCTTATTAATTGTAGTACTTGGCGCTTTTAGTTTGCAAGCACAAGTAACTACTTCCTCTATTTCGGGAGTAGTAAATGGAGGTAGCGAGACTTTGCCGGGAGCAAACGTACTAGCAGTACACACTCCTACAGGTACAAAGTATGGTGCTATTACAGACTTTGACGGTCGTTTTAGTCTATTAAACCTACGTGTGGGTGGACCTTATACGATCACAATGAGCTATGTAGGTTTCCAAAGTCAAGAGTTTACAGGTGTAAATCTTAACTTAGGAGAAACGTATAACGTTGAAGTAACTCTTAGTGAAGATAGCAATGCGCTAGAAGAAGTAGTAATTACAGGTTCTCGCAACAACACATTTAGTGATGGCCGTACAGGTGCAGCGACAAATGTAGGTGAGAGACAATTAAAGTCACTTCCTACAATATCTAGATCTGCAGCAGATTTTTACCGTTTAGAGCCTAGTGCTTCTAGTAACGGATCTTTTGGAGGTCGTAATGATCAGTACAATAACTTTAGTCTTGATGGCGCGGTTTTTAACAATCCATTTGGACTTGATGCAGCAACTCCAGGAGGACAAACAGGTTCTCAACCTATATCTCTTGATGCTATTGAGCAAATTCAAGTAAGTACTGCTCCTTATGATGTAACGCTATCTGGATTTACAGGAGCTTCTGTAAATGCTGTAACAAAAAGTGGAACTAATGAAGTAAAAGGAACTGTTTACGGTTTTTACAGAAATGAAGATCTTACAGGAGGTAAAGTTGCTGGAGATGATGTTTTTAAAGCAGATCAAAGCCAGAATACTTATGGTATCTCTATAGGAGGACCTATTATCAAAAACAAACTATTTTTCTTTGCAAACTTTGAAAAGGAATCTAGATCAGATCTTGGAGCTCCATGGGCACCTAACAGAAATACTGGAGCAATCAATGAGTCTCGCGTATTACCAGCAGATCTTGATGCTGTTTCTGCTGCACTAGGAAGTATCCAGTATGCAGATGGTTCTTTTTATGAGCCAGGAAGATATGAAGGATTTAACTTTGATGCAGGTTCTACAAAAGCACTTTTCAAGTTAGATTGGAACGTGAATGACAAGAACCGTGTAGCGCTTGTTTATAACTTACTACGCTCTTCTAAGGAAAATCCAGCAAACCCAAATGCTATTGCATTACGTGGACCTAACCAGACTACACTGCAGTTTGAAAATGCAGGATATGAAATTAACAACAACATAGATTCTTTCCAGTTTGAGTGGAATAGCGACATTGCTAGTAACATTTCAAACAAATTACAAGTAGGGTACACGTTCTTTGATGATTTTAGAAAACCTTTTTCTACACCAGGTCCGTCTATAAACATTACAAAAGGAGGACAAAACTATATCATAGCTGGTCATGAGCCATTCTCAATTTCAAATGTACTTGAGCAACAAGTTTTCCAAATCACAAACAACTTGAATATTGTTTCTGGAAGTCACACATTTACTTTAGGAACATCATTTGAGAAATTTAGTTTTTACAACTCATTTAACTTAACAGGTTACGGTTTTGATTTATTTGGAAGTGTAGCAATCGATCAAGACATGGATTTTGATGGTGATGGAGTGCTTGATACAGATTATGTAAATGATACAACGGGAGAAACTGATCTTGTCGCTTTTCAAGATTTCTTAGTAAACCAATATCAAGGTACTTTCTTATCTGCAGAGGCAGAATTTAACGAGAATAATGGGCTTCCTATTGGCGACCCTAATGGATGGGCTCTTGCCGAAACTAACGTAGGGCAGTTTTCTCTTTATGGACAAGATCAATGGAAAGCAACAGACGATTTAACGCTTACACTAGGACTACGTCTTGATAAGCCATTATACTTTGATACAGAAGATAAAATTCAAGAGAACATTGATCGTAAAGGAACGTACCAACCAGAAAACGTTTATGTAGATCCATCAACTGGAGAAGATATTCTTCTAGATAGTACAGTACTTCCAGACAATGGATTCTTATTCTCACCTAGATTAGGTTTTAACTGGGATGTAGAAGGAGATAAGACTTTCCAAGTACGTGGAGGAACAGGGATATTTACAGGTCGTTTTCCTTTTGTATGGTTAGGAAACCAAGTACAAGGCGTTGACTTTTTCTTTTACCAAACGGTAGATCAAGATTTCAAATGGCCACAAGTATGGAGATCTAATATAGGTGTAGATTACCGCCTAGACAATGGTGTGGTACTTACAGGAGACTTCTCTTACACAAAAGATCTTAACGCTGCACACGTTCAAAACTGGGCACTTGATAATCCTTCTGCTACATTACAAGGTGTAGATAACAGACCTATCTATCAAGCTTCAGATTTTTCTACTAATGCCTTTGGAGGACCTACAAATGCATATGTATTTACAAATTCTGATAACGGTCGTACTATTAACGCTACATTAAAAGCAGAAAAATCATTTGGTAACGGACTTTATGCAAGTGTAGCATATAACTACCTAGATTCTAAAAATGTAAACTCTATTGATGCAGAGATTACAGGTGATGCTTTTAACGCAAATGCAATACGTGGTAATGCAAATGATGCAGTATTATCAAACTCACGTTATGGTGATCAACACAGAGTGATTGCTGTAGCTTCAAAGAAATTTGAGTATGGTGATGGCAAGTTTGCTACTACCATTTCTACATTTGCAGAGTGGGCTAGAGGAGGACGTTTTAACTATACGTATGCTGGTGATGTTAACGGTGACGGAAGTAACTTTAACGACCTTATTTACATCCCAACTGCTGGAGAGGTATCACAGCAAAATTTTGCTACACCAGAACAAGCAGCAGCATTTAACCAGTACATCGAGCAAGATGATTATTTAAGTGATAATCGTGGTCAATATGCAGAGCGTTATGGAGCACTTGCACCATGGAGAAGTCGTGTAGATTTCCGTTTATTACAAGATTTTAATTTTGATGTAAAAGGAAAGAAAAACACAATCCAGTTTAGTGTAGACGTTCTTAACTTAGGAAACTTCATCAATTCTGATTGGGGACTTGTTGAGCAACCTAACAGTATCCAGCCAGTAAGTGTAAGCGTTGCAGACGGTGTACCTACATACACATTCAACGAAGAGCTTACGCAAACATTTGGAACAGATGCAAGTCTTTTAAACAGATGGCAAGCACAATTAGGACTACGTTATATCTTTAACTAAGCTATTGTAGATTCTTATTATTAGCAATAAAAATGCCCCTCATTGAGGGGCATTTTTTGTTTTATAATCCTCGAAAAGTTTTAAACTCCTACGTAGTTGTAAACTGCAATAAAGTGAGAAGCCGTCCCTCCCAAAACAAACACATGAAAAATAGCATGATTATAAGGAATGCGAGAAATGCTATAAAGAACAGCACCTATCGTATATAAAATACCTCCAGTAAAAAGCCATTGCACACCAGCTGGGTCAAGGTTTGCTAGTAATGGTTTATATGCAAAAACAATAAGCCATCCCATCGCTACATACAGTATGGTAGAAAGAATATCAAACCTTCCTGTAAAAAAGAGTTTTAATATTATTCCGAATAAAGCAATAGACCATGCAATCCCAAAAATCCACCATCCAGTATTTCCTTCTAGAGTTACAAGTGTAAAAGGAGTGTAAGTACCTGCAATGAGCACATAGATAGCCGCGTGATCAAATATCTTTAGTCTAGCTCTACGTATAGGTTTTACAGCGCTGTGGTAAGCCGTAGATGCAAAATATAGCACAGACATACTTACTCCAAAAATAATAAGACTAATGGTTGCTGTGGTTGATACGCTTTCGCGAAAACATAAAAAACCCAATGCAACTACACTTGCAACAAAACCAAAACCATGCGTCCAAATGTTGAGTTTTTCCTCAAGTGGGGAGTAATCTGGAGTTGGTTCTACGGTGTTTTCCATTAGTTATCTGCGAGTAAGTAATCTAGGTGTTCCTTAAGAATTTCTGTGACCTCTGCGGCTGGGCCTCTGCCTTGAGCCATTACTGCATTTTCTACAAAACGCACAGTACCATTGCGATCCATAAATACGAGCTTAGGATACGTATTGGTTTTTAAGTCTTGTTTTAAATAGCTCGCACCATCTACTAGGTGTTCAAAATCAAAAGGTTTCTTAGTCAAAAAAGCATCGATTTTGCTTTTTGGTTCAAAAGTGATGGCTACAAAATTTACGCGATCCTCATATTGCTTTTTAAGATCATTGAGATATGGAATCTCTGCGATACAAGGAGGGCAGCTTGTAAACCATAAGTTGATGAGTGTAATTTTATCATTATAACTCTCTTTAGACTTTAATCCATTTGCAAGATCTTGCAGCTGAAAGTCGGGTAGGGGTTTATTAATTAAACCATTCACACCCACATTAATGTCTAGAGGCGCGCTATTAGATTGCGATAGCATCACCTCGACCTCTTGTATAATTGAGTCTTGTCGCACACGAGAATGGCGAACTTTAAAGTTGGCTTTTGTGTATTTCCAGCTTCCTTGCGCACCATAAACCTCCTCAATAGATCTTAGTTTAGCTTGAAAGCTTTCTTCGTCATAGGTGTCGCCTTGAAAAATGTAGTAGTTATCTTGGGCGTTAAGCGCTAGCGCAAAGAACAATATAAATAGGCATTGTATTTTTTTCATCATCATAGGTATGTCTTACAAAGATAGCTATTGCTACCAAACACGCACCTATATACATTTATCGAGCCTTAGTGGGGCTTAGGGATAATTTTAGTAGGTGTTTCTCTAATTGATTAAGAGCTAATATTGTAAGGTGACGTATCTTATTCTAAAAATTTATTTTCTAATTGAGTCATTAATTCTTTATCACGAATCGATTCCGTTTTCTTTTTTAATTCTTTCCACGATTTCAATCCAATGTTAGTAATGTTAATCCAATCAACATCTTTAAGAATATCTTTGTCCGATAAATTCCATTTTTCTGTACGTTCTATATATTCTTTAAAATTAGCGTGTAATGCCTTTACAATTTCATATTCCAATTCTGATATTATTCCGTTTTTAATAAAGTAAGAATATCCATTTTCCAAATCTAAATCGTCAAAATAACTACAAACACATTCGCTATAATCTCCAACTGAATTTTTATGGTCTGCATTAATCCAAAGTCGGTTTTGAAATTCCAAGTGAGCAATTTCAAAAAAGGATGAGATCCATCTATTTCGTATGTTTCTTTTTATTTCTGAGTTCATTTCAATTGCTACACAACAGACTAAGACATAATGTAAGTGCATTTCCCGATAATTATCAAGGTTTCCGATGCTCCTGTTTAAATTTTCATTATTACACTTACCTGTGGAGGCGTGCACCATACAGTTTTCAATTTCCGGTGTAAATCGGGACGACTTATGTATTGTCATGTCTAACTGCAATCACAATTGAACTTTCTATAATTGAAACGTGTGCTTTTTGGCAAACAGCCGCAGTGTTTTATGTATGGTGAGTTTTTTTAAATATCCTTTCTTAGTTTGTCAGGATTTTGTCTTGTATCAAAAATTGTAATGATTTCAATTTCGTCTAGTTCTGTCGAAATTCTATAATAAAAGGTAGTTTGTTTTGTTACAACACACTTATACAAGCCTTTGAGTTCTGAGGATTGAGGGCAGCTTTCTGGTTGAAAAGATATCTGTTTAATTTTTTCAGTTAGCTTTTCAATAAACTGATCACGTGTTTTTGAATTCCAATTTTCTAAAAGATATTCGGATAGTTTCAGGAGTTTTCTTTCTGCTAATTCAGATAAGAATACCTTCATTAAGAAATCTTTTTCAAGAATGAATCAAAAGAAACTCGTTTTCCACTATCAAGCTGATTAATTCCTTCTTTAATTTCACTTTGTTCAGAAGTAGTTAATTCATTCCAAAAATCAACTTTTTCAGCATTTACAAAGTCAGCTACTTTTTGAATAAAATCACTATTTTCTATCGCTAAGATAGTTTTTACTAATTCTATTTTTGTTGATTGAATATCCATATTAATTGAGTTAACTCATCAAATATACAAAAAGAGTTTTTATCAGTTTGATGAGTGATTAGGCATCTCAACAAACCACTACGTAAACCAAGTGCATCTCCGGTAACTATCGTAAATGCTAGTGAGTCTGTTTTTTATTTGATTATTTAAATATACAAATATCTAAGAAAGATGACGTTTTCGCGAAAGCGTAACATAGGGAAGTCCGAATGATGAGAATATTAATAAAATTCATCTTATACTTTCAATCGCTATTGATTATGTAATCTTTTTTTATTCCATTTTATTTCACAAAAAATAATTTTTCTACATCTTTACCGTTAAAGCTGTTATCTATGCGTTTAACAATTATACTTCTATTTACTTCCATGCTTGTTCATACTCAGGAAGTAAGCTACTTATCCATATATTTTAATACAGACAGTTATGAGGTTGTATCTAAGGAGAGAGTAAAGCTAGATAGTTTAGTCAAACATCATGATAGAGATTCTATTAGACTTGTTTTAAAGGGGTATACAGATCAATTTGCAGGAAGAGATTATAACCTGAAACTAGCACAACGAAGAGTAGCAGCAACAAAAGAGTTCCTTAAAGCCTTTACAATAGATACGCTTCAAGCAATAGGTGAGCTACAAGATGCTTCGTGGAGAGCACGACGCGTAGATATTTCTGTAATAGTTAAAGAAAAGAATATTCCAGATAGTTCTAACTTTATTGTAAATGAACCAAAAAATGAAGGAAATAAAAGACGAATGTTGTCTTCACGAAATCTTGATATTACTTCTTATAGCGAATTAGAAATTAATGAAACAACTGTTTTATTTGGCGTTTTCTTTAAAGGTGGAACAGACAAAATGCTGGGTAGTAGCAGTGTTATAACGCTTAGAAAAGTAGTACGTTTTTTAGAAGGATATCCTACTAGAAAGATTTTAATAACAGGCCATATTTGTTGCTCCCCTGATAGAGAACCACAACTAGATGGATATAATAACAGAACAGGTAGTATGACACTATCTGAAGATAGGGGTAAAATGGTATATGATTATCTCATAAAAAACGGAATTTCGGCAGGTAGATTGAAATATCGTGGAAAGGCCTATACAGAACCATTAGACTGGGAAGAAACTAAGAATCGTAGAGTAGAGATGACGATTCTAGAATAGTCAAAAACAGATTTTGGGTAGTCCCTTTAAACCACAAAAAAAGTGGATACCTATCGCTAGATATCCACTTTTCATCATCGTCAATTAATCCTTATTCTTCTTCTCCTGTGCGTTCTCCTTCGTTTCTAAAAACGAGTTTGTCGTCAAAGGAATCTACTAATATCACACTGTCTGATGCAACTTTACCGCTCAAAATTTCTTTTGATAACTGGTTGAGCACCTCGCGCTGCATTGCTCGTTTTACAGGTCTTGCACCATATTCTGGCTGGAAACCTGCTTCCGAGATAAAGTCTATTGCTTGTTTTGTAGCATCTAGGGTAATGTTCTGTTGAGAGAGCATTTTTTGAATCCCTTTAAACTGCAACTTCACAATATCCCTAATATCCTTTCGCGTAAGCGGACTAAACATCACAATATCGTCGATTCTATTTAAGAATTCTGGTCTTATGTTTTGTTTTAATAAACCTAATACGTCAACCTTTGCAGACTCCATCGCAGCATCTACATCTGGAATTGCCTCAAAACGCTCTTTTATGATATGACTACCCATATTTGAAGTCATAATTATAATGGCATTTCTAAAGTCGGCAGTGCGGCCTTTGTTATCTGTAAGTCTACCTTCATCAAGCACTTGTAATAACACGTTAAAAGTATCTGGGTGTGCTTTTTCAATCTCATCTAGTAAAACTACAGAGTATGGACGACGTCGCACGGCTTCCGTAAGCTGGCCACCTTCGTCATATCCCACATATCCTGGAGGCGCTCCCACTAGACGGCTCACACTGTGACGCTCTTGATACTCACTCATATCTATGCGCGTCATCGCATTCTCATCATCAAAGAGATACTCTGCCAGTGCCTTTGCAAGTTCTGTTTTACCTACACCGGTTGTTCCTAAAAATAAGAACGAACCAATTGGTTTTTTCTGATCTTGCAATCCTGCACGACTGCGTCGTACGGCATCACTTACTGCTACAATAGCTTCTCGTTGTCCTACCACACGTTTGTGCAGCTCGTCTTCTAGCTGAAGTAACTTCTCACGTTCTCCCTGTAGCATTTTTTGCACTGGGATTCCTGTCCATTTTGCAACTACCTCTGCAATGTCTTCGCTGGTTACTTCTTCCTTAATAAGCGAAGTATCTGCTTGACTTGCAAGATCCTTTTGTAGCTCCTCAAGGTGCTCTTGAGCATCTTTTATTTTACCATAGCGTAGCTCTGCCACAAGACCATAATTACCTTCTCGCTCGGCAATTTCTGCTTCTATTTTATAGTTTTCTATGTCTTGCTTTGCAGTCTGTACACTCTCTACAATGTCCTTTTCAGATTGCCACTGTGCGTTAAGATCATTGCGTTCTTCCTTAAGGTTTGCTAGATCTGCACGTAGGCTTTTGAGCTTATCTTCATCTTTCTCTCGCTTGATTGCCTCAATCTCAATCTCTAGCTGCATCACACGACGGTCTAATACGTCAAGCTCTTCTGGCTTAGAGTTGATTTCCATACGCATTTTTGCAGCAGCTTCATCCATAAGGTCAATTGCCTTGTCTGGTAAAAATCTGCTTGTAATATAGCGTTGAGATAACTTTACCGCTGCGATGATTGCATCATCCTTAATACGCACCTTGTGATGTGTCTCGTACTTATCTTTAATACCTCTAAGGATAGAAATAGCACTTTCTGTATCTGGCTCATCTACCACCACTTTTTGGAACCTACGTTCAAGTGCCTTATCTGCTTCAAAGTATTTTTGATACTCATCAAGCGTAGTAGCACCTATGGCGCGAAGTTCGCCACGGGCTAGTGCAGGTTTTAAGATGTTTGCCGCATCCATTGCGCCTTGACCACCACCGGCTCCCACCAGTGTGTGTATCTCATCTATAAAGAGTACGATATCGCCATCACTTTCTGTTACTTCTTTAATAACCGCTTTAAGACGTTCTTCAAACTCTCCTTTAAATTTTGCTCCAGCAATAAGTGCACCCATATCGAGGGCAAATATTTGCTTGTTCTGTAGGTTTTCTGGGATGTCACCATCTACAATTCTATGTGCAAGACCTTCGGCAATGGCTGTTTTACCAGTACCTGGCTCTCCTACGAGTATAGGATTGTTCTTTGTACGACGCGTTAAGATTTGTAATATGCGTCGTATCTCTTCGTCACGTCCTATTACAGGATCTAGTTTACCATTACGCGCAAGTTCATTTAAGTTTTTTGCGTATTTGTTTAAAGAATTATAGGTTTCTTCAGCGCTTTGAGAAGTTACACGATTTCCTTTACGTACTTCGTCAATCGCTGCGCGTAAATGCTTTTCTGTCACTCCTTGATCTTTTAAGATTTGAGCTACTTTGCTTTTAGTGCTAAAGATTGCGAGTATCAAATGCTCGATAGAGACATACTCATCGTTCATTTTTTTAGCAATAATACTAGCCTCCGTGAGTGCTTTATTTGCCTCGCGACCTAGTACAATATCTCCACCAGATACTTTAGGATAGCTCTGTAACGTACTATCTAAAACTTGCTGGAATAACGGAATATTTACATCAAGCTTTTGAAGTAAGAATGGTGTAACGTGCTCATCTATTTCAAAGATTGCTTTAAAAATATGCTCATTTTCTATCTGCTGGTGGCCCATTTCCTGAGCAATTTGCTGTGCTCTTTGGATGGCCTCCTGTGATTTTATGGTATAATTATTTATATTCATAGTATATGTTTAATAGACTTTAAAAGAGATAAGTACCTCTCTTTAATGTCTTGGTTTGTCCTTTGTTTGATGGACTAAAGTCAATTATTATTCCACAGCGGCTTATAGACAAAATGTCTTGTAAACTCTTGTATCAGCTGACTTTATGACTTATTTAAGAACTATTTCACGCTTTCGCGAAAGCGTAACACAGACACAACGACTACCTTTGTAAAAAAGAACTTAATTACAATGGGAATATTCAATTCAATGTTTGGAGGAGATAAGGAGCCAAAAGAGGAAAAAGCACCTATGCCTTGGAAGCAATTAACCACATTAGAGCAACTCGATCAAATCGCAAAAGATTCTGAAACGAAGCCACAGGCAATTTTCAAGCATTCTACAACTTGCGGTATAAGCCGTATGGTAATACGCCAGTTAGAATCTCAGTACGATATAGACCCTAATCAGTTAGATATTTATTATTTAGACCTTAAGGCGTATAGAGAAGTGTCTAACGAAGTAGGATATAAATTTCAAGTAATACACCAAAGTCCTCAGATGATTTTAATCAAAAATGGGACAGCGGTTTATGCAGATAGTCATGGAGCGATAAGTGCACAAGCACTCGCCGAAAAGATTTAATCTAACGCTCTTTTTGTAACCCAGATTCTATACCCGATAATCGCAAGCTGTACTTTACTAGCTTGTGTAAGGTCGAGACCACGTTTTGAATAGGAGGGAAGTACTGCCTTATTAACTTTGGCAAGAAATTTATAGAGTGTTTGCATACCGTCAAAAGTAGCTAAAAAACAAAGCCGTAACGCTATGCGTTACGGCTTTTATCTATTTATAAAGACTAGTTATTATTTCTTAAAATAATGTCTTTTATACGGTTTTTGAGGTCTTCACCAGCGTCGTACACCATTTGCTCATTAGTAGGAAACGGAACTGCTCTATTGCGAGTACGGTCATAAAGCTCATCTTCTAGTGCTCTTCTATCACCTCTATAGGTAGCATATCTGTGATCAAAAATAAACTCAGATGCTAGCGGAAGCGACTGCAAGACCTGATTAGTATTACTATCAGAATAGCGCACGCGGCCTACTACATTTACAGCTTTGTTCTGGATAAACTCAAAGTACGTGCAACGTACCGTAATCATATTATCTACCAGTACTTTCTCACCATCCTCATCATAAACCACATTACCATCTTCATCCTTTAGAACGATGGTACCGTCTTTAATTAGTTTTTCTTGTTGCACCTCTCTTTCTTTGATGCGTTCTGGTGAAATATTAATCTCTGTAAAAGCAACTTCCATATTGTAGTCGTAGGATACCTCATTAAGCGGATTGCTATGATACACGGTCCAGAAATCGTTAAGGCCGTAGGTAGAGAAGTCTAACAGCTCGTTTTCTAATCGCACTGGTAACGCTATGTTACTATCATTAAATAAAGTAACAGCAACAAAGTCTGTCCCTTTAAGATGTACAGATTCCATCATATTTTTGATGTCTTTATAACCTGGCTTAAGCGTATTTAAATAAGCTAGATCATCATAAATATTACGATAATCCTCTTTTGATGATGCAGCGGTTATGGCATCAAGGCTACTACTATATAACGAAGCAGCTAGTTTTTCCTTAGAAGATATGAGTTTATCTGTGTAGTTTACAAATTCAAAACGTGCAGATCTATTCTCGTCAATTACTTGTAAAGGTAAGATAGGTCTTATACGATCTTGACGTCTTTGTAACGATACATAGGTCTCATATATTTCTTCAAGATTTGACTGCTGATTTTCTTTTACGAGAAATGAAATACGATCTGTATCGCGCGCAGATGCTTTTGCAAATGCATCTTCAAGAAGGAGTACAAAATCTTGCTTATTCTTTTTATCTGGATTTCGTTGCAACTTCTTAAGAGTAATTGCGATGGCATCATCATAATTACCGCTATTAAGCGTTGCAGTAGTCTTTTTTACCGAATTGCAGCTTACTACAAATACGGTAGTAAGGATTGCGAGAAATAAATTTTTCATCGTACAATGGGTATTGATTGGTGATGACAACTCCAACGAGCGTGCCAAATTTATAAAAGCCCAAATGTAGCTGAAAATATACTATCGGAAAGAATGGGAAGGATGTGATTAGTACGCTTTCGCGAAAACGTGCTATATCTAAAGTAAGTTTTTAAAAAACACACACAGAGCAGGCCTTAACTCGGCGGTGTGAAGAGGTCAATTATTTATCCGAAGATAAGTTCTAATGCAGTGATGATAATTTGGATCATAATAAGATTTTTTGATTGATGATTGATTGATGAATGTTGATTGATGAATTACGTAATAATTAGTTTCCTAAATGCAAGAATGTGGTTACTATATAAGAGATGCTAAGGCTCACCATAAATACGGTATAGATTCCTAGTACTTTGTTTGTTTTTACTTGCGGCTTGTTGTTTACTTGCGTTTTCATAATGGATGGTTTTTGATTGATTAGTAATGATTGATTGATGAATGCTGATTGATGAATCTTGATTGATGAATGTTGATTGATGAATGTCGGAGTGATTAATTCCCTAAATATAAAATGTAGTTACTATATAAGAGATGCTAAGGCTCACCATGAAGATGGTATAGATTCCTAATACTTTGTTTGTTTTTACTTGCGGTTTGTTGTTTGCTTGCGTTTTCATAATGGATGGTTTTTGATGGATTAGTAATGATTAATGATTGATGATTGATGAATGCTGATTGATGAAAGCTGATTGATTAATTCCCTAATTGTAAAAAGGTAGTAACTATATAAGAGATGCTAAGGCTTACCATAAATACGGTATAGATTCCTAAAACTTTGTTTGTTTTTACTTGCGGCTTGTTGTTTGCTTGCGTTTTCATAATAGATGTTTTTGATTGTTACTAGATGCGTTGTTTGTTATTGATGAAGCAAAGAAGTCATCTTGAACGCAGTAAAACAAATTGAAAAGAAGTTTTTAATGAAATTAACATGAATATTATAACTAGATTAATGACATAGATTAAAATGTGTAATACCAATGTCTTCAAGTTGGTTGATATATGTTAGCCACAATGCTAATAATCATTCATTGTGTTAGTTCTGTAGGGACTTTTTGAGCTATTTAGAATTTTTGTAGGCAAATTATGGCTCATTTGAACCTTATTAATCCGATTTCATCATTTTGGAGTGAATTTTTACAAGTGGAAGTTGAAAAAAACAGCGCATAAAAAAGTCCGCTTTCTGATTGAAAGCGGACTATTGAAATGATATAGCTATTCCGTCCTAAATTAGAGTGCTTTAAATGTGCATGACAAAAATCCTTTCAAAAACTATTAACCTGAACAGCGATTAATTAGATTATTCTATAATCATCCAATAGTTTGTGTAAAAATGATAAGACGCAAACAAAGAAGATGCGTTTTAGAAGGGGTAGGGTCTAATCAAACTCTTGAAAACAAAAAAAGTCCCATCGTGTAGATGGGACTTTTTTTTACTTAAAATCGTTTTATGACTTTACCGTCTTTTCAATATTCTCTGCAGTGATGTCAATTACATCTTCTGCGTGATCTATATTTCTATTTACAGAGTTCTTAGCTTTTGCAGTCTCGCGCTCTAAAGCGTTTTTTAAGCT
This sequence comes from Dokdonia sp. 4H-3-7-5, assembly GCF_000212355.1. Classification (NCBI taxonomy): domain Bacteria; kingdom Pseudomonadati; phylum Bacteroidota; class Flavobacteriia; order Flavobacteriales; family Flavobacteriaceae; genus Dokdonia; species Dokdonia sp. 4H-3-7-5. The sequence goes on from NC_015496.1 coordinate 2,952,005, forward strand.
TGTAAGTTTTTCAGACACTTGGTCTTCAACTTCATTGTAACTTTCTTTTAGAGCGTCTCCGGCTTTTCTCGCTTTGTCTTTTAAAGCTGCTTTCTCTTCAGGAGACATTTTCTTGTATTTGTATAATCCTAAAGCTCCTGCTGCTACAGCGATTAGTCCTAATATACCTTTTGTGTTATTATTCATAATTAAGTGGGTTTGATTGTTGTGATATAAAGATAATGTCAAATTTGAGCTATTGATAATACTATGATTAGATTGTGTTTTAATTAATATATTTTTGGCAATAAACACCTGCTTTTTAAGAATTAACAAGTGAGAGGTGTATGCTATTTTTTGATTTTACGCTTTCGCGAAAGCATAAAAAAAGCGACTCAATAAGAACCGCTTTTAATTACTATTAAGCTACCGCAGCATTACTTGCGTAGTAGTGTAGTATATTTTTATAAAATGCCACGTTACTTGGCTTATTGCGAATACATGACTTTAAGAATTTTTCTAGATTATCAAACTCTATAGTCACTTCGGCACCTTTGTTTAGTACATCTATTCCTAAGCAAACGCTATTTGTATCAATATCTAAAACAACAGATGATGCATTAAAAAAATGTTTGATTAATGCAATGTGAAGCTGTTGAAAGCTAGCACTACGTTGAAACCTAAAATCTGTTGAATATTCAATTAAATCATTGAGACTTTTTAAGATGGTGTTGTTTGAGTGTTGCATAGCTTTTGATGTTTTTGGTTTCGTAAATTTAAAATCTAAAGTGTTAACAAAAATCTAAGGCTGAACGTTTTATAATTAGTTTAACGATAAATGACCTTTTACAAAGTACCCGAAGAGTCTATTACTCTTATGAAACTATTGGGTGAAATTATATCGCAGTTTCTTGACTAGGATAGAAATGAAAACTGATAAAAGCCTTATTATCATTTATTTATGCGGATGCTTTTTATTGTTGCTGTTATATGCTATCACGAGAGCTATCTCAAGAATTATAAGTTTTAATTCAAAAAATAATCTTAAAGAATTTGTGAAGTGTATAATTTATATTTTTTCAATTTGGTGTGTTTACTTTCACAATGCAACAGTACGCTTATATCTTATGGCACCATGTTTGCATAACTTTAATTATTAATAAATTAAATTATAATACAATGAGTAAAGGAACAGTAAAATTTTTCAACGACACTAAAGGTTTTGGATTCATCACTGAAGAAGGAGTTGAGAAAGATCACTTTGTACACATTTCTGGATTAATCGACGAGATTAGAGAAGGTGATGAAGTGGAATTTGACCTTAAAGAAGGTAACAAAGGATTAAATGCAGTTAACGTAAGAGTTATCTAAGTTATATATACTTTCAATTAAGAGAAAATCCCGTCAAATTTGACGGGATTTTTTTTGCTATTATACAATGATAGTAGCTGGTAGTTTTAAGATAAGCGTAGTAGTGTCATCTTTTCCTGTGAGGAAAGAGAGGTTACCGTGGTGAATTTCGGCAACCATTTTTGAGATATAAGTACCTAATCCCGTTCCTCTTTCTTTACCATCTGTGGTGTACTTATCAAAGAAATTGTTTCTGATTTTTTGAGGGATAGTCCCAGTATTTTTTATATTGATTATAATAACATTACTGGTTTCTACGTGAATTAAAACTTTCTTTTTTATTGGAGAAGCTTCTATAGCATTGCGTAGCAGATTTTGAAATAGATGGCTCATGTAGAACTTATCTCCTTTTATTTCTAAGATATCTTCTTCCGGCTCGGCTAGTGTTTCATTGAGATATAGCTCAATTTCGGTTTCTTTTTCATCTATAAGGTCTCTCATCTCGCTAGTTGTACTAGCAATGAGCTCTATAAGATCAAAAGTAGAAATTTCTGGAGTATATTCTCCACGTTCCATCTCTGCATAATCTTTTGCAGAGGTAAGTAAGTTTAGGGTATCATTACCTATGTCCTTAAGCATACGTACCCATTTATTTTGTGACGGATTAAGGTCTGATTTTGAAAGAATGTCTGCAATAGAAACCATAGAGCCTATGCGGTTACGCATATCATGTTCGGCAAGTTTATTTGCAATATCTTGAGTTTTTATTTTATTTTCGAGAATATCAATAGTGGTTTTTAGCCGCTGTATGGTTAATTCTAGCTCATTAGCTTTTACGACTAATGTCATTTTTCGGTTTTCATTAGTCTCTGCATCTTGTAAAAAGGCTGCATTTGTAATGATTTCAAACTCTTCCTTATTTTTATTTTTTACCGTCCATCTACCTTGTAACTCCTGCTCCTGTTCCATAAAGTCTGCATGCAGTTGTTCTAAAACAGCAAGACTTTGGTCTGGTACAACTACGGTAAATGGCTTTCCTATAAGTTCTTCACGAGTATAGCCATAGATGTCACAGTAAGTAGTATTTACATCTGTAAAGTAACCTTTTGGATTTGTAATACAGATACCAATAGGCATTTGCTGGAAAATCTCGTAAGAGAGGTCTTGATTAGACTCAAAAGCACTCTTAATAGAGGCTAGTTCGTTTTCTGTGTTTCTTTGAAAAGCTTCAGACATGATACTCGTAATTCTTTAAAAAATATGTTGCAATAAGCTAAACCCTTTTGAATGCTTTCAAAAATCTCATTCACAATGAACTAAGCAGTAAAAATAATATAGATTATATAAATATCTTATTCAAAAAACGTGCAAGAGATTAATAATCTACAATAAGCAAAATTACATTAAAAAAGATTATTTTCGCGCTTTGATAAAAGCCCTGATTATGAAGAGAATAAATGAATACAAGAAACTCTTTGGAGTTGAAAAAGAAATTGACCTTAAAATGCTCAAAAAGAGCTACCGTAACCTTGTAAAAGAATGGCACCCAGATAAATTTCAAGATGGCGATGTAAAACAAGAGGAAGCAGAGATACAGAGCCGTCGCATTATTGATGGTTACCATTTTTTAGTAAGTATGGCACCAGAGACCAAAGCTGCAAACCTAGAAGCATATACGGATACGATAACAAATGCCGCTATCGCAGATTACCAGCACAAAGGATTACTACTAGAAATCACATTTACAGATGGGACTACCTATGAGTACTTTGGAGTTACGAAGCCTATTTATATTAAAATGGTAAATGCTGGAAACCTTAATCGTTTTGCAAAGCGCAATATTTATCCTAAGCATAACTACCGTAAGTCTAAAAGACACTTACAAGAAGCATAAGATTACTACATCCTTTTACTTAGATAGTCATCGCACATTGCAGTAAATAGGAGATTATTATTTAATAAATATTGAGACTATGACAAGTACTTTCACAGCATTAGGTGTAATGGATGCTATCCAAGAAGCCTTAAAATCACTAGAGATTACTTCTCCTACAGATATACAGCAGCAGGCTATACCAGCAATGCTCACGTCTAAAAAGGATGTCATAGCGCTCGCACAAACTGGGACTGGAAAAACGGTAGCCTTTGGGGTACCGTTATTACAGCTTATAGATCGCACAAACCCAACTACACAAGCTGTTATTCTTGTGCCTACTAGGGAATTAGGGCAACAGATACAATCTAACATTGCGGCACTTGCTGCGCATCTTCCTGAGGTGAGGACTGCCGTTTTTTATGGTGGGGTCCCTGTAAAAGATCAAATAGAACGACTTAAGGAACCTGCTCAAATAATCGTAGCAACACCTGGACGTCTCATAGATCTTATGGAACGCCAGGCTATCAATATTACGCAAGCAAATTATCTTGTGCTTGATGAGGCAGATGAGATGGTAAGCTCACTTAAAGATAGTCTTGATACTATTGTTACTGCTATGCCTAATAATAGAAGGACTTTTCTATTATCTGCTACCATGCCAGGAGCAATCAAACAAATAGTTCAAAACTACCTTTCTAAGAACCCAATAGAAGTTAGCGCCGAAATGGCAACCCTAGGTAGTCAAAAAATTACACATGAATATGTAGTTGTTGAGCCTATTGAAAAACTGGACGTTTTAATGCATTTCTTGAACTCAAGAATAGGGCAGAGGGGTATCATTTTTTGTAAAACAAAAGCAGCAGTAAACAAGCTAGCCAAAAATCTAGCGATTAATAAATTTTCCTCGGGAGCAATCCATGGAAGTTTGAGTCAGCCCATACGTGATCGTATGATGGGACAGTTTAGAGAAGGGCATATTGACATTCTTGTAGCAACAGATCTTGCTGCTAGAGGTATTGATGTAAAGGAGATTGAGTACGTAGTAAATTACCACCTTCCAGAATTTTACGACATGTATGTGCACAGAAGTGGTCGTACAGCTCGTGCTGGTGCAACTGGATATGCTTTAACTATTTTGCAAGAAGAGGAAGTAAAGGAGATTCCTGAGTTTGAACATGAGCTTGGTATTTCTTTTTCCGCTTTCGCGAAAGCGTCACCACAACAAATAGAGGATAATAATACGGTGCTTTGGGCTAAGAAAATCTTCAAAACGAAGCCTAACAGAGAAATTGCTACGGAGCTAAAAGAGAGCGTTCACGCAGTTTTCCATCACCTAACAAAGGAGGAGCTTATTGATAAACTTATGGCAGAGCGTATCGCAACCGCTATTAAAAGTATCGAGCTTAAAGTACTTCCAAAGAAGAAGAAAAGGAAATAGGATCTAAGGATAGAGAGTTGTTTTTTTCTTTCACTGATTCAGTTTAAGTATTAAATTACAATAGCTCAGCTTTTACACTAGTAATTTAATCTCTTAAAATGATGAAAAAACAACTTCTCATATTTGTACTACTGTTATCTTACGGCCTTTCATTTGGACAAGAAATCACACGTGAAAAGTTTAATGATTCTTTACAAGGTTTACCTTCATTTTCTAGTTACCAAGATAATTACTTTGTAACGGGCTTACCTACTAACAGAGATATAGATCGCAATAGCGCAGATGCTAAGTATCAAGTAAGTTTCAAGCAAATTATCTCCAGAGATTTACTTCCATTTGAGTCCTATTTATACTTGACGTACACACAAAAGGCATTCTGGAATATTTATAAAGAGTCATTGCCCTTTAGAGATGTGAATTTTAATCCTTCTATCGCTATAGGTAAAGCGATTTACAATAAAGATAATCACTTAAAAGGTATTGCCTCACTTGAGTTTGAGCATGAGTCTAACGGTAGAGATAGTATTTCTTCTCGTAGTTGGAATCGTATTACAGCCGGATACACTACACCACTATTTAAAAATACAACGGCAAGATTTGAACTATGGCTGCCTTTCGGCTATCAAGAAAGTAATGCAGATTTGTTAGACTATGTAGGAGTGGGGGAAGTTCATATAAATCATGAGATTAAACATGATAAGCTTACTCTTAATCTCATGCTACGCAAAGGACTAGGTTTTGATGGTAGAGGCGTACTACGTTCTAGATTATATTATAATCCTTTTAAAACCAGTAAACTCAACCAATACATCATGTTGGAGTGGTACTTAGGTCAAGCAGAATCCTTGCTAGATTACCAGCAATCTAGTAGTATCATTAGGTTAGGATACGTAATTAAGAGTACAGAGTTTAACTGGTTTAGAAACAAGAACTAGTCAATTTTTAGGGAGACTTGTATTTGATAAATTGTATCATTTTTGCATATAAATTCTTAATGATTATGATATAATCTGAGCCATCTCAAATTTAATTACATTTGAGAATGATAAAAAAGCTACTTTTTCTCCTCGTAATCAGTTTAATTTCAGTTTCTGCCACTTCACAAACAGAGCTGCCTTCTCAACAATTTTGGAATACGCTCAAGGCTCATTGTGGCAAATCATACCAAGGAGTACTTGAAGAACCTAAAGAAGATGAGGCTTTCGGTGGTAAACAACTCACTATGCATGTGCGTTTTTGCAATGAAAACGAGATTAGAATCCCGTTTTTTGTAGGTGATGATAAGTCGCGTACGTGGATACTGACTATGAATGACGGTATTATCTCGTTAAAACATGATCATCGTCATGAGGATGGTAGCGAGGATGAAGTAAACTTCTATGGAGGTACTGCTAGTAATGCTGGAAAAGCTAATATTCAATTTTTTCCTGCAGATGTCCACACACAGCAAATGATTCCGGGAGCAGCGACTAATGTATGGTGGATTACCGTAGATGAAACTTCATTTACATATAATTTAAGAAGACTGGGTACAGATCGACTATTTACAGTGGTTATGGATCTTACAAATCCTATAGAAACTCCTGGAGCTCCATGGGGATCAGAAGATTAATTTTAATTCTTACATTGATTGTATCTAGATTAAAAGTATAACATTATGAAAAATCTCATTTATTCGGCAGTCATTGCTGTTTTGGTAATTTCTTGCAACACTAAGAATGACGGTCAAGACGAAGCTCATAAAAAGCAACAAGCCATCACCTTTGACGGAATAGATACTTCCATTGCACCGGGAGATAATTTTTACAATCACGTCAATAAAACCTGGTATGACAAAGCCGTTATAGCAGATGACCAAGTAGGAGTAGGAGCCTATAGATTTTTAAATATTCCGCAACAAGAGTTGTTAAAGAATATTTTAGAAGAAGTTTCAACGCAAACTCATCCTAAAGGTTCTGTCGAGCAACTTGTAGGTGATTTTTATGCTTCAGGTATGGATACTTTAAGTATTGATAAACGAGGGATTGAACCTATGGAACCTATTTTCAATCGAATTGAGTTCATTGGTAATGTTTCAGAGATGATGAACTTTGTGAGCACGCAAATCATGAGTGGAGATTATTCGGTAATTGCTCCTTATATATCTCCAGATCAAAAAAACAGTAAGATTAATATTTTACATATTGGTCAGACTGGTTTGGGATTACCTGACCGTGATTATTATTTCAATGAAGATAGCTCTTCAAAAGCTATACAAGAGGCTTATAAAAAGTACCTAGCTACCATATTTGAATTAGTGGGTGAAGATAACGCTTTCGCGAAAGCGGAAACAGTATACAGCATTGAACAACAACTTGCGAGCGCTCATAAAACACGTATCGAGCGCAGAGTCATAAAGGATAATTACAATAAGTTTTCTGTGGAAGATCTAGCAGCTAAACAAGCTGCTATAGGTTGGCCAAAAATGCTAGAAAACTTAGGAGCAAGCGTAGACTCTCTAGACGTTAGACAGCCTGCATACTATGATGCATTAAATAGTATGTTATCAAGTGTGCCACTAGCGCAATGGAAATTATATCTAAAAGCGCATTCTCTAAGCAGTCATGATACTATGTTGAGCACTCCATTTCAAGATGCGGCATTTGCTTATACTAAGGTGATATCTGGACAGTCTGAGCAACAATCTCGATCTAAACGTATGGTGCGCAATGTAGACAGGCAAATTGGGTTTGCATTAGGACAATTATATGTTAAGCGTTACTTCAATGAGGATGCAAAAAAGAGAGCACTGGAACTTGTAAATAATTTTCAAAGCGCACTTGAAGTTCGCATTGAAAACCTAGCATGGATGAGTGATAGCACTAAAGTAAAAGCTAAAGAAAAGCTATATGCTATCAACAAGAAAATAGGATATCCAGATGTATGGCGCGAGTATAATGTGTCAATCGACAGAGGGCAGTTTTTTGAAAACGTAGTAGACTTGCGTAAAGATAGTTATGAATACGAACTTAAACAATTGAATAAAGCGCCTAATCGTGATGAATGGGGTACAACTCCATCCACTGTTACAGCATATTATAACCCATCTCTTAATGAAATAGTGTTTCCTGCAGGAATCTTACAGCCGCCTTATTTTGATCTTTATGCAGACGATGCTGTAAATTATGGAGGTATAGGTATGGTAATAGGACATGAGTTTACACATGCTTTTGATGATCAAGGAGCGCAGTATGACAAAGATGGAAATGTAACAAACTGGTGGACTGATAATGACTACACAAAATTTAAGGCAAAGACGCAGCAAATTATCGAGCAGTATGATTCTTTTACTGTGTTAGATAGTGTACACCTTAAAGGAGCACTCACAGTAGGTGAGAACACTGCAGATAATGGCGGAATCGCAATTGCTTATGATGCTTTTAAAATGACAGAGCAAGGAAAAGACACAATCTCTATAGGCGGTTATACTCCTAATCAACGTTTTTTCATGTCTGTAGCTCGCATATGGAGAGTAAAGACAAGAGATGAGTATTTGCGTAACTATGTTGCTACAGACCCACACTCACCACCTATGTGGCGTGTAAACGGACCATTAATGAACTTTACGCCTTTTTACGAAGCCTTTAATGTTACTGAAGGACAAGAGAACTTTAAGACCGAGGAGGAGCGTATAGAAATTTGGTAAAAAAAATAGGGTATGCTTTCGCGAAAGCATACCCTACATTATTTCTATTGTAATTCTTATCTAAGCTTATTTTTGCTCACTTGGCACAATATACACATCATTAATATTGACACGCGCTGGCTGGCTTAAAGAGTAGTAAATTGCACTTGCAATATCCTCTGCTTCTAGCGTTGTCATTTCTTGCATTCCTTCCATCATTTCCTTGACATCCTCATCTGTGATTGTCTCAGTAAGGCTAGTGCTTACTGCGCCTGGCTCGATAGAGGTAACATTAATTCCATATTCTGGAGCTAGCTCTTGACGTAGTCCTTCAGAAAACATCTTTACGGCGCTCTTTGTAGCGCAATACACAGCTCCACCTGGGAAATAGCGGTGTGCTGCCATGGAAGAGATGTTTATGATATGGCCTCCTTTATTCTTTTTAAGTTCTGGTAAAACGGCTGCAACTCCATTTAATACTCCTTTTATATTTACATCTACCATTTGCATCCACTCATCTGTTTTGAGCTTTTCTACAAAAGATAATGGCATTAATCCTGCATTATTAATAAGGCCGTCTACTTTGCCATATTCTTTTACCGCGGCAGCAACACCTTTATCAAAATCTTCTTTGCTTGTTACATCACCTGTTGCTACAATCGCTTTTCCACCATTATCGGTAATTGCTTTTTGTAGCTCTTGCAATTTATCTTCACTACGAGCCATTAATACCACATTTGCACCGTGTGATGCTAGTTTGTGTGCGGTTGCTTCACCTATACCACTTGATGCTCCTGTTATGATTATTGTCTTATTTGTAAGTTCCATAATTTTGTTTTTTTATAAAATTAAGTGGACTTTACAGCTTTACCATGGGTCTTAATGGTATTTTAAGAAGGTGATAAGAGTGTTTTAACGCATTAGAGCATTGTTAAATGAGAAGATGCAATTTATGATATAACGATATATTTATATTTTCAAATAACTGATAATCAATACTGTTTATTGCTTTTTGGTGAGAAGCTCTTCTAGGGTTTCCCAGACAGTTTCGGCAACAATCTCATGACCTTCTTCTGTAGGATGAATACCATCATTTTGATTAAGAGCTTTAATACCACCTACATCTTTTAAAATAAATGGAATAAAAGCCATATCATTTGACGTTGCAAGCTCAATAAACATACTTTTAAAATTTGCGGTATATACTTGACCAAAATTAGGAGGTAGTTGCATTCCAGCAAGAACAATAGTAGTAGACGGACTTTTGGCACGTACAGCATCAATAATAGCTTGAAGGTTTTCTCTGGTTTCTTCTACAGCAACGCCTCGTAAGCCGTCATTTGCACCAAGTTCTAGCACAAATACATCTATAGGTTGATTTAGTATCCAATCTATCCTGCTTCGACCACCTGCACTGGTTTCTCCGCTTAAGCCTGAGTTTATCACCTCATAATCTAAGTTTAGACTGTCTATTTTGTTTTGGATGAGTGCTGGATAGGCATCATTTGTATCATCTAGGCCATAGCCAGCAGTAATACTATCTCCAAAGAAGAGCAGAGATTTCCTTGAATCATGTATTTCTTCTTGAGAAACCGCTATTGTGGGTTCTTGTACAACTTGTTCTTTTGTAGCCGTATTACTGTTACATGAAGCGAAAGAAATCGACATTATAACAATACTAAACTTTGTGATAATGTATTGTAGCGACTGTGGGCTTTTTAAAGACCATTGTGTTAATTTTATAGAGAACATAATTAGTTGTATTTATTTAAGGAAGCATGTCAAAGATATTAAAGATAAGCGGGCTAGAAAAGACGTATACCAGCGGCTCAAAACAGCTCACCGTATTACAAAATATAGATTTTGAAGTAGAAAAAGGTCAAACTTTTTCTATCATAGGTCCGTCAGGTAGTGGTAAAACGACTCTGCTAGGTTTATGTGCAGGTCTTGACCAGCCTAATGCTGGTACCGTTGAGTTATGCGGTCATAACTTAAGTGCATTAAACGAAGATGAGCGTGCTGCATTACGCAATAAAGAGGTAGGTTTTATCTTCCAGAATTTCCAACTATTACCAACACTTACTGCCATAGAGAATGTGAGTGTTCCTCTTGAACTTCAGGGAGACAAGAATGCTAGTACACGTGCAAAAGAACTACTGGAGCAGGTAGGTCTAGCTGATCGTATAGATCATTATCCTTCCCAACTTTCTGGTGGAGAGCAACAGCGTGTCGCTCTTGCACGAGCTTTCGTAAATAAGCCATCGATACTTTTTGCAGATGAACCTACGGGAAATCTTGATGAAGAAACTGGCGAAAAAGTGATAAAACTCCTTTTTGAACTAAACAAAAGTGCCGGAACTACCTTAGTGATTATATCACACGACTTAGATCTAGCAAATAGAACGCAACAAATCTTACGATTAAAAGGAGGTCAAATTTTAACTAACGAACGCACCACAGCATCTTGAATAATCCAAAACTAATCACTAAGGCAGCTACAAGTTGGTTGTTTAAAATGGCATGGCGGGATGCTAAGGCAAGTAAAGTGCGTTTGTTGCTCTTTATGGCTTCCATCATATTGGGAATTGCAGCGGTGGTTTCCATTCAGCTATTTAGCCAGAATCTTACAGAAAATATACAGCGACAATCTAAAACCCTCATGGGGGCAGATTATATCATTGACAGTAGGCAAGCTCCAAGCGAGCGTGCTCAAGCTATCATAGACTCGCTTCAACCAGATGCATCAGAGGTGAACTTTGTATCTATGATTGCGTTTCCTAAAAATGGAGGAACAAAACTGGTACGTGTAAGAGGTCTAGAAGGCGATTTTCCATTTTATGGATCCATGCAAACTAATCCTGTAAACGCAGGAACTAGTTATCAGGTTAATGGCGGAGCTCTCGTTGACGCTACACTTATGTTACAGTACAGTGTGGTTCCTGGAGATTCTATCAAAGTAGGAGCGATCACGTTGCCTATCATTGGGGAGTTAATATCTATGCCAGGAAGTAGTGCCGTATCAAGTTCTGTTGCACCGCCCGTAATAATCCCTAATCGCTTTATCGCAGAGACGGAGCTATTGCAGTTTGGTAGTCGTAAGGAATATCAATTTTTTTATAAAGCACCGTCCATAGATCTTGAAGCTTTAGAAAAAAACATAGATCCTATTCTCAAATTAGAAAATGCAGATATAGATACGCATACAAGCACCAGCGCACGATTAGGACAGCGATACGAGAATGTAGGAGCATTTCTCAACCTAGCAGCATTTATAGCGCTTCTATTGGGATGCGTAGGTATCGCTAGTTCTGTAAACATCTATATCAAAGAAAAACTGAAAGCCATCGCTGTTTTAAAGTGTATGGGAGCTTCTAGAAAACAGAGTTTTTTAATTTTTCTGATACAAATAGCTGGCATAGGATTAATAGGTGGAATCATAGGCACCATCATAGGTGCAGGTCTACAAGAGTTATTCCCTTATATCCTACAAGAGTTTTTACCTTTTGATGTGACCATAAATATTTCCATACAGCCACTCATCATGGGAGTATTACTTGGTTTATTTATGTCTGTTTTATTTGCGCTATTACCACTTATTCGTACTTGGTATGTGTCTCCATTAGATGTGTTAAGAGTAACGGAAACATCTAATCAAGAAAGTGCAAAAGCTAGATTAGTGGTCGTAGGACTCATTATGGTATCACTGTATTTATTTTCCTTTTGGTTATTAAAGGATGGTCTATTTGCACTTACTTTTGTAGGCGGTGTTATCGTGACATTTGCTGTTTTAGCCGGAGTAGCAAGAGGTACGATGCTCATCGTTAAGAAGTACTTCCCCAAGAAGGCGTCATTCACCATGCGCCAGAGTCTCCTCAATTTATACCGACCTAATAATCAAACTTTAGTATTACTAGTTGCCATAGGTTTAGGTACTTTTTTAATAAGTACGCTTTATTTTACAAAGGATATATTACTTGCCAAAACGGAAGTAGGCAACACTTCAAATAGTGCAAATATCATTACGCTAGACGTCCAGCCAGATCAAGTTGAGGAGGTAGCCACTACTTTCAAAACTAATGACTTACAAGTTATTGATAATATTTCGCTAGTGACTATGCGTATGCACAGTATTAATGGAATTCTAGTAAACGCCTTACGTACAGATAGTACCGCACAAATACGTAAGTGGATTCTCAACCATGAGTTTAGAACTACTTACAGGGATGAGCTTATAGCATCAGAAGAAATTATAGAAGGGGAGTGGATAGACGCTATAGCACCTAACGAACCTATAAAAATTTCTATCTCTGATAATCTTGCAGATGATGCAAATGTGACTGTAGGTGATCCTATTGTTTTTAATGTGCAAGGAGTGCTTATGGAAACTATTGTAGGTAGTATACGCAAGGTTGATTGGGCACGATTACAACTCAATTTCTCCATCGTTTTTCCTAAGGGTGTACTTGAGAATGCTCCTCAATTTAACGTGTTAACTACATATGCAGATACTAAAGAAAAATCGGCGGGATTACAGCGGGATTTAGTCACGGCATTTCCTAACGTCTCTATTATTGATTTAAGACAGGTTTATAATGTGGTAGAAGATATCTTGAGCAAAGTCTCGTGGATAATCAATTTTATGGCATTCTTTAGTATTCTTACAGGGATCATCGTACTTATAGGTTCTGTACGTACGAGTAAATATCAACGCATTAAAGAAAGCGTGCTACTGCGAACATTAGGTGCAAAAAACAAGCAGATTCTTATGATTTCGGCATTTGAGTACTTCTTTCTAGGTGTTTTGGGTAGTTTAGTTGGGATCTTACTGGCATTAGTGAGTAGTTTGATGCTAGCAATATTTGTATTTAAAGAGCCATTTGTCCCATCATTAATCCCATTCCTAGTATTTCTGCCTGGCATCACATCATTGGTTGTGTTTATTGGCCTTAGTAATATAGGAGGTGTATTGCGCAGTTCTCCTCTTGAGGTGCTTAGAAAGGCAGAGTAGGAGGTGTAGCACTATATTCTATGTTTTTATGCTTTCGCGAAAGCGTAACCCTTCTATAGCAAACAAATTAAAGATTATCACACTTTACCGCATAAAAAAAGGTTGCCAAACGGCAACCTTTTCACTTGTAAGAAATACATCAATTACTTGATGCTCTCTAATAATTTATCTGCAACTAGTTCTGATGAAGCTGGGTTTTGACCTGTAATAAGGTTTCCATCTTGGATTGCATATGCAGCCCAATCTTCTTTTTTAGAATAGATACCACCGTTTTTAGTTAGCATGTCTTCTACTAAGAAAGGTACTACCTCAGTAAGTTGTACAGCCTCTTCTTCAGTGTTAGTAAATCCTGTTACTTTTTTCCCTTGTACTAATGGGTTTCCATCAGTTCCTTTTACATCTTTTAATGCAGCTGGAGCGTGACATACGAAAGCAACTGGCTTATCTTGACTATTGAATTTCTCAATAAGTGCGATAGATTTTGCGTCATTTGCAAGATCCCATAATGGTCCGTGACCTCCTGGGTAAAATACAGCGTCAAAATCGTCTGCATTCATATCTGCAAGTACTTTTGTGTTTGCGATAAGGTTTTTTGCAGTTTCGTCTTTGTCAAAACGCTCTGTAGCTTCTGTTGCAGCGTCTGGAGAGTCACTACTTGGATCTATAGGTGCAGCTCCTCCCTTTGGAGTTGCGATTGTAATGTTTACACCTTTGTCAAGTAACGAGTAATATGGCGCAGCAAATTCTTCTACCCAAAATCCTGTTTTCTTTCCAGTGTCTCCTAGTTGGTCGTGTGATGTTAATACAAATAAAACGTTCATTTCTTTTTCTTTTTTGGTTTCTGTTGTTACTTCCGAAACTTTTTCAGAAGTTGTTTTTGTGTTTGATTCCTTACAGCTTGTTGCTGTGATAATAGTTAGCACAAGTGCTAGTGATTGTATAATCTTCATAATTGTTATTAGTAAGCCATTTTGACTATTTTCTCCACATTATCTGGAGTTAGTGATTGGTGTTCTCCTAATCCTTCCCAGCCACGATCTGTAAATCGCTTCGAAATTTTCTCAGCAGTTCCTTCGTAATTTTCTGTGTAATCTGAGAGCTTCGTATCTATTCCTAATTCTTTGAAGAATGCCTCTGTCTTTTCGATAGCAGCATAGGCTTTGTCATCTACACTACCTTCTGTGACGTTCCATACACGTTCTGCATATTGAGCAAGCTTCTCTTTCTTAGCTTCAAAATTGAATTTATAGTGACTAGGAGCAATAACTGCTAGCGTACGTGCGTGATCTATACCAAACATTGCTGTTAGTTCATGACCAATGGCATGTACCGCCCAGTCTGTAGGAACTCCTTTTTGGATCAATCCATTAAGAGCCATGGTACAACTCCACATAAAATCTGCTGCGGCTTTGTAATCTGTTGGGTCTTTAATAACAGTAGGAGCTACCTCGATTAATGTTTGTAAGATACTTTCGGCAAAACGATCTTGTAAACGCGCACCTATAGGGTACGTCATATATTGCTCAAGAACGTGGGTAAATGCATCTGTAAGGCCATTCGCTAGTTGTCGTTCTGGAATAGAAGTAATTACCTGCGGATCTAAGATAGAAAATACTGGAAATAATCCTGGACCTCCCATAGCAAGCTTCTCTTGCGTTTCCTTTCTCGTAATTACAGATCCTGAATTCATCTCAGATCCTGTAGCTGGTAGTGTTAATACCGTTCCAAAAGGCATTCCTTTCTCAGTTTTGATATTCTGTGTAAGAATATCCCAAGGCGTATCTCCTTCATAAAGAGCTGCTGCAGATAAAAACTTAGTTCCATCGATTACAGAACCACCACCCACAGCAAGTAAATATGTAATTTCTTTGTCTTTAATTACCTCTAACGCTTCCATAAGTACTGCATACTCAGGATTTGCAGGAATACCTCCAAACTCAGTAACATGTACATCTGATAGTGCTGTTTTTACTTGGTCATAAATTCCATTTTTCTTGATACTTCCACCACCATATAATAATAGCACTTTGGCATCTGCAGGAATTTCTTCACTCAGCTTTGCAATCGTATCCTTTCCAAAGATGACTTTAGTCGGATTCTTAAATTCAAAATTGTTCATCGTACTTTTCTTTTTCTTTTTTCTTTCAATAATCTTTAGATCTTTACGACCATTTTCCCTTTGTTTTTACCTTCAAACAAGTCGATAAAAGCTGTTGGGATATTTTCAAAACCTTCTACTACAGTTTCCGTGTAAGTGAGTTTACCTTCAGATAACCATGTAGCCAGTTGTTTCATAGCCTCAGGAAATTTTTCTGCATAGTTCGAGACAATAAAACCTTGCATTAGTGCGCTATTTTTAACTAAAAATGGCTGTACACTCATACTCATTGGTATTTCTGTATTGTTGTACACAGAGATTGCTCCACAAATAATCATTCTTGCAAAACGATTAATATTTACGAGCACTGCGTCAGAGATGGGTCCACCTACATTATCAAAGTAAACATCTACACCATCTGGCGCTGCAGCTTTTATTGCCGCCGCCATATCATCTGTAGTGTTGTAGTTGATAGCTGCATCAAAGCCAAATTTGTCTTTAAGCATTGCTACCTTCTCATCAGTTCCAGCAATTCCTACTACGCGTAGTCCTAATATCTTTCCAATCTGTCCTACAACACTACCTACAGCTCCGGCTGCACCAGAAACAACGAGCGTTTCTCCAGCTACAGGTTTTCCTATTTCATGTAACCCTAGAAAAGCTGTTAGTCCAGTCATTCCTAAAATACCTAGGTACGCACTTAGCGATGCTTTTGATGGATCTACTTTAAGAAGTCCTTCTCCTGTGTGCACTTGAGCAGTTGCCCAATCTAGCATTCCAGAAACATAATCACCTTCCTTAAAAGCGTCATTATTAGATGCTGTTACTTTTGCAACTACACCAGAGTGTATAGGTTTACCTATTTCAAAGGGTGCAATGTATGACTTTGCATCACTCATTCTACCTCGTAAATAAGGATCTACAGAAACATATGCTGCCTCTACCAAAATTTCACCCTTACCAGCAGATAAGTTTTTTTCGTCTGTCACAAATTCAAAATTTGATACAGATGGTGTTCCTTCTGGTCTACTTTTTAATAATATATTTTTAGTCATCGCTATATATCTTTTACTCTATTACAGTTACCATATCTTCCATAGGCTTTCTCACCTTTACAAGATTTACTAACCAGTCTTCATCTTCTTTTCTGTAACCTAAAGGAAGTAATACTGCACTGCGTAAACCTTTTTCGCGTAAGCCTAATATTTTATCTACTTCTGTAGCGTCAAAACCTTCTAGTGGTGTTGCATCTACATTTTCATAAGCTGCGGCGATAATTGCGTGCGAAAAAGCGATATATGCTTGTCTTGCAGCGTGCTCAAAGTTTTCTTGCTCGTCTTTTTGAGGATAAGAGTCTAGTAACATCTGGCGGTAATTTTCCCAACCTTCATTTTTAAATCCTCTTATATCATTAGTAAGATCAAACATGTAGTTGATTCTCTCAGGAGTATATGTGTCCCAAGCTGCAAAAACTAATAAGTGTGAACAATCAGTAATTACAGACTGGTTCCAGGCCGCAGGTCTTATTTGTTCTTTAATATCCTGGTTCTTAATCACCATAACCTCAAAAGGCTGTAGTCCGCTTGAAGTAGGAGCAAGTCTTGTAGCTTCTAAAATTCTTTCAATTTTATCTTCGGCTACTTTTTCACCATTCATTGCCTTTGCGGCATATCTCCAGTTTAACTTATCTAATAAATCCATATTCTTATTATTTACGTTCTTGTTGTTTTTTATTGACATGCTTTAATACTACTCCATGCAGATTGATAAGCTTCTTCCATGTGAGTTTTATCTAATTGAAATGCTCCTCGCTTTTGGGTCATCATTAAAAATGAAAGCGGATTAATTGCATATGCGTATAGTATAAAATCTGATAATGGTTTGATAATTCCTTCCTTTTTACCGCGTTCCCATAAGTCGAGTAGGGGCTGTAAGTGCTTTATTCCTTCTTGTCTGCTTTCCTCATCAATCATAGGAGTGTTATCACACTGAGCAAGAAACATTGCTTTCTCACATTCCTTTAACTTGAAATCTGCAATACGTTTCCAGATGTACTCAAAACCTGACTCTACTGGGAGCGAAGCATCATAAGATGCAAATGCATACTCTGTATATGACGCCTTAACTTCTACATAAGTTTTATTAACGAGGTCTTGTTTATTTTCAAAATAGAGATAGATAGTGGCAGGAGAAACGCTTGCCATTTTGGCAATTTTACTCATAGGTGTAGCGTGAAAACCATTATTGTTTACAAGCTCTATGGTCGCCTTTACAAGCGCATTACGTTTATCTATACTTTTTTGAAGTTTTGCCATGTTATTTAATTGCTGCAGCAAAGGTAGTGTTAAAAATGAACGTTCATTCTTTTTTAACAAACATTTAATTTGATAGCTGCAAGTGAAATAATATTCATGTTTTACCTAAAGCACGTTGAATAATCAGGAAGGCGAGTAGGTGGGATGTTACGCTTTCGCGAAAGCGTAAAAAGGATACAAATTATTTATGATGAAAAATTATCTATGGAATATTATAAGTTAGTTATGGCGAACGGCAGCTTACTAAGAATATAAAATGAGGAAGACCCCAATTAATATACCTGCGAGCGGAACCAATTTCTTGCGCTTATTCTTTTCCTTGAACACTAGTCCACCAATAACTACTGCTATTATAAGTTGGCTACGTTTTATTGCCGAGAGTAACATGATAAGCGCATCTGGATCCTGCAGTGATTTGAAGTAAAAATAATCGGCGGTTTGTAACAAGATACCTACGGCAATAATCGTCCACCTAAAGGTAAATGCACTTCTTTTTTCGGCTTTAGGAAACCATGTAATTGAGAGTATTACTAGTAACATCAAAATAGTATACCAACAAAACCAAAACTGCAACGTTTGTGGATTAAGCACCAGATTCTGAATTAAGAACTTGTCGTACAATCCGCTGGAGGCTCCTAGAAAAGTAGCACCTACAATTGCAAAAATCCATTTGTTTTTTCTAAAGTGAATCCCTTCTTTCTTACCAATATTTGCATACAGAATTACTGATAGAATAATCACAAAGAAACCCACCCATTGTAGTGCATTAGGTTGTTCTCTATAAATAAATATTGCTCCTAAAAATGTAAAAAACGGTCCAGCAGATCGTATAGGAGTGACTATGGTGATAGGTAAGTGCTTTAAAGCTTGGTATGCTAGAATCCATGAAGCGGTCATAATCATGGATTTTATAATGATAAAACCATGCGTTTTCCATGGAATAGGAGTGATATAAAACCCTATTTCTCGAGTGTATTCTGGAAAAAATCTTGAACCTATAAAAAATGGCAGTATTAATACAAAACCTGCACATAGTGTTCCTAACAATATTGGTAACACCTCGTTACCTTGTACAGCATGTTTCTTTGCTAAGTTGTGTAATCCCAGAAAAAGTGCGGCCAGTAAGCCTAAATACATCCACATGGCGCGAATATACTTTTTTGTGAGATTTTAAAGTGCGTAGTATTGAGGATTCTCAAAGCTTTCGCGAAAGCGTAATTCAAATATATTTCAAGAAGAATACGAGTATTTATCATCTTCATAAAACGCAGTATAATTACCTTTGCAAAAAATATGATTGCAGTTCATTATGCCCGAAGATCAAAGTAAAAACGCCCAAGATAAAAGTCTCTCTCAACAAGAAATTGATGCATGTATTAATACATTGCAGCAACTAGTAGCCGATACAAATCAGCTTTTTGAGCTTCCAGAAGAACAGCGTACAGAGCTTCTCAAAGCTTCAGGAATGTTATCTCGTCCTAATCGAGATGAGTTTCAGCGTAGGAGGAAAGACGCCAAGAAGGCTGCCAAACGTAAGATGATTACTAGAGATAAGCACGCTCGTAAAACTACAGGAATACGCTCTGCTAGAGAAGCATCGCTTTTTGTAGCACCTAAGTTACTTGGCGCAGCTGCAATTCCAGAAGATACTCCAGAACTTGAGTCTCCAAGAAACTGCTATGTATGTAAAACAGTTTACACAAAGCTACACCACTTTTATGACACGATGTGTACTTCATGCGGTGATCTTAATTATGCAAAACGTTTTCAAACAGCCGACCTTAATGGTCAAGTAGCGGTAATAACTGGATCGCGATTAAAAATAGGATACCATATAACCCTCATGTTATTACGCTCTGGTGCGACGGTGGTAGCAACCACACGTTTTCCAGCAGATAGCGCTATACGATATGCAAAGGAAGAAGATTATGGTGACTGGAGCGACCGTTTACACATTCATGGACTGGATTTACGTCATATACCAAGTGTAGAGATATTTTGTAATTATATAGAGCAGAAGTACGATAGGCTAGATATACTAATTAATAATGCGGCACAAACGGTGCGTAGGCCATCTGGTTTTTATTTCCACTTAATGGAAAATGAAAAACTACCAGTAGATCAACTTCCTAAGCTCGCACAGCCACTCTTACAAAATCACATTACCTGCTTGCAGGAGTTATCAGATTTAAGCGTAAGTACTGCAAAAACTAGTAAGAATAATGTCTTGCCAGTTACTTGGCATGGGCCTGAACCAGGAATAGGTCTGCGCAACTCGGCAGAGCTTTCTCAGATTCCTTATAGTTTTGATAATTCGTTACAAACTAGCGAAGTCTTTCCAGAAGGAAAACTAGATGCAGATTTACAACAAGTAGATTTACGTAAGACTAATAGCTGGCGTTTAAAACTAGGTGAGATAGAAACTACTGAGATGGTAGAGGTACAGCTAGTTAATGCCGTGGCGCCTTTTGTATTGTGTAACCGTCTGTCTAATCTCATGATGAAAGAAAATACTGGACAGAAGCATATCATTAATGTGTCTGCTATGGAAGGTAAATTTCACCGTTTTAAAAAGGAGGATAGACACCCGCATACCAATATGGCAAAGGCTGCATTAAATATGCTTACACATACTTCTTCTGCCACATTTGCAAAGTCTGGAATATATATGAATGCCGTAGATACGGGATGGGTGACAGATGAGGACCCTGCAGAGCTATCAAAAAAGAAAGTAGAAGTACATGATTTTCAACCACCATTAGACATCGTAGATGGCGCTGCTAGGGTGATGGATCCACTTATTGATGGAATTAATACAGGTAAACATTGGTCTGGAAAATTTTTAAAAGACTATTTTCCTATAGATTGGTAATCTTTAGTTGTACTTTTGCTCCGTGATAAAAAATAATCACAATTATTAAATACATTATATTATGAATAACGGAACAGTAAAATTTTTCAACGACACTAAAGGATTTGGTTTTATTACAGAAGAAGGTGTTGAAAAAGACCACTTTGTACACATTTCAGGGTTAATCGACGAGATTCGCGAAGGTGATCAAGTTGAATTTGAACTTAAAGAAGGTAACAAAGGATTAAACGCAGTAAACGTAAGAGTTATCTAATACATATACTTCAAGTTTTAATAAAAGCCCATCTATTAAATTAGATGGGCTTTTTGTTTATAATCTTTTTCACGCTTTCGCGAAAGCGCAATCAAAACCAATCATCATTAATATAAGCAACGCTTTTTTATTCAAAACTATGACGCTGTTCTTGTGTAGAAGATGCTCCTAGCAGCTCATTAAACGAGCGAATGCTATTAAATTCTGTTGTAATTGCTTGAGAAACTGCAATACCATCGATACCCGCTTCCAAAATATTTTTGACGTCATTAAGGGTGATGCCTCCTACAGCCAGCATAGGAGTAGTGGTAGCTAGCTCGTCAATGATTGCTTTATAACCAGAAGTTCCTAGTGTTTTCGCTGTGGTTTCTTTTGTAGTAGTAGTGCTGTAAGGTCCTAGACTAATATAATCCACTTGCTTCTCAATTAGTGCCTCACAATCTTGTAAAGTATGTGCGGTACCTCCTATAATTTGCCAAGTGTATAAGTGTTTTCTAGCAGTTATAGGGCAGGCATCTGCGCTTCCTAGGTGCACTCCATCTGCTTTTACCTCTTTTGCAATTTTATAATCATCATTAATAATTAACCGTGTCTGGAAATGAGCGGTAATCTCTCTAGCTTCTTGTGCAATGGCAAGCAGTTTTTTTTGAGAACAGTCTTTTACACGGAGTTGCACGAGCTCAGCTCCGGCATTACATGCTTTTTGTATATGTTCTATGTGCTCTTTGAGTGAGCTTCCTTGCGATATGTAATGAAGTTTTGGAATCATAATCTTCTTATTTAATAACTACGTAAAACGGTTATATAGTAATCTAGCAAAGATACTCATCCCGCGTGGGTCTTACTGTAGTTATGATGAGCATGTGTTATTAAAAACAAAAGGCTGCCTATATGTTTATAAGCAGCCTCTTTATCGTAGATCTTACGTAAGATCTACTGGTTTATTCTTCTTCGGTAGTAAGTGAGTCTGCCATGGCTTGCTCCTTATTCTCGCTATAATCTACAGGAACAGAATCTTTAATCCTAGTAAATTCTTCTAGACGCTCTAGATCATCTTCCTCACCAGAAAAGTATGGGAAGACATCCATAATAGGTGACTCAGATACTGCTGGGATTGTATATTCTCCCATCGTATCTTTCATAGTGACAACAGTATTATCAAAGGCTTCTTTTACATCATTTGCTTGTACAAGCAAGTATTGATTAGTCTTACGTTCTTTGCCGCTTTCCTCATCATAAGCGATGAGTGAGACACGAGATTTAAACCATCTATCAGAATTTTCAAATGGGTGAATCTCTGCGTAGTTTGCTACTTTTATGTTTGTGATTTTGATTTCTTCGCTATCACTTAAGTAAGCTGTCATTTCTTGTGTTATTCTACTTTCTGCTTCTGTGTAAGAAATAGCATCTACAAGAAAAGGCTCTGTTTTTACCTTTTGAGTTCCTGATGCTTCATCAAATTTTCTATACTTTACTTTGCACTCATACCAAGTTGCACTCATATATCTTTTATTTTAAGATTGCCAAAAATAGGGGTTAGCTCAAGGCGAAAAAGTAAAAAACGACAATAGATATTCACAATCTCAAAAGTGTGAAGCTAGCGCTTTATATACGAGAGAATTACTAGTAATTAAAACAAAAAAAAGCGCCATCTGCAATGTACAGTGACGCTTTCAAAATTGGGTATTTTAAAATTATTTAGCTGGTAAAACTACGGTATCTACTACGTGTATTACACCATTAGACTGGTTTACATCTGCAATAGTTACTGTAGAGCTGTTTCCGTTTTGATCCATAAGAACTACAGACGATCCTTTTACAGAAGCCATTAATTTCCCACCGTTTACAGTAGTAAAGGTTGCTGTACCATTATTCTTTTTGATCTCGCTCATAATAGCCGCTGCATCATATTTTCCTGCAACTACATGGTATGTAAGTACACCTTGTAAAGCAGTTTTACTTTCTGGCTTAAGTAATGTTGCAACCGTTCCTTCTGGAAGTTTTTCAAAAGCAGCATTTGTTGGGGCAAAAACTGTAAATGGTCCTTCACCTTGTAAAGTCTCTACAAGACCTGCAGCTTTTACTGCAGCAACTAGTGTTGTATGGTCTTTTGAGTTTACTGCGTTCTCTATTATGTTTTTAGAAGGATACATTGCTGCTCCACCTACCATTACTGTCATTTCATCCATCATGTCTTCACCCTCAGACATTGTATCGTCCATCATGTCCTTACCTTCAGACATTTTATCATCCATCATTTCTTTTTGGTTTGATACTTCCTCTTTACCAACATTTTTTGAGCCTTCACATGAAGCTAGTGATAAAAGTCCTGCACAAAGTGCCATTGATAATACGTTTACTGTTTTCATAATTGTTTAGTGTTTGTGTTATTTAGATTTACATATATAACGCAGCAACTTCCCGTACGGTTCTCAGTAGGGTTTGATTTTGGGATAGGTTTAACAATAAAGCCCTAAATTCTTATGAATTGCCAATTTATATAAGAAAAGAGGCAATTTGGCTAAAAAAAAGTTTTGTTTGGAGTATCTCTTTTTCCGCTTTTGGAATTTTTTTTATATGAATGCAACACGTTCGTAGTGCTCACATTGTGCTTTGCGATGTACTTATGCAGCTTTCGCGAAAGCGTGCTTTTTTGTATCACTTCTAAAGATGATATATAAGATGGTAACTACAAACAGCAATAGTAAATACCAAGTATTACCTACAAGATCTAAGTAATTGATATTACCTTTTGAAAAACTTAGAATCATTAAAACCTGCGCTCCATAAGGAAGTAAGCCCTGAAAGATACATGCAAAAATATCTAGAATGGAAGCTGTTTTCTTATTGTCTAAGGCATATTCATCATTAATGGTTTTTGCAATAGGACCAGCAACAATAATAGATACCGTGTTATTTGCAATTGCCATATTGATAGTGCTCACTAACGCAGCAATACCTAATTGTGCCGTTTTTTTACTTTTGATAAGTTTTTTGATATTCACTAATATAAACTCAATCCCGCCATTACTAGCCACAAGAGCAGCAAGACCACCGGTAAGTAGTGACAATAAGAAAATCTCCGTCATATTTGTAAAACCTGTATAAGCAATCTTTGTAGACTCTATAATCGTAAAATCACCATAAATAATACCTAACAATGCTGCTGCAAGTACACCTACAAGAAGCGTTACAAAAACGTTGAGTCCTATGACAGAGAGAATAATGACAAGGACATAAGGTGCAATTTTAATTACATCATATTCATAAACAACGGTCTCTGTTACATCTGTTGTGAGATCTACTCCTTGAAAAATAAAAATAGCAATAGTAATGAGCGCTGCGGGAACAGCAATTTTTATATTTTGCTTGAATTTATCACTCATTTTTGTACCCAGAGATTGGGTCGCAGCTATCGTAGTATCTGAAATTACGGAGAGGTTATCACCAAACATACTACCACCTAGCAAGGCACCACAAAGTATGGCAAGGTCTGCACTACTTTTATCTGCAAAACCTACCACAATGGGTGCTAGCGCGACAATTGCACCCACAGATGTCCCTGTAGAAACCGATAAAAACCCAGCAATGACAAAAATACCTACGTAGATATATTGTATCGCAATATAATCTAAGCCTAAATTTACAATCGCATCCACACTCCCTGTAGCATTAGTAATTGCGGCAAATGCCCCAGCCAGTAAATAAATAAGGCACATGGTTAAAATTTTGTCATCACCACAACCTTTAAGTAAGATGTCAATCTTAGCATTTATAGTCTGTTTAAACATTATAAAAGCCACGATGATTCCTGCAATAACCGCCATAGGGGCAGGCAGCGCATAGAAGTCATCTTGATAAATACCAACTCCTAAAAATGTTATTACAAATACAAATAGCGGAACTAGGGCTGAAAATTTTGGGAAAATTTGTGTAGTCTGTGTCATGTTCTTCTTCATTCTTGCAAGGAGATAATAGCAATTTAGATAGAAGTATGAGTTAACATTGTTTCCAACTAATTGGCTTATCTATTTAGCACCTTGCTCGTTATTGCAGGTTGCTATCTCCTAATTGAGATTCTTGATAAATAATTTAAGGGTGCAAAACTAGTGTTCAAATAATATTCTAAACCTTAAAAAAGGTTAATTTTTCAATATTTATGTAATTAAATAGCTGAAAGTATAATTTGTACTTGCATACAGTCATTTATAAGATTGATATTCTTTTAAACGATTTGTACTCTGACGATATCATCCCACTTACAATACAAGAGAACCCATTTATTTTTATAATAGACTCATCAATCCTTTATTTATGATATAGTTGACCTGTATAATTAGTTTTTTATGTGCGTTTTAAGTTTTTTAACGCTTTCGCGAAAGCGTAACATCCATCTAGAAGTACATTTTCTTTACCTTTTTAGTACATCGTTATAGTGGTTATGCAATCCTACTTTTTTTAAGAAATAATTATCTTTGCACCCCTTTATGAAAAACGACACATTACAACTAATAGATTTTGTCACAAGCGAACTCTCGAAAGCTGGTTTTACCATTGCGCCAGATACTAATAGAGTAGCAGGCCTTGACTTTCTCATCACAGCACCTACGGGTAAAACAAGCGAGCTACAACTACGTTCTATCCAAGTAGAAGATGAGGAAAATATTAAAATACAAAAGCTTGATTATGGACAGGTTGCAGGACACCGTTTTTTAGGTTTAGTGACAGTCATAGAGGATGCTCCAAGAGCTTTTTATATCATTCCATCTGCTACGTTTACAAAGGCAGATAATGTGATATTCTTTGAGCATCCTATGGAAATGATGCCGCATTTGAGTCACTGGGAGGTAAAAGTATTTACAGGAGCTATTCCTAAGTTGGCTCAATATGAAATAAGCAATTTTTATAAGATCTAATAATCAATTTTCAACCAGTAAAAGATAACCAATTGCACTAGTATCTTATTGAATAGCGTTCAAGCTTCTCTGTGATTAAGAGTAGTTTTGCGCACAATTCAAATGAATCAAGATCGTGAGAGGGGCTCACGATTTTTGAGTTTATAAAGGTCTGGCAGGGGTGTCAGGCCTTTATTTTTGAGATAATATTGGTTATTATGAATCATCGTAAAACTACATATCACAGTACAAGCTTTTACAGTCTTTAGATTCATTGATGGATTCCTTCGTAAGCCGATTTTCTTCTTGTAGTTTTGTAAATTATAATTGGATTAAAAACAAGTAATTATGAGTAAAGTAAAAGAAAGTGATGTAGTAAAAGTACACTACACAGGAAAATTAGAAGATGGACAGGTGTTTGATAGCTCTTTACAAAGAGAACCTTTACAGGTTGAACTTGGAAAAGGTCAACTTATCCCAGGATTTGAGAATGCTTTAATAGATATGGCGGTTAACGAGAAGAAAACGGTTACTATAACTAAAGAAGAAGCATACGGAGACGTACAACAAGAGTTATTTCAAACGGTACCCAAAACACAATTACCTGAAGAAATCAAACCTGAAGTAGGAGTTATATTAGTAGCTTCTAGACCTGATGGTTCTGAGCAGCAGTTACGTGTATCTGAAGTAAATGAAGATCACATCATTGTAGATGCAAACCACCCACTAGCAGGACAAACTCTCGAGTTTGAACTTGAATTACTAGAAATCGCATAATACACGATTTTTATAAGATATAAAACGCCTTAGCTATGCTAGGGCGTTTTTTTTATGGATAACACTTTCGTAACTATGAAAAACTTATATAAACCAGGTTCTTAAAGTCCACGTTTCAAATACACGATAATCATTACTTAAAATTCTTTGAAATGAACATCCATAAAAGAAATTAATATATCCTATAAAAAGATTTAAGTTTCAATTACTGTTTTTAAGCACCTAACAACAGAAATTTCGATTATAAATAATGTATTATTACAATAATTAATTGTTTATAATTTAAAAAAAATAGTAAATTATTGAATTATAAATAGAATATTAAACTAATCAATTCATTATTTAAAATCACCTCTATGCAAAAATTATTACTCTTTTGTGTTATCATCCTCGTTAGCACTTCGCTTTATAGTCAAGACTACTTAGATGTTTTAAAAGTAACGTATAATGGGGCTACATTAGGCAATGTAGATACAGAAGTAGAAACAGAGGTTGATAATACTTTTGTAGAATTTTACTTCCCGCTTCCTGTTACAAGTGATATTTCTATCATAGGAGGATTTACTTATGAGAATACACGATTAGGATTAAATTTTTCACCCTCGAGAACTAATCTTATTATGACCCGACTTAACTTAGGTATTAAGTATGATCATGGTAATAAGTGGAGTGGTACTTATGTCGCTTTGCCTAAGTTGGCGTCAGATTTTAATCAAGGTGCTGGTGATAATTTTCAAATGGGCGGACTCGCATTATTAGAGAAGCGTTATTCTTCTAAATATTCGTTTAAGTTTGGTGCTTATGTATCATCAGAAAATTTCGGGACAACAATCACTCCACTCATAGGATTATGGTATAAGTCAAAAGATAAAAAGTTTACTATAAACGCAACTTTACCAATACGTACAGACGTAAATTATGCGATTACAGATAACTTTAGCTTAGGAGCTAATCTAGTGACTTCTATCAAATCTTATAATCTTAGTGCTACAGAATCAAGACTCTATGTGCAAGAGGAGTCTATTCGTTTTTCACTTTTTGGAGCCTATGCTTTTTTAGACAATACTCTAGTTGCTCGAGCAAAAATAGGTTTAGATACTACAGATTATGGTCTTTATCGTCAAGGGGATAAGGTAGGTGCACAATTGCTTACTTTCCAATTGGGAGGCGACGATCGTGATAGGCTAAATAATGAATTTGACAGTAGCGTATTTTATGGAATAGATTTTATTTACAGACTAGGACTTTAGAGAAGTTCATTCTTTATATCAATAATAAAAAGTCCATTCTTAGAATGGACTTTTTTAATTTATTAAAGAGAAGCAATCAAAAAATTACTGCTCGCCAGCTACAACTTATAAGCGACTGACTTTAACTTTTGAAAGATTATTTAAAGAGTGTAATAGAGATCTACACTAAAATGATAGATGTACTAAGAAAATTAATAACATTTGGAAAAAGCTTCCCTTCAAATATAAAAGCCTGCACTGAAAATCTTCTTCTTGCAATAATTTGATAGCTTTTTTACTACGTACACCAGCTTTACAATACACAACCAGGTCTTTAGTTTGTAAGACTTCTTGTATTCTACTCTGTAGCTCGCCTAAAGGAATATGTTGGCCTCCAATATGATGTACTGCTCTTTCATTACCTTCCCTAACGTCTAGGAGATTATATTTATCTGGATGTTTATAAATCTCATCTATTGTAATTCCCATATTATCAATAAGAAGCTCACATTGTAACTCGTACTTATCTTCAAGAAGACTGACTATGATACTGGTATCCTTATCAAATACCAAAATCATTTGTTCCATGCTTAACATATTATAGGTGAGCAGTTTGCCGGAAAGAACATCACCTATTCCACAGATGATTTTTAATACTTCATTGGCTTGTAAAGATCCTATTATACCTGCTAGTGCGCCTAGAACTCCCGCTTCAGAGCAATTAGGCATTTCATTTTGTTTAGGTGGTGTTGGATATAAACATCTGTAAGTAGGACCATTTTTATAATTATATACGGCCAGCTGACCTTCAAATTTATAAATAGAACCCAGCACGACAGGTTTATTTTTTAATACAGCAGCATCATTTACTAAATATCGAGTAGCAAAATTATCAGAACCATCCACAATAATATCATAGTTTGCAAAGAGCTCTAGCGCATTATCTCTAGTAAGACGCATTGGGTATGTTTCAAATTTAATATAAGGATTGAGTTTTTCTAAGCGCCTTGTAGCTGATATCGCTTTGTTACTCCCAATATCATCATGAGTATATAAAATTTGACGTTGTAAATTGGATTGTTCAACAATATCGTTGTCTATAATACCAATGCTACCAACACCCGCAGCAGTAAGGTATTGTAACACTGGGCAACCTAAGCCACCTGCACCTATGACTAAAACGCTTGCTTTTTTGATTTGTAATTGACCTTCTAATCCTATTTCGTCTAGAATGAGGTGTCTGCTATATTGTTGTTTTTCGGCGGTGGTTAGTTCCATGCTAAGCAATTTCAAAATAACTTTTATCCCAATCTTTCCAAACTGCTTGGTACCCTTGAGATTCAATCATTTGTTTAATTTCTTCCGTATCTCTTTCGTCTGAGATTTCAAATTGTTCTAAAGATTGTGGATCTACCACATATCCTCCAGGGTTTGTCTTAGATTGCGCACTTATAGATGTAATCCCTAGACTTATGATGTTATTTCGGAAGCGTTCACTTTCTCTAGTAGACATAGATAACTCCACATCTTCATCTAGTAATCTATATGCACAAATAAGCTGTACCAGATCTGCATCTGTCATTTCAACCTTAGGTTGTACTTCTCCTTGATGTGGTCTAAGTCTAGGGAAGGAGATGGAATACTTAGTTTTCCAGTAGGTTTTTTGTAAATATTTTAAATGTAAGGCTGTATAAAAACTATCTACACGCCAGTCTTCAAGACCAAACAATGCACCAATACCTATTTTATGTACTTCTGCTTTGCCAAGCCTATCTGGTGTATCGAGACGATAGTCAAAGTTTGATTTTTTACCTTTCGGGTGATGCGTTTTGTATGTTGCTTTATTATAGGTTTCTTGATATACTAACACAGCATACAATCCAGCATCAATGAGCTGTTCATATTCCTCTTGATCTAGTGGCTGCACTTCTATGCTAATGTTTGAAAAATGTGCTCTTATGAGCTCAATAGCGTTCTTTAGATAAGAAATACCTACCGTTTTGTTTGCTTCTCCTGTAACTAGTAAAATGTGATCATATCCTTTAGATTTTAAAAATGCAACCTCTTTTAGAATCTCTTCATCTTTGAGTGTTCTACGAGGGATTTTATTAGTCATACTAAACCCACAGTACGTACATATATTCTGGCACTCATTAGACAGATACATCGGTATATACATCTGGATGATGTTACCAAAACGCTTCTTAGTAAGTGAATGACTGCGTTGTGCCATTTCTTCTAGAAAACCCTTTCCAGCAGGAGATATAAGTGCTTTAAAATCCTCTAAATCGATCTTTTCCTTATCAAGAGCATGCCGTACATCTTGTGCTGTGTAGCTATAGATTTCTTTTTCTACAGTATCCCAATCATAGGTATCAAAAGTGCTTTTAAAAGACATAACTGGTTGTTTTAATTAAGAAAAGAAGTGAGCGGGCTGCTAGCTTCTGCATATGTTTTTATTGGAGCTAGTTTTGCATTGTATGCTATGCGACCAGCCTGTACTGCCATTTTAAATGCTTTTGCCATAGCTACAGGATTTTTAGACACTGCGATGGCCGTGTTCACTAAGACAGCATCAGCTCCTAACTCCATGGCATAAGCCGCATGCGACGGACTACCAATACCGGCATCTACAATTACTGGCACATTACTTTGCTCAATGATAATTTCTAGAAAGTCTACCGTTTTTATTCCTTTATTAGTGCCTATGGGTGCTCCTAAAGGCATCACACATTGTGCGCCCACATCTTCCAGCCTTTTACATAACACAGGATCTGCATGTATATATGGCATCACCACAAAACCTAACTTTACAAGCTCTTTGGCAGCTTTGAGAGTTTCTATAGGGTCAGGTAAAAGGTATTTGGGATCGGGATGAATTTCTAGTTTTATCCAATTAGTTTCTAGTGCTTCACGAGCTAGCTGGGCTGCAAATACTGCTTCTGTTGCAGTTCTTACTCCAGAGGTGTTAGGTAGTATATTCACATGAGGACACATAATGCTTTGCAGCATAGTATCCTCTTCATTGGCAACATCTACACGCTTTAGAGCAACGGTTATTAGTTCGCTCTCAGATGCTATCAAAGCCTCTCTCATTAAATGATCTGCGCTAAATTTTCCAGTTCCAGTAAATAATCGTGAGCTGAATTCCTTGTCTGCTATTTTTAAAATATCGTTCATATATTATTCAATGTATGATGTTGTTCTTTATTAAATGATGCTCCTAGTGATTTCTGGAAGGCTTCTATTTTTGTAAAATCATGGGTAATTTCTCCAGATACAGCGATTCCATGAATACCTGTTTCTAGTAGATCTGTTACGTCATCTACGGTGATTCCTCCAATTGCGATAATGGGAGTTTTAGTTTTTAATGTCTCTGTAATTAGGTGATAGCCATTATAACCTAAAACCGGACTTAAATTCTTTTTGGTAGTTGTAAATCGTAAGGGACCAAGACCTATATAATCCACTCCTTTGTCTCTTAATGATAGACAGTCTTCTAGCGTATTTGCTGTGCCACCTATAATTTGCCAAGAGTATAAATGCGCTCTAGCGACAGTAGGGCAGGAGTCGGTTTTTCCTAAGTGCACACCATCTGCTTTTACTTCTTTTGCTACTTCATAATGATCATTGATGATGAGTTTTGTATCATATTGTGCGGTTATTGTTCGCGCTTCTCTTGCTATAATTAGTACCTGATCTAGAGGAACATTCTTTAAGCGGAGTTGTACCAGTGTTGCACCATGAGAACATGCTTTCTGTAAGTTATCAAGATGCGCTTCTGGCGTATTACCCTGAGAGATATAATGTAGTTTTGGTATCATTACGACTTAATTTTCATTGGAGGGTAACTGTGTTGTCCCAGTGAGTTATCGGTTGAATTTAAGAAGGCTTCTGTATAGTATTTTGCGTTTATCGAGGCTTCTTCTATCCCTTGCTGCAATAAAATATTACTCGCAAGCGCAGCCGAAAGCACACAACCGCTTCCATGTTTTTGTAACACCTTTTCTACCTTAGGAGTAATGTTTTTTACAGCGGTTTTACTGTGGTAAAGCACGTCCCAGCCTGTTTTATCCTTTCTATGTCCGCCTTTTAAGTGAATGTTTGTGAACCTACTTATGTGTGATATTGTTTTTTCAACACTGAGGTCTGGATACAGTAGTTGGATCTCATCATAATTAGGAGTAATCACATAACATTGTGACCATATTTTATTCAAAATATCTTGATGCTCGAGGCTATGAAAATCAAAACCAGCGCTCGCCTTTATGATGGGATCTACAATGACTTTTATCTCAGGATTAAGCATATGTAACCTATCCAAAACAAGAGAGAGCACTTCCCATGATTGAATAATACCAATCTTCACTACGGAGATTTTAAACCGTTCAAAAAGCGTTTCTATTTGAGAAATAATCACAGCTTTGTCAATCCACACGCATTCTTTAAAATCGATGTCATTTTGAACCGTAACTGCGGTGCACACTGATAAACCGTATAGCCGGTGCGCTTCAAAGGTTTTAATATCTGAAGTGATTCCTGCGCCGCTTGATGGGTCTAGGCCTGCAATGGTTAGTATGTAGTTGTTCGTTTTCAATATTATTTTACTGGTTTTATTTGGGCGTTCCTTGTTTTCTTTTGCTTTTTATGTGGGCGTTCCCTTTCAGGTCAGGCTTTCGCTACTCGCTTTTTATGAATGAAATATTCATAAAAGAGCTCAGACATGCCACTCAATCCTTAACGTGAACTGTTTTATTGTTTGTACCTGTTCTCTAAATGTGACGTTCTTGCCTTTAAATTATCAACTGACTCTGCTATTCTTTTTTTAAACTGTATTTGGGCGTTCCCTTTCAGGTCAGGCTTTCACTACTCGCTTTTTTATGAATGAAATATTCATAAAAAGAGCTCAAACATATAGCCTGCGGTGAGCGCAGTCGAACCGCTCAATCCTTAACGCCAATTATTCATTGATTTGAAATATGTTATCCAAATACTGCTTTTATTTTTTTAAAACTCTGCAACGGATTCTCTGCTTTCCAAATACTTCCCAACACAGCGATTCCATTATATCCTAGTTCATTGACTTGTGCTACATTTTCTGGACAAATACCGCCTAGGGCTATGATTGTTTTATCACTATTATTTACATCAAAGCCACGGCCTTTATAGCCTTCCTTTGAAATGGAATCAAACACAGGACTCAAAAAGTGATAGTCAAATTCAAAATAGCAATCTTCTAGATTTTGCAAATCATGAAAGGAAGAGCTTATCGTTTTTCCGAACATGTTTAATCCTTTAAAATACTTACCAGGATTATTTATGTGATCCATGCGATGTTGTTCCTTAAAATGGATTCCTTTGAGATTGAATTCGTTGATTATCATATGATGATCGTGCACTACAATCTTGTCATGAAATGCAGTATCTATCTGCTGTATATAGGCGCAATATTCCTCATAACTTTTATGTGGCTTTCGTAAATGATAACATGCTAATCCTTGTTTAAATAACTGAGGCAGTATTTCAACTTCATTAGAGATATTATTTTCTGGTGATAGTACGATGATCATGTTTTTGAGTTAAGGATTGTAATGAAAATCCTTTTGCCTTTTTCTGGCAAAAGATTGTAAAGGAAAGCCTGCCCACGCTTTTGCAGCGTGGGAACTCCCACATCTTTTTACAGATATACTTCGGAACCTTTGGCTTTAAATTCTTTAGATTTTTCTTCCATACCTTTTTGAATGACCTCGTTATCAACTATGTCATTTACAGCAGCAAAATCTCTTACTTCTTGAGAAATTTTCATGGAGCAGAATTTTGGTCCGCACATGGAGCAGAAGTGAGCCACTTTTGCTCCTGCAGCTGGTAAGGTTTCATCGTGATACTCACGAGCGCGCTCTGGATCGAGACCAAGATTGAACTGGTCTTCCCAGCGAAATTCAAAACGTGCCATACTCAGCGCATTATCTCGATGTTGTGAACCAGGGTGACCTTTGGCCAGATCTGCAGCATGAGCAGCAAGTTTATAAGTAACTACACCAACACGCACGTCTTCCTTGTTAGGTAATCCAAGGTGTTCTTTTGGAGTAACGTAGCATAACATCGCACAACCGTACCAGCCTATCATAGCGGCACCAATTCCAGAGGTAATATGGTCATATCCAGGCGCAATATCTGTTGTAAGCGGCCCTAAAGTGTAAAATGGAGCTTCATCGCAAAGTTCGATTTGCTTCTCCATATTTTCCTTAATCATGTGCATAGGCACGTGACCAGGACCTTCTATAAAACACTGCACATCATGCTTACGAGCGATTTTTGTAAGTTCGCCTAGTGTTTCTAGCTCAGCAAATTGTGCCTCATCATTTGCGTCTGCTACAGATCCTGGACGCAAACCGTCACCTAATGAAAAGGCGACATCGTATTGTTTTAAAATCTCACAGATATCTTCAAAATGTGTATACAAAAAGCTTTCTTTATGATGTGCAAGACACCACTTTGCCATGATAGATCCGCCACGAGAGACGATACCCGTCACACGATTTGCGGTCATAGGCACATAACGTAATAACACACCAGCGTGTATGGTAAAATAATCTACGCCTTGCTCTGCTTGCTCAATTAAGGTGTCCTTAAAAATCTCCCACGTTAGATCTTCGGCAACGCCATTTACTTTTTCTAACGCTTGGTAAATAGGAACTGTTCCCACGGGAACAGGGGAGTTACGTATGATCCACTCGCGTGTTTCATGTATGTTTTCTCCAGTAGATAAATCCATGATATTATCTGCTCCCCAGCGGCATGCCCATACTGCTTTTTCTACTTCTTCCTCAATGGACGAGGTAACTGCAGAGTTTCCAATATTTGCATTGATCTTTACCAAGAAATTACGTCCTAAAATCATAGGCTCTGCTTCTGGGTGGTTAATGTTTGATGGAATTACGGCACGACCTCTTGCAACTTCTGAGCGTACAAATTCTGGCGTGATCTTATCAGGAATAGACGCACCAAAATGTTCTCCTTTATGTTGCTTTCTAATCTCCGTCATCTCATCGATACGCTGATTTTCGCGAATAGCGATATACTCCATTTCTGGAGTGATAATTCCTTGTTTTGCATAATGGAGCTGCGTAACATTTTCACCTTTTTTTGCACGCAAAGGTTTCTTTAAAAGCTTAAAACGCATGTGATCTAGACTCTTATCATTAAGACGCTCATTGCAATAGGTAGAGGAGTAGCTGTCTAATTGTTCTACATTATTGCGCTCCAAAATCCACGACTCACGTATGCGCTCTATACCGCTATGGATATCGATTTCCTTGTTTGGATCTGTATATGGTCCAGAAGTATCATACACCGTTACTGGCTCGTTAGGTGTTTTCTTTTTGGTCATGGAATCCACGGTATCACTAAGCGCAATCTCGCGCATAGCCACTTTAATCTGTGGGTGAATCTTACCGTTTACGTAGATTTTTTTTGAATTAGGAAATGGATTTCGGGTAATGCCGCCTTGCTTAGGCGCAGTGTCTCTATTTTTCATCTTTCTGGATTAATTAATGATGTTTTTCTACTCTTGAAGTGCCTAGAAGTAGCTATTATCCACCTTGTGTGGCTTTAATAATAAGCACAGCATCTCCATCATCAGGAATGGTAGAAACCCAATGTGATCTGGTAATAATGCGCTCATTAATAGCCACAGCAATCCCACTAACCGAAATATCGAGTTGGGTAAGAATCTGATCTAGTGTGACCTGTGCTGGAAATTGATACGAGGTTTGATTGACCTTTATGTTTATCATGTTTAATACAATTATGAAGCATTTGCTTCGGTTATATAAACGATAAAGAAATGAGAAGGATAGAATTAAAAATAGAGGGAATATGCAAGCACTGCAATACCTCTAACTTTTCCCTACGTTGGTATTAACCAAATCAGGTTCTAAGGATTTTTCTCAAACTAATTTAATAGCTACTCCTAAAGTTTAGACTTTAAAAGTAGTAATTATTCTCAACTAGACGAGAGAAAATGTAAAAAAATATAATGTTATGTTTTGGTTGGTAGGTTTTTATAAGGATATAGGAAACAATCTGCTTATTAATAAGTTACTTGATAAACTCTTATAGACACAGCGTAAATCAGCTATTATTCACCGCAAAACGCATTACAAATTGAGTGCCTTCATTGGGTGTACTCGTACAGAAAAGTTCGCCTCCATTCATTTCAACAAAGTCTTTTGAAATGAGTAGCCCAAAGCCAGTTCCTTGTTCTCCCTTAGTACCTAATGTGGTCTTTGGTATGCAATCTTTAACAAGATTTTTGTGCCAATTAGTTTTCATTCCCACACCAAAATCTTGTACGCCTATTTCAATACCCTCAAGCCCTTTCATACTTGATAATATGACATTTTGATTCTTTGTACTGAATTTTATGGCGTTTGAAATCAAATTACGTAATACCACTTTAAACATATTTTCATCAATAAATAGGGTAGGGGTTTCAATTTCAAATAATAGCTTTATGTCCTTTTCTTTTGCTGGGCGTTGAAATTGCTTTGCCATAGTATTAAATATTTCTTCAATATCGCAGTGCTTTTTATTGAGTTTAATTCCTTCTAGCTGATTATATGACCAGTCTAATAAGGCGCTTACCATGGCAATTCTCTCATCCAACTCATTTTTAAGACTTTGTGAGATTTCTTTTAATTCATTGTCCTCTATTTGGTTTTCAAGTAGATTGACCAGTAAAGAAATATTATGCAGCGGTCCTCTAACGTCATGTGTAAGCAAAGAAAACAGCTTGTTTTTAAGAGAATTGACAGATTCAAGTTCGCGATTTTTACTCTCTACATCTTGCTTTGCAATTTGTAGATCTTTCGTCTGCTTGTCTACTTCTAGAGCAAGCATTTTATTAGTTTCTACCTGCGTCCTCATGTTAGACTTTTCTATAAACTTAAACTTATAACTAACGAGAATAGAAAATAAAATAAGTTGGAGTGTAATAAGTAATGATGTAATGAATACGATAAACTCCCTATCAACATCATAGTTTTCCTTTAAAAACCATGCACTTATATAGATGACTGAGGAGAGCAGCATCGGGGAATATGCATACAAATAGTATTTATTAAAACGCTCTTCATTAAATAAACGAATCCCAGAAAAAATATTCAAAAGTACAGATAGCAAAGCAGTAATCGCTGCAGACATTACGAGCGAACTATGTAACCAAGGAATATGGATAGTTAGAATATTAAGAACAAAAAGAATTGGGATTAAAACTGTGCTATATTTTAAAAAAGTATAACTACGCGATATTTTAGGATGATTGCCGCGATGAATATTTAAATAATTGGTTGTAAACAATAAAAATCCAAAGGTGGTAGTCATTGCAGAGATAAGCGATCCATTTTTTTGAATAACCTCAGGAAGAAATCCTTCTGGAAAAAGTGACCAACTCCAATGTAGTGTGAGTCCAAAAAGAATGATACAATAGTGACACAGAATTTTGTGCCTTAAAATTAAATAAGAAACAAAGTGATAAACTCCGAAAACACCAAAGATGGCGGTAAATGAGGAAACTATTAAAAAATTAATATCAAAACTATTCATATGGGGCGGTGGTTAGTTAAGAATATAATACAAGTACAATAATTAAGAATACTTGATTTTCATCTAGATTCTTAATTACGTTTCTAAGGCTCAAAACTTATATAAAATGTAATTACAATTAGGGGTTATAATAACTTAAATATGAAGTAGTTGTCTCTGTAATATAGTAAAAAAAACAATTCCTTTGAAAATTGTCTACTTAAAATTTACAGTAAACAATTCTGAATTACAGAAAATTTAGTTGGTGAATTCTAAAAAATATACCGACTCTATATAACGTATATTTCTCTTAACAATACTAAAAACAGCTTACACATAACTACTGAATAGTAGATTTAAGCGTCTATAACTAAAGAAGTAACAATTATTTATTTTGTGTGCATTTTATCGTAATAATTTCTTTTCCAGTGACTTTTAAATTATTCTTTGCTATCTTACTAGTGCCCCAAAAGTTATTTAAGTTGAAAAACAAGCTACTTTTAGTCCTACTTGTATATTGCTATTGCGTGCCTATTGTATCTCAAAATAGCGCTAGTGGCGATATTGATAGCGTGAGTATTTTAATTTCCTCTTCTAAGGAGGAAAACCTAAACGGGAATTATAAGGATGGATTAAAATTTGCAACATCAGCCGTGCAATATGCAAATCAAGGTAAGGATAAAACCTTACAGGCAAAGGCTTATGTGAGTCTGGCAAATACCTATCAAGCTATAAAAGATTTCGCTTCCGCGAAAAAGTACTATAACCTCGCACTCCGTAAAAAAACAGATGATTACTTCGTAAACGTAGCTTCACTCAACGGTCTCGGTAATATATACTCAATGGATATAACCACTGCAGACGAGGCTGCTGCTTATTTTGAAAAGTCTATCGTATACACACTAGAGGCAGGCAAAAATGAGCATTCCTTTTATACCTATTACAATATAGCGGGCATGTACCTTAATTTTAAAGATCCAGATAAAGCATATCCTTACATTCTAGAAGCCGATACGTTGTTGCCTCTCATTGACAAAAAAGACCCAATCTACGGGCTTTTACAACAGTTGAACTTTGCTATTTATCACAACCAAAAAGAAGATCATAGACTCGCGCTCACCTTTATCAATAACGCACTAGAGATAGGAGAGGAGCATAGCCTCATCAGAGGACTCATAGATATTTATGATTTTAAAAGTGAGATACACCAAGAGCTAGGAGAATATGACGCGGCTCTGGAAAGCCTTAGAAAACATTTCTATTATAAAGACTTAGATTTTAATGAGATAAAAAATCTCCAAATAGAACAAGTTGAAGCAGATTTTAAAGTAAAAGAGTTCCAACAAAAAGCCGAATCGTCTCAATTAAAATCTAACGCTATCTTTATAGGAGGTATTAGTGCGCTGCTATTTTTAAGTACCGCCTTTTTAATCTTTTATAATCACAAAAGGCGGTTGTCATTCTTAGCACTAGAAAAAAATAATAAAGCCCTATTACAAGCAAAAAATGAAGCAGAACACGCCCATAAATTAAAATCTGAGCTATTAGTTAATATTAGTCACGACTTAAGAACACCCTTATATGGAGTGGTAGGTATAACGGAGATGCTTATAGAAAATCCTTCCATTATTAAGACAAATAAAGGTCTTTTAAATGCTTTAAAATTCTCTGGAGATCATTTAAAATCGGTGGTAAATAATATATTGAAGATTAATGAAGTAGAGTCTAACAACATTACGATTAAGCGTACAAAGGTTCATTTAGGCAACCTCTTAGAGAATATTACTACCTCCTTACATTATCTAGCAAACGAGCAACAAACGGAACTAAAACTAGCTATTGCAGATGAGATTTCTAGCTACTACATCTTAGATGAAACTAATCTCACAGAGGTTCTTTTAAAACTCATTGATAATGCGCTTAAAAACACAAAAAATGGTACTGTAACGCTCTGTGTAAATTTAGCTGAAAGAGAAAAAGGTAAGGATCACATCGCTTTTAAAGTCTCAGACACAGGAACAGGTATCTCAAAAGAAAATCTAGCAGTCATTTTTGATAGTTTTAAACAAGCTAACACAGAAGAAAACACCTCATACGGTATTGGTCTTGGATTGCCTATCGTTAAGTCCTTAATGAAGGTTATGGACAGTAAATTATCTGTCACCAGTGAAGTAGGAGTAGGATCGCAATTCTCGTTTATCCTAGCATGCGAAGTTGCAGATAAGCTTGATGAGCAACCGATGGTTTCTGAAACTAAAAGCCTACACATACTAGTCGTTGAGGACAATAAAATCAACCAACTAGTAACTCAAAAACTAATAAGCACGCTAGGTCACAAGTGTACCGTTGCTGTAAATGGAAAGGAAGCTATAAAAGAATACCACAACACCCATTTTGATCTCATCTTAATGGATCTCAATATGCCCGTGATGAACGGCTTTGAAGCCTCAGAAGTGATTTCTGCAGAAGATGGTGATATACCCATCATAGCATTAACAGCTCTAGAAATAAGCGAGGTAAAAGAGCGATGCCACAATGTGGGCATACGTGATATTATCAATAAGCCTATCAACAAAGAAGCGCTTGAGGCTATCATACAGGAGAATATACACTGTACAGATACTATCTAGACTTAAAAAAATGCACAACCTCCCGCATAGAATCCACATTTCCTCTCCGTTAAGGAATCAACATCTATTTTAAGGTAATAAAAACTGTAAGTGAGCAGTAATACGCCTTAGACTTTTATGTGGGTAGTTAATCGCTTTTGTGGAGGGTATATTACAGAAGGGAATAACTGAGTTATAGCTAGAAGTGGTTTTTAGGGGAAATGTTGGGCTTTGGGAGAAAAGATTGTTGGTTTACGGTTTCTCGTAAAGGTTGTTGGTGATAGAGGTTTATTTTTGGGGATCTGGATGACACACTCTTTACAGCGTTGGCTAGAGTAATGTGAAGGAAAAGTGTGTGAAGTGGAATTCCGAGGCTAATTAATATTGTAAGATTTAGAATTTTAAAAAGAGTTTGTTTGAATCACTGAGTAATTTGATAAGCTATAATAATTACTATAATTTTATATATTAAAATCAGTGTATGAGTAGTTTAATTAATTGGGAGGACCTTAAACCATATAGAAGTGATCAAAAAAAGAGTTTTGAAGAACTCTGTTATCAAATCACATATGAAAGATATCAAGGTGAAGGAGTTTTATCATCTATTGATGACAGTGGTGGTGGTGATGGCGTTGAGTTTTATATTGAATTTCCAAACGGAGATATATGGGGCTGGCAATGCAAGTTTTTTGGACGATTCGACGAAGGTGGTGGTAAAGAACAGATAAAAAAGTCTCTTAAAAAAGCAGGCGAAGTTCACGGAAGTAATCTAAAAAAGTGGATTTTATGCTCTAAACTTTCTCTTACTCCGAATGAAAGGAATTGGTTTTATAATAAGTTAGATAAAACCAAAAGAAATGGGGAACAAGTTTTACCTGACCTACACTCTATTACATTAGATCATTGGGGTGAGAGTGAGATATTAAATTTCTTGAGGATTTATCCAGACATACATAAATACTTCTTTTCTGAGAAAATGCTTGATCTCGATTGGTTCAAGAAAAAATTTGAACTCATTTTAACCTCTAGTGTTATAAAAGCAAAATACCTCAATGGTCTACACATAGAAGGTCAGGCCGATACATCAATTGCTCGTGTTATGTGTGATGAACGTTTGATTACACTAATAAAAGAGCACGCTGCTGAATTAGATATAGAAGGATTTGCCGTCGAGTTTTCTACTAGAATCAAAGCGATTGAAAACAATGAGAATGCGATTGGTTTTATGGATGATTATGAAACTGTGAAAAAATACGTTTTGTCTAGAGGTATTCCAGAGATCATAGATAGAGGTAATCAGCTCATTAATAAATCAATCGAACTTATTGAAAAAGAAGAATTCACAGAACTCGATTCATTGATTGGCAATATAAAGTCCTATGTGGGAGAGTTAGATAAATTATACAGTGAGTATTCTGGATATAAACTTATCGAGAAAATACCAAATATCCATTGGAATACTGAAGAAGTTGAAGAAAATGAGGATGTCAAAAACAAGATTAAAAAATGTAGAGAAACGATCCTCGGTCCATATTTTACGCTTAGAAATTATGTCGATTCCTACCAAGGGATTTTCTATTACTTTGAATTTATAAAATTAAATGAACTACATATAACTGGGAAAGCATCTAAAGGAAAAACCCATCTTGCCGTAAACACTGTTGAGTATCAAATTAACAAAAATAAACCTGCAATATTTTTATTTGGCAAAGATTTTAAAAGTGATATGCCATTTCGCGAGCAACTTAGAACTCTATTAGACATTCCTAGTAATTGGAGTGTTAGTGATTTGCTAGGGGCACTAAATATCTCAGGACGAATTCATAAAACAAAAGTAATTCTATTGATTGATGGACTTAACGAGGCTTATCATTGGAAAAAAATATGGTCAAATGATTTAGAGGCATTTATCAATGAAATAAATCAAAATTATCCACACATTTTATTTATTACTACTTATCGCAGTTCATACGAAAAGGCGATTTTTCCTGAGAATTATTTCAAATACGGTGAAGGAAACTATAAGAAAAAAGCACGAGTAGATGGTTTTGAAAATTTTAATCTGGATGAAGCTATAGATAAATATTTCAAATATTATAAGATAACTCTAGAAAATAGATCTGGAGCATTAAATTCTTTTAGAGAACCTCTTTATTTAAAGATATTTTGCGAAGCCAAACAAGGTCAAAAGGTTTCATTTCAAAATGAAGATTTATTTGATGTTTTTGATCAATACATTAAAAAATCTAATGATAGTGTATTGGCAAAACTTGAGAGAGAACCAAGGTTCAATAGGACATTTTTGT
This sequence comes from Dokdonia sp. 4H-3-7-5, assembly GCF_000212355.1. Classification (NCBI taxonomy): domain Bacteria; kingdom Pseudomonadati; phylum Bacteroidota; class Flavobacteriia; order Flavobacteriales; family Flavobacteriaceae; genus Dokdonia; species Dokdonia sp. 4H-3-7-5. The sequence goes on from NC_015496.1 coordinate 2,994,259, forward strand.
TTGACAAACTAAGTATAATTTCAAATAAATTATGGAATTATGGAGCAAGAGATATTGACTTAACTGAGGTGGTACCTTCAGCCCTTTCTGAGGATGAATTAATCGCTTTAGAAAGAGAGGATTTATTAATCTTTAGAGATTTTGGCGAATCTGAAGTCGTAACATTTACTTATGATCTTTTAAGTGGATATTTTATTGCAAAATCAATACTAAATGGAATTACAAGCGTAGATGACTGTAGTAGTTTTATTTCAAGCTCAAAATTTTATGATGAATTATTAGTGCAAGGCTCGCTACATCCACTTTACAGTGACATATTAAGATGTTTCTGCGTATTAGCTATTAAGAAATTTGGATTAAAGTTCTACAAACCTTCATTTCATAATAGATTAACAACAAATATTGTAAAAGCCCTTTTTGAAGTGAGTACTAACATCGTTGTTGAAATTAGAACAGATTCAATAAGATTCATATCAGATGTATTTACAAAAATAACGAATAGGTCTTTATTATTTAATTTATTTTCTAACACTGAATTTGATAATAATCATCCGCTAAATATGAATCTATTATCAGATTTATTATTAGAACTACCTATGGCTGAAAGAGACTTAACTTGGACTGAATACATTAGAAAAGAATATCTAGGGTTACGAGGATATGGTTTTAAAAAACTTATTCAAAATTTTGAGGAAGTAACTATCAAGGAAGAAAATCACTCCGAGCGACTGCATTTAGCATCAAAAAAAATTATGTGGTTTCTCACTTCGACTAATAAAGATATGCGTGATTTTTCCACCAAAGCACTTTACTATTATGGAAAAAAGTACATAAATAAATTTTTTGAGCTCGTTATATTTTCATTAAAAATAAACGACCCTTATGTTTCAGAGAGAATGTTAGCCAGCCTTTATGGGATTGTAATCGCTCTTTTCGAATGTAAACTTTTATCAAAAGGTGATAAAGAAGATCTGAAGAATATCGGGCTAAAGATGTATGAATTAATATTTCAAATGGAAGCAGAATGTAGTACTACGCACATTTTAACAAGAGAATATGCAAGACGTATAATTGACATTGCTTATAAACATTGCCCGAATTTACTCTCAAAAGATCAATATGCACTTTCTCAGCCTCCTTATTCATTTGGTGGAATAAGAGATTGGGGGGAATATGATTATGGCGAAAGAGATTATCATTACGAATCGCCCTTAAGGATGGATTTTAGCAATTATACCTTGGGAAGAATTGTGCCGAACGGACATTCATACTCCAACCCACCTGAAAAACAAAAAGTAAGAAGACAATTATACTGGAGAATTTATGAGTTAGGTTGGAATTTTGAGGCTTTTGGGGAGGTAGAAAAAAGACTTGGCGATGATAATTATCTATATCCACGAGATGAACAACCTACAATAGATCGTTACGGAAAAAAATATTCTTGGATAGCTTATTTCGAGATATACGGTTTTAGAGAGGATAATGATTTAGTTAAAGAAGAATATCCTAATTTTAGACCATCTGGAGCCGACATTGATCCCACATTTCCTGTGCTTCCAGAAAATAAGTTATACTTCGAAGATGACTTATTGGGAGATAGGCATCTACCATTAATTGATTGGTACAAGATAAAAAATATACCGTCGATGTCAGATTACCTTAATGTGAAAAATCTGGATGAAGATAATTTAGATTGGATTTGCGTAGGGGGAATGGTTTCGCAGATTGAGGAAGAATCAAATAGAAAAACCTTTGTTGTATTACAGGCTTATATAGTAGCAAATGAAGACTATGATGACTTTTTATGTTTTCTTAAAGACAAGGATGCAGTTTATGGTAATTCAAATCAATTATCTGAAAATTATTATACCTATGCTGGAGAAATGAATACATTGATGGACTCTACTTATGACAATTACCGTGATATATATTTTAAAATAAAAAGAAGAAAGAGGAAAGTAAAAAAAGGAGAAGAAGGTTATTATCCAAAGGTTGTATTTAATAAAGGAAGTATTTCTATGGAGTCTCCTGATGAAATAGAAATTGAAGAAAGAATTAATAAAGAGTTCAAAGTCCTTAGCCCTGTATCAGGATATAATTGGGAATCATATCATAGTAAAACAAATCAAGCTGGGCATCAAAGCGTACTCTCCAAAGAATTATCATTTCACTTAAATTTATTCCCAAAACCGCAGACATTTGATTTATTTGATGATAAAGGACAACTTGCGTACAAGAAATATCATTTCCACGAAAATTACAATTCACACCAAAATTTTGAATACCTGAGAAAAGATTTATTACAAAAATACTTGGAAGACACAAATCAAAATATTGTTTGGAAAATTTGGGGTGAAAAACAGACTTATTTTGAAAATCATAATGAGTCAATAAATTTTTACAAAAAACACAGAGTAGATGGATATCAGAAATTCAAATCAATACTTTCAGAAGAACAAGTTTTAGGATGATTTGTTTGTGAACAAGTTTAATATTACACATAAAAATTAATTTTAGGTTGATATTTTTTTGATGGCCTCAGAAACTTTGGTAATAAAATAGGGGAGTAGAATGTTAAGCCCTTTATAGTGTTAGTCGAAGATACTCTAGATTAATCCTAATGCTATATAGCTGATTTTTTGTCGTTTCTTAAATTGTTCTTTATATTATATTCCTCTTTTTTCAAGCTAGTTATATGAATAAATACACCCTAATTTTTTTCTTATTTTTCTGCCAATTTTCATTTTGTCAAACATTTGTGGATGATGTTGAAAAAGTAGAAAATGTTGTTATCACTTATAAAGTTGACAACATCGGTAAACGATATGATGTCAAAATAGATAGTAATTTAACGACCTATCACAACGTAGGTTGGCAAAAAGGCTGTCTAGAACATTTTATGAATGGCGAGCTCAAATATCCAATGAGAATGCTAAATGAAGAATGGAGATCAGTATATTATTTCGTAAATCCTAAATACAAAACAAGTTCCCTTAGAAAAGAAGATTTGCAAAAATGTGGGCAATTTAAGAAAGGTGAATTTAAATATATGGCCGCAGCATATAATCAGACACGTATACTCAGAAGAAGAAAACGACAAATTGAAAAGAGTGGCTACAAAGGTGAACGCCAAGTATACAATATAGATTGGACAGATGAAAATATATATGTTTTAACAACTCTCAAACTACCGTTACATAAAGACAAGGAAAAAATAGGGAATGTTATTAATGTAGAAATTATAGAAATATTAGATGACAATTCTTACTTATATCGTTCATCTTCGTCACAAAGTGATAAGTTAATATTTGGAGTTATTAAAAAAGTAAAATAGAAGGATTGAATAGTTAGATATTGTTATGTCAAATAGAATCTTAATCTAAAGTTGAATTAGCAACCCACAAGAATCGCTCAAACAAAATCATCCCGCATATTTTCCCATATAAGCGAATTATAACCAAAAGAATTACCAAGCATTTTGCAGCTGTAATAATTGATCAGTCTGAAAAAGAGCTCTTTCAAAAAAATATTCTCCCAGGTTTTTATTTTAGTTATAAGATTCCGTGAATCTCTTAAAGTCCACTATAGCAATAAGTACGTAAAAGGGCTGTTACATAAATGCTGACGATATAGACCTAAAGGCGCTATATCTGCATTTATGTAAAATAGAACCGAAAAGGTTCTATTCGCCATTTAACTTATATATCAATTTGTACTATAATTTATATTATGTCAAATAGAATATTTAATTACACAACACAATAGTTCTTTACTTCACTTGTATACCCTCTTTAAATTAAAATCGCTCTAATTTTCATTAGAGCGATTCATTTCACTTTGAGTTATTAAGTTATCCGTGCTGCATATTATTTTCGCGAAAGCGTACCACTCATTATAACTAATCTATAGTTTCTGTAATACCGCAAGTTTTTTCTTTACCGTAGATACGAGTTGATTTGTAGGATGTTGTATTATAAACTTTGTATAATTTGCAATTGCTTTATCAGTTTGTTGCATTTCTTCTTGTGCGCTTGCTAGACTGTATAATGCTCCTGTAGACGCTGGATACATTTCGGCCACCAGTTCTAGAATAAACAATCCGCCTTCTTTATTACCACCTGAAAATAGTCTGTAGCCAGCTGTACCAAATTCATCTTCAAAATCATAGTATTTATATCTTGTATCTTTTGCCACTTCTATACCTACAGATTTTACCTCTGCAAATTTACCTGCGGTAAATAACTCCGTGAGATAATCCATTGGGTTTAAAATAGCTCCGGTCTCGTTGTAATTGAGCGCTACGTCAAGTACAGGATCTTGATTTGTAAAATACTCCTCAGATGTCATCGCTACAGCTAGATGTGGTATGGTCCAGTCTTTATTATCCCATTGAGATCTATCTTGCCACCAGGCAAATGAGAGATATGCGTTGAGTCCTGAGTTAGGTAAAGTAACGCGTTTAGTATCTCCATAAAAGTTTATATTTTCGGCAGTGGGCTCTCCTACTATAATCGCCTCTGTGTACTGCTCTATCTCATTTGTAAGATTTTGACAAGCAGAAAAGGTGTTACGACCTATTATATAAAAAAAATTACCACGGCTATTTATCTCAGGTCTTGCCATAAGTCCTTTTATGAGGGGTTTATTGTTATAATTATTTCCACCACCATTGAGACGCACGTCATACACAAGCTTCTGTACGTCTGTCGTATCTATAAACTCAAAAAGACGTTTATAAAAATCGTGTAGCGTTTCTTCATCATCGTGGAAAACGGAGCTCTGACGCACATACAAGGTTTTTGTACCTGGTATCATTTCAAAATAATACAGCTTGTCGTTAAGATGTTTTAAATAAAAGGGAGTCGCATCTTGCGCTCTACCACTCTCCCACTGCTCACTAGGGATTGTAAAGCCATAATCTCTTGATAACTCTTCAAGCGGTATCGCATTAAGGGTATGGGTAAATTGTTTCCCCTCCTTTTCTAATGTGAGTGTAACTGCCGTGCTGTACTTAGGGATTACTCCTTGTGCGTGCAATACTGCTGGCACGGTGAGAAACCGCATCCCGTAGGCTTTTAGATATGATTCATTTTCAACGGGTACAACGGCACGTACTTTTTCTATAGCTTGTAATACTGCTACAGTTCCTATTTTAAGAACTTTGGCGCCTATAATGGCTGCATTTTCTTTAGTTGCCCCTTCTACAAATACTCCGTCTTCAAAATGATATAGATTTACAGGCAGCACTCCCTGTGATGCAACCGTACTAAAAGGTACTTGGGTGTGACCGTACTCAAAGAGTGACACCATACGACTTAACCCTACTTTTACCTCGTGCTCTTGCATCGTAGGGATTTTGTTATAAAATGCATCTGCGGCCGAATTCCATTTTTCGGCAGTGACTTTTTTAAATAAGAAGGGGTATTCCTTATGTACGGTTTCTTTTAGATAAGTTAGATCTTCTTGCCACTGTGCAGCGGTAAGAGGCTTCTGAGCAAAAGCGCTAGCACTGCATAGTAGTACTAAGAGTGTAAGGCTAAGTTGTTTAATGATGGTCATTGGTTCGTTTTTTGATTTATATAAGAGACCACAAATAACACACAATGTTACACCACCGCCACATGATATGCCCTGAACAGTCACAATTCACTCCCGAATTGTAATTCATTCATTACAAACTGTTTTACAGGTTTAAAAATGCATTTTTACGCTTTCGCGAAAGCGTTATTAAAACATTATTCAGCATCTAAATCCATAAATCCATCATAGCGAATGCTTGTGCGCTGCACGCTGTTTACAGAAATCTGTACTTTCTTGGTATTAAAAAATTCTATAAATACCTCATAGGTTTCAGCATCTTGAGATATAGAAAATGTTATTTCTGTACGATCTGTTTTTTTGTCTTTGGTAATTTCAAAGGATTTTGGAATTCCAGAAAATTCCACACCATTTGATGAGTTGTAGCCACCGCCCATCCTGCGCTCGCCATAATACGGTAAATAAGCGCTCACGCTATCATTATGTATTTTGAGAAAGTTACCGTTACCCAGTAAATTGATGCGGCTGCCGCTGTTACCAGCCCCTAGCCCATTATTTACTGCTAGTTGGTTGAGCACATTACTTGCCAGTGGGTATGCCCAGGTTGCTGTAATATCAATCTGGCGATTGTCTATTAATTCTTGCACACGGCTTGCGGTTGCGAGCTCCTGCTGCGTCATGGGTTGCTTAGTTTTACACGCGATTGCGAGTATAAGAAACGGGATGATGATGATGATGATGATGTATTTTTTCATAGGGTGCAATTTTATTAGATAGTTAGCAAAAACTATTCCTTTGTGGGATGTTAACACGATGTTAGATTTTACATAAAACGACCATCGCTCGTAAGGCATTCCCGTACTTTTGCCAAATGCAAAAAACGAAAGGATCACAAATAGAATTTATCGCACTTATGGCGGCTTTAATGTCTGTCACCGCACTATCTATTGATGCCCTACTTCCAGCACTTGATATTATAGGTGTTGCTATACAGACCAAAACTCCAGCCGATAATCAGCTACTCATAAGCATGATTTTCTTAGGTCTAGGCCTGGGACCACTCGTCTTTGGACCACTAGCCGATGCTAAAGGTAGAAAATCTTCTGTTTACTTTGGGTTTACCGTCTTTATAATCGCTTCATTTTTATGTATGTACACACGTAGTTTTGAAGTAATGATATTAGGAAGGATATTACAGGGAATCGGACTTTCGGCGCCGCGTACGATCTGTATTGCGATTATAAGAGACCTTTATGAGGGCGACTACATGGCGCGTATTATGTCTTTTGTCACAGTAGTTTTTTTACTTGTTCCTATAATCGCTCCCGCTATGGGTAAAGTGATTCTGGATACCTGGAACTGGCAAGCGATTTTCTTAGTACAGGTAATAATAAGCCTCTTTGTAATGCTGTGGTTCTGGAGGCGCCAAAAGGAAACACTCAAACCAGCAAATAGAATTCCGTTTTCTATGAAGCGTATCTCAAAGGGATTCCGCGAAACCATAAAATACAAGCGTACCATGGGATTCACGATTATACAAGGCTTTATTGTTGGTTCGTTTATTGTGTACATTAGTGCTAGTCAGCAAATTTTCCAAAATCAATATGGTCTCGTAGATGAGTTTCCTTACATTTTTGCCGGACTTGCCTCGGCTATAGGCGCTGCTATCTTACTTAATGCCAACTTTGTCGTGCGTTTTGGGATGGAAAAAATAGTCACCGGTTCACTCATAGGTTTCCTTGCCGTGTCCTTATTATATCTAATTCTGTTTAACAATATACTACATCCTCCAGTGTATGTGCTTATAGGGTTCTTTGCAATGCAGTTTTTCTGTATTGGTTTTATGTTTGGAAATCTTAGAGCGCTAGCGATGGAGCCTGTAGGCCACATTGCTGGTATAGGAGCGGCAATCACGGGTCTTATCTCTACACTCATGGCGGTGCCCATCAGTACATTTATAGGTCGTTTTATTGAGGAAACCACGCTCCCACTCTTCATTGGTTTTTCTTCGTGTGCTGCAATATCACTCTGTATTCTATTCTGGATAAAGAAAAAGGCTCCAAGAATAGTTGTCTTGAAGCCTTAATATCATTGTAGTGGTTTTTAGTACGCTTTCGCGAAAGCGTAACTCCATAATTACTCGTTCCAAACCGCAGCTGCCTCTTCTCCAAGAAACTGTTGCATGTTAAACTCTTGATCACGTGCCTCAATATCTCTAGCGTAAAACATATCGCTATAGATAAAGCCAGCATCTTTTGCCATCGCAGCAGAAGCTCCGTAATAGATATTCTCAAATCGAGCCCATCTCGCTGCGCCTAAACACATCATGCAGGGAACGCAACTCGTATACAAATCACAATCTGAAAGATCTTTTGTACCCAGTGCTTTACAAGCTAGTTGAATACAACGTAACTCTGCATGCTGCGTAGGGTCTTGCGAACCTCCCACGAGATTATGACAAGCCGCAATGACCTGCCCTGAACGAACAATGACGGCGCCAAAAGCGCCGCCACCGTCTGTATCTTTACCTTCACGAGCTAGCGCAATGGCTTGCTTCATAAAAGATGATTGATAACTCATATTATTCATTTTCTACTAATAATATAGACTTAGCATTAACAAATTCTTTCATCCCGAATCCTCCATGCTCTCTACCATATCCAGAGTCTTTTACTCCTCCAAAAGGCATCATAGGCTGTGCAAGTCCGTAAGAGTTAATGAAAATCATCCCAGTATCAAAGTGCTCTTGAGCAAGTTTGATTGCAGCTTTTTCATCTTTTGAGAAAATTCCTCCTCCTAGACCAAAACGGCTATCATTTGCAATGCGCATTGCATCTTCATTATCCTTAGCTTTAATTAAAGAAGCCACTGGGCCGAAGAGTTCGTCATCATAAGCTGGTTGTCCAGGCTGTACGTTACTTAGTACTGTAGATGGGTAATAATAACCGCTTCCATCTGGTATTTCTCCTCCAGTTTCAATTTTTGCTCCTTTATCTACACTTTCTTTTACTTGGTCGCTTAGCAACTCCTGTAAATCTTTACGAGCAATAGGTCCGAGTTGTGTTCCATCTTCATTAGGATCTCCCATGACCACATCTTTCATTCCTTGTACGAAGCCTTCCTTAAATGCATCATACACTTTATCTACTACGATAAAACGTTTTGCAGCAATACAAGTCTCACCATTGTTTATGATTCTACCTTGTACACAGGCTTTTACAGCTTCTTCTACATCTGCATCGTCAAGTACGATGTATGCATCGTTACTTCCCAGCTCTAACACTGTTTTCTTAATAGATGCTCCTGCAGTTTTTGCTATGATTTTTCCTCCAGCAGAACTTCCTGTAAATGTAACGCCGCGTACTTTATCATTGCTTATCACCTTATCAGACTGTGCGTGATCTATCACAAGTACTTTAAATAATCCTTCTGGAACACCAGCTTTCAAGAGCATCTCCTCTATTAGTAAAGCACTTCCTGTTACATTCTGAGCGTGCTTTAATAAAATTCCGTTACCCGCAAGTAAGTTTGCAATGGCAACTCTAAGTGGTTGGTATGTTGGAAAATTCCAAGGCTGGATACTATATATAACACCTTCAGGAGAATAGGTAATAATTCCTTTACCACCATCCATTAATGTTCTTTCTATTGGTTGTAGTTCTTTAGTTCCGTTTTCGGCAGTATATTGAGTGATGGCAATACAAAGGTCAATCTCACTTTTTCCTTGCTCAATGGTTTTACCCATCTCATCGGTCATTAGTTGTACAAGTTGATTTTTATAATTTTTAAGTTGCTCTCCTATATTCTTTATTACAGTGGCTCTATCGTCAAGCGATTGCATTTTCCAATCATTAAAAGCGTCGTGACATTTGTCTATCGCTTCTGTAACCTGATCATCTGTAAAATATGTATACTCCTTAATTGATTGTTCGGTATGAGGATTTATGGTTCTAAAGCCTCCTTTAATTTCTCTTTCCATTGGTAATGTTTTTTTTGTTGTTGTAAAATTACGGGGAGACTACATGCTGAGAATGCACTTTAATAGTATTTAAGAGTTGTCTTTAGAGAAGTTTAACGAGTAAGGTATCATCTCTATAATAGGAAAAAGCCACTACCTTATATGTGGTAGTGGCTCTTTATCAAGGGGTTTATCTTAAAAAAACTTACAAGTATTATATAAGTCTTACTCATTATCTAAAGTAACGTCTCCATTACCTTTAATCTCAAATTCTTCTTTTGGAATGGTACGATTAAAGTTTGAAGATCTTCTGTGTGCATCTTGAAAATCTGCGTGCTTTTTGTTCTGTGTAGTATTCATAGCTTAATGTTTTTTTTGATAAAGGTATTTTAAAGCATCATAGCTAGTTGTTAATCAAAATGCTAATTCAGAGTTATTTAACGTTTTACACGTACACATATCACATGCATTTCTTAGAAATTAAATCCCATAAGAGCTACTAAGGATAGAAAATATCAAGGTAACTTTCTACAAGGTGATTATATTCTCACACTTCGAACATCAACTTCATTTATAGTGATTTAACTAAGTATAATGAATTAATATTTTCGCGAAAGCGGTACTACTACCCTACTTGGTATAGAGTGCTTTTCAGACTTTGGCACGCTACTTGTAATTACCTAATTGTGAACATCAATCCACACAATTAATTAAAAACGAACATTATGAAACATCTTGCATTATTATTTATAGGACTACTTACCTTCTCGGCAAGTACCTATGCAGCAGAAGAAGATACATCAATACGACGCGGTACCGTATATGACGGTAGCAAGTATATTTTTGTAGAAAACGGTATCGAATTTTCAGTATTTCCAGATGGAGAGTTTGATTTTTATATTCCACAGTATGTAGAAGGAGTAAGCCTCTCTGTAAACGCTGGGCCAGTAGGCATAAGCTTTAATACAGGTTTTGACTACGATCCATATGTACAGTACGATGAGTATGGAGCTGTGATACAAGTAGAAGACACTCCATTATATTATGATAATTTCGGGCGCCTTGCACAAGCTGGTGACGTACGTATCAACTATAGAAATAACAGAATATCTCGTGTAGGTGGACTACAGATTTATTACAACAATCGCGGACTATTTTCTCACTATACAGGCTTCATCAACGTGTATAACAGAAACTATGTGTTCCACCCATACCATAATTACTACTATAGACCTGTATTTAACAGATGTCTAGTGTTTAATACACCATATAGAAGATATTATAATCCAGTACGCTATAACTACGCATATCATAGAAACAATTATAGCAGAGGTTACAACCGTGGGTATGCAAATGCTCGCCGTGACTTTAGACGTCCAGATAGAGGTCGTGTAGCTCATAATAATGGTAGACGTGATAATGTAGATCGTAATAACGCTCGCTTTACAAGAGCAAACACAGGACGTGTTGCAAGTCGTGCAAATACTACTGCTTCAAGAAGAAATAACACCTCTGCACGTAGAACAACTGCAGCAAATACATCAAGTAGAAATGGTCGTGTGGCACAATCTACAAGCCGTAATGGTGCACAACGTGGTACTGCTACTACAACGTCAAGAAGAAGTACAAACAAGCGTGCTGTAATTTCTGGACGTAATGAAACAAAACGAGGAAGACCTACAGCAACTACTACGCCTAGACAACGCCCATCTGTGTCATCTAGATCTGGCAATAGCGTACGTAAGAGTACTCCTAGAACAACAAGACCTACAACGCGTACTACAAACAGAAGCACTAAGTCTGTAGCAACAAATAGAGGAACACGCACACAGTCTAAAGCTGCACCTCGTACCTCACAAAAAAGAGCGGTAACTACTAAGAGTAGAAGCTCAAGTAAAGTAAACACTCAGCGATCTTCTTCTCGTAAGGCTGCACCACAGCGCACGAACAGAAGTTCAAATAGCAAGTCAAGTAGAAGTACATCTACGAGATCTAGAAGAGGATAAGAATTAGATTTTTGGTTGGTTAGTTTGGTAGACCCTAGTTGCTATAAGCGCTAGGGTCTTCTTTTTTTTATAACTTAGCTACTATTAACCATAAGTATCTAAATATGAGAATTTTAAACGTATTACTCGTTCTGGTAGTGCTTACTACCAGTTGTAAAAAGAAAAAGAAATCTAACACCACCACTAGTCCGCCTATTACATCTACGAGCAACAGACCCAGTGATAGTAATAGAGAAGCTGCCATCTTACGGCTTGTAAATGACTACCGAGACAGTCTTGGTATCTCTACTTTGAGAACCACTACTCTATCTCAAGCCCAAGCCCTTGATCACACTAACTATATGGTAGACAAGCGACTTATGAGTCATGATAACTTCTTTAAACGCAGTGACTACTTGAAATATAAAGGAGCGACCTCTGTGAGCGAGAATGTAGGTAAAGGTTATCTCACAGCACAAGGAGTTGTAAAAGGTTGGCTTAAGAGTACTAAACATAAAGCAGCTATAGAAAGTAATGCCACACACACCAGTATAGCATCTATACAAGATGCAAATGGTATATGGTACGACACACAGCTCTTTATTAACTTTTGAGATTTTTACGCTTTCGCGAAAATGGGAACATTCAATTTCAGTATCTTAGGATCTTCAAAAACCATCATAACCAATGATTAGATCCATTACTATTACCGCATGTTTACTAGCGATGTTTTCGTGTCAAGAAACAAAGAAAAAAGAAGTTGAACCACCTAAAGAAATGACGGAGGCTGAAGTACTTACAAAAGCAAAAGAAATACACAGTAACGTGATGACACTAGACACGCATTGCGATATAAACGTAGATAATTTTACAGATACTGTAAACTATACTCAAAATCTTGCTTCACAGGTAAACTTACCTAAAATGCAAGAAGGTGGTCTAGACGTGCCGTGGTTTGTAGTGTATACAGGTCAAGGAGAGCTTAACGAAGAAGGTTATAAAGCAGCTTATGAGAATGCAATGTCAAAATTTGATGCCATTCATAAACTCTGTGAAGAGATAGCTCCAGACCAAATCCAGCTAGCAACTACTTCTCAAGAAGCAAGAGATATCTGGAAATCTGGTAAAAAAGTAGCCATGATTGGTATAGAAAATGGATATCCAGTAGGCACAGATGTTTCTAATGTAGAGAAGTTCTATAATCTAGGAGGTCGTTATATGTCTCTAGCGCATAATGGGCATAGCCAGCTAAGTGATAGTAACACCGGTGAAGCAGATGATGTTTGGCTTCACAATGGACTAAGTGACTTAGGAAAAGAAGTTATTGCAGAGATGAACCGTGTTGGGATGATGATAGATGTATCGCATCCTAGTAAGGAAGCAATGCGCCAGATGATTGAAATGAGCGAGACGCCTATTATAGCTTCTCACTCTTCGGCAAGAGCATTATGTAATCATAGCCGTAATCTTGATGATGAGCAATTGCAATGGATGCAAGATAATGGCGGTGTCGTGCAAACAGTTGCTTTTAAAAGCTACTTAAACACAGAAAAAAACGACGCATACCAAGCCGAAGCAAATCAAGTAATAAAAAACATCGCAGATTCTCTTGGAGTTACATGGCTTGATCGCTCGGCAGCGAGAGCGCTACCAGAAGCCGAAAGAAAAGCGTATTACGAAACGTATACAAACGTACTACTGCCTGCACAGAAGAAGAAACTGGCAGAACGCACAGACCTTCCTCCTGCGGTAGATGTGACAGACTTTATAGATCACATAGACTACCTAGTAGAAAAGATAGGAATTGATCACGTAGGTATCTCATCAGACTTTGATGGCGGTGGCGGTGTAGAAGGCTGGAGCGATGCATCAGAAACTATGAATGTTACTATAGAGCTTGTGCGTCGTGGTTATACACAAGAAGAAATCGAGCAACTATGGAGTGGTAATTTATTACGTGTTCTTGATGAAGTGCAAGCATATGCCGCAGAACAGAAAAGCTAATTTCTCATTATAGAAATTAATCATCCTCAAAAATAAAAGAGCCCAGAAGTTTATACTTCTGGGCTCTTTTTATAAATATACTATGGTAGTTTCTTGCAGAGATTACATATCTCGTTCTCTACAAATCTGATTAACTCTAAGCTTTAACTTACGCTCGTAATCTTCTTGTAACCAGTCTCTATAGTTTTTAGTGTTATTCATAATACTATATGAATATAGACGCACTCGATACGCGATATCATCCTTTAACTTACGTGCAAGGATTCTCGCATCAAAAACATCTTCACTATTTTCAATCACCATTTCTGCATGTTGCTCGATGGCATTTTCTAATGCTGTTTTTGCTTTAAGTCCTTCTTTAATTACACGTTTGTATTCCTTCTTGATATCAAAATAAACATTCTTAGTATTTGCAAATTCCTTGCGTAAATCTGGAGGCATCACGTAGGTGAAGTTGCGCTCTATCTCCTCATCTGCAATTAGGTTTTCAAGATAGAAATCTGGGTATGCAAAAATCTCTTTCCAGTCTATTGGTGCTTCCCAAAGTCCAAAACGTGCAGCGTTATTTCCTAAATCAAGTACCTTAAATGTAGTTTTACCTGGAGCAATACGTGATCCACGACCTATCATCTGGAAGTATAAGGTAAGTGACTTTGTTGCTCTGTTTAAGATAATAGTATCTACTGTAGGTTCATCAAAACCAGTAGTAAGAATACTTACAGAAGTAAGTATTGCATCTGGAGTATTTTTAAACCAGTCCAAGATTTCTGTTCGCTCCTTAGCACTGTGGGTATTATCAAGGTGGCGTATGTCATACCCTGCCATTTTAAACGTCTCATAGACGTAGCGAGAGGTATTTATACCATTATTAAAGATAAGCGTCTTCTTCCCTTTAGATTGATCCTCATAAGCGCTTAACAGCTTTTGCTGCATGATGGTATCTGTGTACAGAATGTCTGAAGACTTCACTGTATAATCACCATTAATACCAAGCTTAAGCGAACTCAACCCAACATTGTAGCTTATTGTTTTTGCTTTAGATAAGAATCCTCTCTTTATCAAAGCCGGTATGCTCTCCCCTATTAAAAGTTCGCTATAGTTGTCCTTCATGGGCAACTTAATGTTAGAACTTAAGGGAGTCGCTGTTACCCCAAGTATAAAAGCCTTTTCAAAGTAGCTGAAGAGTTTTCTAAAAGAGTTATAATGCGCCTCATCAATAATAACAAGACCCACATCATCCATATTCATCTGCTCCTCTTGTAATCTGTTAGTAAGCGTTTCTACCATTGCCACATAACACATGTAATCTTCACTATCATCTAGTGTCTTAACATCACTGCTTATGATCATATTAGGAACCATAAATTCAGTAAGCATTCTCGAGGTTTGATTAGAAAGTTCAATACGGTGCGTGAGGATTACAACTTTCTTATTAGCCCTTTTTATATAGTTACGAACTATCTCAGAGAAAATAACCGTTTTTCCACCACCAGTAGGCAGTTGATACAACAAGTTATAATCTTCCGATGTACGATCCATTACGCTAAAAACAGCCTCAAGATCCTTGAGTTGGTAATCGTATAATTCTTTTTCTGGAGTTTCTTTTTCTTGAATAGCGTCGCTCAAAAGTGTAGGTTTCTTCGGTTAAAAGTCAATCTTGCAAAACTAAGGGATTTTTATGCTTTTGCGAAAGCGTACCGCAAGAATTCTTGACACAATTTTAAAAATTATGTCGAATTTCAGATAAATGAATGAAAGTGAATGTCTTTATGATGGATCTGCTGCTTCATCAAACAAAGCTGCATTAGGCCACTTTCCATCCTCGGCTAGTGAAACTATGCCTTCTATTCGTTCGCCAAGATCCTCTAATAAATGATGATATGTAACATACTGCACGAGTTCTTTAAAGGAATTGAGCATACTTTTATAAAACGCATCTGGAAGTCCTGGACTAGATTGTTCAAAAGTCTGTGCTATTTCAATATTAAAAATCATCACATCAGAAAGCAACAGCGGGTTCATACCTAAAGTTTTAAAGTGCTTGATATACTTCTGTGCAATAGAACGTCTTTTTCTAGGGCGTTTACGTCTTGTGGGAAAATACTCGTTACTTATTTTAATTTTTGCCTCGTCTACGAGTTTGTCTTCTTTAGGATTAAATACAAAGTCATAATAGGTCTTAACCTCAGGTATACGCTCATAAAGCTCTATAATTTGCTCTTGCAATTCTGCATTGCTTAGTGTGGAAATTTGCTTTTTTAACGCCCGTTTGCTCATTGCTAATTGATTACTTATTGCGAATTTATAATAAAAAATAGTCGTAAAAAGCGAATCAAAAACCTATTTTTGCAACAATACCAACTTCATATATAAATCATCATTTTACAATGAATACACTTCAAGATAGTAAAGCCGTAAACTTGATCAAAAAACTCATAGGAGATGTAGCTCAAAACGGAATTATAACAAATACAGTGGTTGAAGACCTTAAAGCACTTCGCCCACATACTATTACAGAGCAACTACCTTTATTAGCCAAAGCGACACGCCTTGCCGCTGAACACATAGAGGAAACAGGAACTTTTGCAATTCCTATCCCTGCAGATGATGATATTGAAGATGAAAATGAAGAAATTATTGCAGCTGCAGATCCTGCCGAAAGCACTCCGGAAGAAAGCTTACACTACTTCTTTTGCTTAATAAGAGATGTAGATAAAAAAACAAATGAAGACGAATTACGTGAATACGTAAAGGCGTTAAGAGAGTACTAGTATACAATTACTCTTTATCAATATCATAAAAAAGCCACTCGATTGAGTGGCTTTTTTTTATAACAAAATATTGTAGTTCAAATTGTAATTGAGAAGACTATTCAAATTTCTTCTCAATACTTTGCCCTATTGCAGTACTTTTCAAAACGTACGTATATAGCCACATTAAGGTAAAAGAAGGAATGATGTCTAATCCAGGTACAACCTCTTCTACAAAGGTGATTACACCCCCTACTTTTCCCGCAGTGCCTTTATACATTCTTGTCATAAGCCATGCAGATAATGGCGCCCAGACCACGTCTGACATATCTCCTATTACCGGGAATACCCAACTTGAGGTAAGTATCCCTAAGACGTCTATAAGAAGTCCAATTAATAAAAGCTTGTATTTATTTGTTTGATTATCCATAAGTATATTAAATATAATACTTTAAGCTAATCAAATAACATTCCAAAATTATTAATCTAAATTAGAGGAAATCAATTTGAGAAACTCATTACGAGTTTCTTGCTTTTCAAATTGTCCTCTAAAACCAGAAGTCGTCGTTGTGGAGTTTTGTTTTTGCACACCTCTCATCATCATACACATATGAGACGCTTCAATCACAACAGCAACACCTTTAGGGTTTAATGTGGAGTTAATGCACTCTAAGATATCATGTGTAAGTCTTTCCTGTACTTGTAGTCTTCTTGAAAAAACGTCAACTATACGTGGTAATTTACTTAATCCTACAATATGTCCATTAGGTATGTATGCAATATGAGCTTTACCAAAGAATGGTAGCATGTGATGTTCACATAATGAATAGAGCTCTATATTCTTTACGATAACCATATCATCATAATCCTCTTTAAACATAGCGCCTTTAAGTATAGCACTTGGATCCATCTCATATCCTGAGGTAAGGAATTGCATTGCTTTTGCGGCTCTTTCAGGTGTCTTTAGAATACCTTCTCTGTCGGTGTCTTCTCCTAATTTTTTTATAATTGACGTAAAATTATCTTTTATTTCGTCTGTAACTTCAATGTTGTATTCTTCAAAGCTTCTGTATGGCATGAGTGCAATTTATTTTTTTTGTTTAATCAAATATACTATTTATTAAACATTTTTATTTCTCTATTTAACTTTTTATTTGGAGTTTTCTTAGAATCTCACGGTTAGATTTGTCGAGCAAACCAAACACATGTCATGCGCATTTTTCTATTGGGAATTTTCTCCCTTGTTTTATTACCCTCATTATCAGTATACGGTCAGCAAACGAAAACGCTCAATGCAGAGCGTATAAGCACGCCGCCTAAAATAGATGGGGTACTTGATGATGCCGTATGGAAATCGCTGGCAACTTATGATGATTTTAACATGTTTGAGCCTGGAAATGTAGGAACAATAGATGAAGATCAGCGTACAGAGATTAAAATGGCTTACGATGATAATGCAGTTTACATAGCAGCTTATTTATTTGACCCGGACCCAGAAAGTATTCCTAGTCAGTTCAGTCAGCGAGATCAGGTATTTGCCCAAGCGGATCACTTTGTAGTTGCATTAAACACCTATAATGACGGGATTAATGAAACTCGATTTTATGTGACCAGTGCAGGAACCATAGGTGATCAACGTATAACACAAAATAACAGAGATTTTGGATTTAATGTAGTGTTCGAGTGTAAAGTTTCAAGAGATGATAAAGGGTGGTATGCAGAGTATCGTATTCCTTATAATGCACTGCGGTTTCCAGAGGTTACTGTTCAAGACTGGAGTGTAAATTTCTATAGAAGATTAGTAAAAAAGAATGAAACGCATACATGGAATTTTATAGAACGTGGTGTTGGTAGAGACACACAATACAATGGAACCGTAACAGGTGTGCGCGATATTGATCCCCCTGTACGACTTACTTTATTTCCATTTGCTCAAACATCTACTAATTTCTTTGATGGGAATAATGAGACCAACTTTGCCGGAGGTCTTGATATAAAATACGGTCTTACAGACAGTTTTACACTTGATGCACAATTAATTCCAGATTTCGGTCAGGTAGCTTTTGATAATGTAGAGCTTAACCTAGGTCCTTTTGAGCAAACCTTTGGGGAGAATAGAGCATTCTTTACAGAAGGAATAGATTTATTTAATAAGGGGAGAATCTTCTTTTCAAGACGTATAGGTGGTGCACCCTCTAATAGCCCAGAGCTCTTAAGTACAGAAGAAGTGATAACTTCACCTTCTACCGTAAAGCTTGCAAATTCTGTCAAGATTTCTGGACGTACAAAAGGAGGTTTGGGTATTGGTTTTTTGAATTCTATAGGTCAAGAGACATTTGCAACCATAGAAAACACAATTACCACAGAAGTGAATGGAACCACAGTTATTGAAAAAACTAGACGTGACGAAGTGATAGAACCTCTTACTAATTACAATGTTTTTGTTTTAGATCAACAGTTTAATCAAAACTCTTCCGTTTCTCTTATTAATACTAATGTAACTAGAAGTGGCAGTAAATTTAGAAATGCAAATGTAACAGGAGGTGTGTTTGACCTAGCAGATAAGGGAAATAACTTTAGAGCCTCTGGGCGCGCAATCTTTAGCAATGTAAGAGAAGCAGGAGAAACTACTAGCGGTTTTTTATCAGAATTTGATTTTAGGAAAATAAAAGGCAACTGGCGATACCGTTTTGGACATGACTTTGCAGATACCAAACTCAATATAAATGATCTTGGTTTAAATTTTAGAAACAATTTTAACAATTTTGCAGTGGGTGGTTCATATGAGTTAATACAGCCTAGAGGTAAATTCAACAGATATCGCTTTGATCTTACCGTAAGACATAGAAGGCTATACGAGCCAAGCATAAAAACTAGAAACAGTATACGCTTTGATTCTTTCTTCTCAACTACAGAACGCTTAGCTTTTGGAATCGACATGAGTCTTAATGGAAAAGAGCAAGATTATTTTGAACCCAGAGTAGACGGAAGATTTGTAACCTTTGAGTCTAACCTAGGGAGCAGTGGCTTTATCTCAACCGACTTTAGAAAGAAATTTGCATTTGATTTAAGAGGTTCTATACGTTCTTGGTTTGGCAATCAAGACCAATTTAATCACAGTATTAATTTCTCGCCTCGTTATAGGTTTTCAGATAAACTACTCGTTATTTTATCATCAAATTACTCAAGCAGAAAAGACAACTTTGGATGGGTAGATAATACAGATACAGAGGTATTCTTAGGTCTTAGAGATGTTAAATCCTTGGAAAATAGAATTAATGTAAATTATAATTTTGACCCATACAAGGCGCTTAATTTGAGTTTACGTAATTTTTGGGCGGTTTCAGACCACAGTAGTAATATATATTACTTACTTAACAATGATGGATCGAGATCTCAAATAGATAACTACGATACCACCGTACAGCGTGATCCTAATGCAAATTTCAATATCTGGAACCTAGACGTGAGCTATCGCTGGCGTTTTGCTCCAGGAAGCGAAGCATCATTACTATACCGCCATCAAATTTCGAATTTTGATGAGCAATCTACTTTAGATTATGGCCAGAGTCTTGGTAACTTGTTTGATGAACCTCTTAACCATACATTATCACTTAGAGTCACTTACTTTATAGATTATAATAATGTAAAAGGCATCTTTAAAAAGACCGCCTAGTCCGTTGGTAAAAAGCAGGTATTATAGTACTTTCACAGTCAATATTGTATTATGGTAAAGGCAGAACATATATCAAAAACTTTTGGAAACCTACAAGTTCTTAAAGACGTTGCTTTAAATGTAAAAAAGGGTGAAGTGGTTTCTATTGTTGGTCAAAGTGGCGCAGGTAAAACTACGCTACTACAGATTCTAGGCACTCTAGATATGCCTGATAATAATGCTCAGGCACAACTTACCATTAACGGAAAATCTCTCACAGGACTTAAATCTAAGTTACTAAGTGCTTTCCGTAATGAGCACATAGGGTTTATTTTTCAGTTTCACCAGCTACTTCCAGAGTTTACAGCGATGGAAAATGTGTGTATTCCTGCATTTATTGCCAAAAAAGATAAGGCACCCACAGAGGCTCGTGCTAAAGAGCTTCTTGACTTTTTAGGGCTGTCCCATCGCTATGATCACAAACCTAATGAGCTATCTGGAGGAGAGCAACAGCGTGTGGCAGTAGCTAGAGCACTTATAAACAATCCAGCACTCATTCTGGCAGATGAGCCTTCCGGTAACCTCGATACAGAAAGTGCAGATCATCTACATAAACTATTTTTTAGATTACGAGATGAGTTTAATCAAACGCTTATTATTGTTACTCATAATGAAGAGCTAGCAGATATGGCAGACCGTAAGCTTGTAATGAAAGATGGTGAGTTTGTGAATAATTAATATGAATACGCTTTCGCTAAAGCGCACCACACCCTACTATATACAGCAGAGTAACACATGAATAAAACGGATCTTAAAATTTTCTTGGATGAAAAAGCAATTCAATATGAGAATGGCGATTTTATTCCACACGATCCTATACAAATCCCTCACCAATTTGAACTAAAAGAAGATATCGAGATTGCCGCTTTCTTAACAGCTACTATTGCCTGGGGCAATCGCAAGAGTATCATAACGAATGCTACAAAAATGATGGATATCATGGGGAATGCACCTTATGATTTTATCTTAAACTACGATCCAGAACAAGCGCACCTTTTTGATGGGTTTGTACATCGCACTTTTAATAGCGGAGATTTAGAGACATTTATAAGGGCATTACAGCACATTTACCTCAATCATGGCGGTCTAGAAAATGCTTTTAAGAAGGGAATCACAAGTGAAGGCCTACAACCCGCTATTTCAAATTTTAAGAAATTATTTTTTGAGGTCGAACATTTACCAAGAACACAAAAGCATGTGAGTGACCCACTCAAGAACTCTGCTGCAAAACGTATCAACATGTTTTTGAGATGGATGGTACGTGATGCAAATGCGGGAGTAGATTTTGGAATATGGAACACTATTTCCCCTAGTTTACTTTCATGCCCATTAGATGTCCATACAAGTAATGTAGCTAGAAAACTTAAACTGCTTAAGAGAAAGCAAAACGACGGAAAAACATTGCAGGAGCTAGATAAAGCGCTAAGAAAAATGGATCCTAATGATCCTGTAAAATATGATTTTGCATTGTTTGGATTAGGAGCCTTCGAGAAGTTTTAATTATTCTCGATGCACTATAGGTATTATTTATATAGAATATGATTAGCTATATTTTAGAAAGACTATTTTTGATTAAAATTACACTGTGATAGCACCTCAAAAGCCAATTAACGAAAGCAAACGACTAGAAGTATTAAAGTCATATAAACTTCTTGACACGCTTCCAGAAGATGCTTATGACACGATAACAAAGCTTGCTTCTCACATCTGTAATACACCAATATCACTAGTTACATTGCTAGATGCAGATCGTAATTTTTTGAAATCAAGACGTGGTATTGATATGTCTGAATCTCCTAGAGATATCTCATTTTGTGGTCACGCTATTCTCACAGAAGAGCCCATTTTTCTAGTAGAAGATGCTCGTTTAGATAAACGTTTTCAAGATAATCCATTAGTTAAAGATTTTAAAGCAATTTTTTATGCAGGTGTTCCTTTACGCACAAGTGACGGTTATGCTTTAGGCACTTTATGTGTTTATGATCACAAACCAAGAACGTTATCCTTAGAAGAACAAGATGCTTTGCGTGGTCTTGCAAAGCAAACAGTTTTATTATTTGAGGCTCGCAAACGCAATATGGACCTCGCAGCCTCAGAAAATGAAACTGCACAACGTAATGATCGTTTAGAAGATTTTGCTCGATTAGTAGCTCATGATCTTAAGTCTCCACTTGCAAGTATAGAAGGTTTACTCAACCTCTTGAAAGAAGATTACCTGGATAGCAATGATGAAGATTTTGCACTGTATTTAAAGCATCTAGATACTTCGGCAAAGTCTATGAGAGGTTATATAGATGGGCTTCTGGACTATTATAGAGCAGATACATTACTGGCAACAAAAGAGAATACTACACTTTTTAAACTAGTTAAAAACGTAGCAGATTTACATAAGTCTAGTGATGTCGCTATTAACGTTACAGATGATATCAAGTTAGCATCTGTTTCTACAATCGCCATTGACCAGATAATATCAAATCTTGTTGATAATGCTACAAAATACAATGACAAGGATACTCCCACCATCCAAATAAGTGCAACGGAATCTAAAGACTTCTACACTATATCTGTAAAAGATAATGGTACCGGAATTCCAGAAGACAAACAAGACATTATTTTTGACCTATTTAAAACTACAGGAACTAAAGATCGTAATGGCAAACAAGGTTCTGGAATGGGATTGGCAACCGTGCGTAAACTGGTAGAAGGATTGGGTGGTACTATTAGTGTTTCTTCTGTGGTTGGTGAAGGGAGTATTTTCACTTTTACCATTAGGCGATAAAGTCCGTTTTAAGTATTTTTGAACAAACCTAAAATCGCACATGCAGTTTAGACATCCAGAACTCCTTTATGCACTGTTCTTACTGCTTATCCCTATCCTCGTTCACTTATTTCAACTTCGTAAGTTTAAGACAGAAGCGTTTACAAATGTTGCCTTTCTTCAAAAGCTCAACATTCAAACTCGTAAGAGTAATTCCATAAAGAAATGGCTCGTGTTATTGTCTCGTATGGCTGCAATTGCTGCAATTGTGCTAGCATTTGCTCAACCATTTATCACACAATCAGATAGCGCAACCCGAGAAAAGGAAACTATCATTTATTTGGATAACTCATTCAGTATGCAAGCAAAGGGTTCTTCTGGACAATTGCTACGCACGGCCACCCAAGATATTATTACTAATATTCCCGAGGATCAAACCTTCACTTTAATTACAAATACAGATACGTATAGAAATACCACTGTCAAAAACATGCGTAACGAGTTGCTACAACTACCATATGCAGCATCACAGTTATCTGAAACTGCCATAACACTCAGAGCTCAGAAAGAATTTTCTAGAGACCAATCAAAAGATAAGAGGCTCATTATGATTTCTGACTTTCAGGATAATGGTGAGGCGTATCAACTACAAACAGATGGTGTAGAAAAACATTACGTGCAGCTCCAGCCTGTCATAAAAAACAATGTAAGTATAGATTCCGTTTTTATATCACAAAGAAAATCAGGAAGCATAGCCCTTACTGTAGCGCTTTCAGCAGGTGAAAAGAAAGATATAAATACTGCCGTTTCTCTATACAACGGTGATCAATTACTGGCTAAGGGAACAGCATCTTTTGATAGCGAACTAACGACTACCGTAGTTTTTGATATAGACACAAAAGAAGAAATCGCAGGGCGTATCGTCATTGAAGATCCCCTACTCGCTTTTGATAACACCATGTTTTTTAACATTAATAAAAGTCAGCCCATAAAAGTACTCGCAATAAATGGTGCAAACTCAGATTATTTGTCACGTATTTTTACGGCTCCAGAGTTTGAGTATAAAAGCACAAACATTAAGAATCTGGATTATAGCAGCATACCAGATTTTAATTATATCGTTATAAATCAAGTTTCAGAAATAGGCGTATCTCTTAGTGGTGCTTTGAACGCTTTCGCGAAAGCGGGAGGAATTACCACCATTATTTTAGATTCAAATGCAGATGCGACTAGTTACAACAATGCGTTAAGCAGTTTAGGAAACTTTGATATCTCAAAAAGTGAAACTACCAAGCGATTAGTAACCACCATCAATTATGACCATCCTGTTTATAAAGATGTGTTTGATGCAAGAATAAAAAACTTTCAATATCCGTCCGTTTCAAAGTCTTTTGCCATACAAGGTGGAGATGCGTTACTTCGTTTTGAAGATGGAAGTCCTTTCTTGTCTTATTCTTCAAATTTCTTTGTAATCTCTGGAGGTATAGATGTAGCAAATTCAAACCTCCAAAGTTCGCCGCTCATAGTCCCTACATTTTACAATATGTCGCGACAGAGCTTGCAGTTGCCACGATTATATATGCCTGTAGGTAAAAACACAACATACGACATACCTGTCGCGCTTCAAGAAGATGATATTTTAAGTCTGGAAGACATGTTAGACCGCTCAAATACACTTATTCCTCTGCAACAATCCAAAGGAAATAAAGTACAAATTACAACGAGTGACTCGCCATCTAAAGCAGGTATTTACAATATTAAGCTATCAGATAATACGGTACAGCAAGTCAGTTATAATTACAGTCGCAGTGAAAGCACATTACGATATGCAGCATTAAACACGGGTGCTACAGATCATTATAACACCTCTGTAGAAGATCTTTTTGACGAATTCAAAACAGCAGATAGTGTCCAATCGCTTTGGAAATGGTTTGTTATTTTTGCCTTGTTATTCCTAGTACTAGAAATCTTGATTTTAAAATTCTATAAATGAAAGCACTCATAAAGAACGCCATAATTGTAGACAGTGATAGCCCACATCACAGTAGTACAAAAGATGTTAGAATTAAGGATGGCCTCATTATAGAAATAGGAGAACATCTAGAAAATACAAAAGGAGAGACGCTTATAGAGCGCGATAATCTCCATATATCACAAGGTTGGTTTGATAGTAGCGTGAGTATGGGGCAACCAGGATTTGAGGAGCGAGAAACTATAGATCACGGCTTACAAGTTGCGGCATTAAGTGGCTTTACAGCAGTAGCACTCAATCCAAACACCTACCCTATTATTGACACAAGCTCTGATGTCACTTTTGTAAAAAAAATGGCCGAAGGACATGCAACTTCTCTTTTTCCTATAGGTGCGCTTACGCGAAATAGTGAAAGCGTAGATCTAGCAGAATTATACGATATGCAGCAATCCGGAGCTGTGGCTTTTGGTGATTATCAACAACCTATCGCAAATCCAAATTTGCTTAAAATTGCACTGCAATACACGCAAGGATTCAACGGACTTGTTTTATCATTTCCTCAAGAGCAGAAAATTGCTGGAAAAGGAATGGTAAATGAAGGAGAAATAAGCACCCGAGTAGGTCTTAAAGGAATTCCCGCTATAGCCGAAAGTCTTCAAGTAGCAAGAGACTTACATATACTAGAATATGCTGGCGGAAGCCTTCATATCCCTACAATTTCCACAAAGGCAAGTGTTGAACTTATAAAACAAGCTAAAACGAAAGGATTAGACGTTACTTGTAGTGTTGCAATACATAATTTGTACTTATTAGATACAGTTATAGATGATTTTGATACTCGTTATAAAGTATTACCACCACTAAGAAATCAAGAGCATGTAGATGCATTGATAGAAGGTGTAAAAGATGGCACTATCGATATGGTGACTAGTGATCATAATCCCCTAGATGTTGAGCGCAAGCACGTAGAGTTTGATAATGCTATGTATGGCGCTATATCCCAAGAAGCTACATTTAAAGCGCTACTTACCATTGTGAGCGAGAAGCGCGCCGTAACACTACTTACTGCCGGTAGACGTAGATTTATAGGCCAAAGTAATCCAATACAAGAAAATAGCCCAGCAGATATCACCTTATTTACAACAAAAGGCACGGCTACATTTACTAAAGAACACATCAAATCAACTTCAAATAATGCCATATTCCTTAATCAAAAAATGAAAGGAGATGTGTATGGAATTATTGCAAATAACCAACTAGTACTTAACTAATGGATGAAAACACCGTTTTTGAAGGAAAAACAGCTGCAGTTTTAAGCTACATTACCTTCGTAGGATTAATTATAGCCTATTTTATGAATAGCGAGTCAAAAAATGAGTTTGCTGCTTTTCATCTTAGACAGTCATTAGGTTTAACCTTGAGCTACTTCTTAGTAATGATGCCGCTCAGTTACCTAGACATACCTATGGCATCTATAGGATTTCTAGTGCTGTTTTTTGCACTGTGGCTTTTTGGAATTATTTCTGCTTTTCAAGGTAAACGCCAACTTGTACCTTTAGTAGGTGCCTTTTACCAAAATGTTTTCGGCGGAAACAACTAGTCTCCCTACGAGCAAGCAACAATTATACATCAGGACATTACTTGCTTTGTAATGTCTACTATTTCAATTATATGTTATTAGAATATATCACACGTAAACCATCAAAACCTTCTACGGGTAAAGCTCCATTAATTATTCTCCTTCATGGTTATGGAAGTAATGAAGAAGACCTCTTTAGCTTTGCAGAAGAAATTCCTGAGGAGTATTTCATAGTGTCTGCAAAGGCTCCTATTGCGATGCAACCTTATGGAAATGCGTGGTATCATATTACTATAGATGGTGATGGCGTAAAAACCTCAGATAATGATGGTGCTCGTGAGTCTAGAGATATCATCGCACGATTTATAGATGAGATTGTAGCGGAGTACGATGTAGACAAGCACAACGTAACCTTGCTAGGTTTTAGCCAAGGAACGATATTAAGCTATGCAGTAGCACTCACCTACCCAGAAAAAATTAAGAATGTTATAGGCTTGAGTGGTTACATCAATGAAGAGATTATAGATTTAAAGAGTAGTCCATCATATGCACATCTTAATATTTATAACTCACACGGAACTGTAGACCAAGTAATACCAATAGATGCTGCTCGCAAGACACCTGGCTATCTCAAAAATATAGGGATTGAATCTACCTTAAGTGAGTTTCCTGTAGGTCACGGAGTTCATCCTACTAACTTCTATGAGTTTAAGGAATGGTTACAAAGTAAATAGAGACATAAAAAAACAGGCGTAAAGCCTGTTTTTTTATGTCTGATCGTGATGTAAAATCACCTAAATATAATTTCTTAATTAGGATACACTAAACTCTCCACGGTTTTATAATCTACCGTTCCGTCTTCATTTACAAAATACTCCACCAGCATTTCTCCCCATTTCTTACCATCAGAAAAGTCGGCGATGATCCAGCGATGGTTTAAGATCTGTACTTTATTGATTTGGAAAGGTCTTCCGTCACCTACAAATGTGATAAGCTCGTTACCTTGAGCTGTATTTTTTGCATATAATCCATCTTCTATAGCTGGTTTAATTATAGCTAAGTCTAGATCATCATTATCAAAATACTCCTTTGCATTATCATTACCTAATAACGTGAAGTACTCCACATGTGCAAGACGTTCTTGGTACATTCCTGCAATAGAATCTTTGTCTGCTAGTTTTCTTTCTATCTTTTCAATCTGCTTCCCTTGGTATTCTAATCCCTTGCTACTGTTGATATATTGAAAAATAATATACAATGCTGCAAAAAGGAATAAGTATAAAAAAATATTACGTCTCATAAATTATGTAGTTAAGGTAAGTCCGTCGTAAGCTAGAAAGACATTTTTGGGTAATTTTTGTTCGGCTTCTGCGTGAAAACCTAGATGATGACTTATGTGCGTAAGATAAGTGCGTTTAGGTTTGATTTTTGCCACGAGATCAAGCGCTTCCTCTACATTAAGATGTGTATAATGCGCTTCTTCCCTCAAGCAATTTAACACGAGAATATCTAATCCTTGTAATTTTTCAATCTCGTCATCTGCAATAGTCTTAACATCTGTGAGGTAAGCAATATCTTGAAAACGATATCCAAAGACTTGCAATGATCCATGATATGCTTCAATAGGCTGCACTTCGATATTACCTAATGTAATAGATACACCATTTACAACTTCTTTTGAAGCTACACTAGGTGCTCCTGGGTATCTATTTTCTGTCGTAAAAATGTAATCAAAACGTTCGGCAAGAGTTTTCAAAACTCGTTTATGAGCATAAATAGGCATATCACCTTGTCTAAAAACAAAAGGTCTTATGTCATCCAGCCCAGCAACGTGATCGGCATGTTCATGCGTTAATAATATACCATGCAAGGGCGCTGGATCTCCTTCGGTTGTGCGCTTTCGCGAAAGCGTACTCAACATTTGTTGTCTAAAATCTGGACCACAATCTATTACATAATTATAATCTTCCCATTCTATTAGAACAGAAACACGTAATCTTTTATCCCTAGCATCTGTGCTTAAACACACGGGATGTGTGCTTCCTATTACAGGAATTCCTTGTGATGTGCCAGTACCGAGAAAGGTGATTTTCACTAATGTTTGAGAAAATAATGCGCTTATCACGCCGTTAATTGTGTAACAAAAATACAGTTATTTTTTTGGCTACTACAACCTTTTAGTATCTTTGAGTGACCATTAATTAATGGATAAAAACACACTATGGCTGTTAAAATTTTAGGAGACAAAGACTTTGAAAAAGTACCTCCTCTCAAGAATAAGGTACTTCGCGTAAATCTAAACGCAAACATATATGGAACTTTTGCCGAAATAGGTGCCGGACAAGAAACGGTTCGTCATTTTTTTAGAGCAGGTGGTGCAAGTGGTACCATAGCAAAGGCAATGAGTGCATATGATAAAGACTTCTCTGATGCTATTTATGGTGTAGAAGATGATGGTCGTTATGTAACAGAAAAGCGTCTTAAGAAAATGCTTTCGCATGAGATGAAACTCATTGAGGACCGTATCTCACGCTACAAGCAGCCAGATAAAATCTTCTTTACATACGCAAACACGGTGGCTACCATAGATTTTGCAAAAAAATATAAAGGTCACGGATGGGTAGGAATTAGATTCCAGATCACTCCAGAAGGGGAATTTAATGAGATTATACTACACGTTCGTTTTCATGAAAACGACGCTCGTTTACAACAGCTTAC
The DNA here is from genome assembly GCF_000212355.1 of Dokdonia sp. 4H-3-7-5. NCBI lineage: Bacteria > Pseudomonadati > Bacteroidota > Flavobacteriia > Flavobacteriales > Flavobacteriaceae > Dokdonia > Dokdonia sp. 4H-3-7-5. The sequence goes on from NC_015496.1 coordinate 3,023,236, forward strand.
CCTAGGAACATTAGGTGTAAACCTAATTTATGGTGCTTTTTATAAGCATGATAACCCTAAAAACTTACTTCGCTATCTATACGATCATATTGATCAAGATCAGATAGAGATTGATACTATAAACTTCTCTGGACCTCAGTTTGAACATGTAGATAACCGTTTAATGAGTTTACAACTTGTTAAAAATGGAATGACAGAGGCAGTAATGTTTGATGCAAAAGGTAATAATATCCTTCCAGCGGCATTACTATACAAGAAAAACGTACTTGCGCTGCGCGGTAGTTTCCGCCCTGTAACTAAGGTAAACATGGATATGTTTGAAAAAGCATATAAAATGTTTGTAGAGGCAAATCGTGTAAACGAGAAAAAGACAGAAGCTATTTTTGAAATCACACTGTCTAACCTACGCGCCGAAGGTGATATTGATGAGGAAGATTTCATGGCAAGAGCTCGATTATTAGGTTCTCTTGGACAGACCGTAATGATTTCAAACTTTAAAGAGTATTATCGCGTTGTTGAGTATTTCTCAAACTATACTAAGGAGCGTATGGGTCTGGTTATGGGTGTGAATAACCTAATTGACATCTTTGACACTAGCTACTACCGTCACTTAAGTGGAGGTATTCTAGAAGCATTCGGTAAATTATTCTTTAAAGATCTTAAGGTGTTCTTATACCCTATGAAAGATCCAAAAACAGGAGAATATACTAATAGCGATAATCTAAAAGTACATCCACGTATGAAAGAACTGTATAAGTTCTTTAAACTCAATGGAAAAGTACTTGATATTGAAAATTACGACCCAGAAATTACAGATATCTTCTCTAGAGAAGTGTTAAGAATGATTTCTGACGGTGAAAAAGGTTGGGAAGGTATGCTTCCAGAGGGAGTTGCAGAGCTTATTAAGTCTCGTAACCTTTTTGGGTATCAATCTCAAGCACTTTTAGAAGCTGATAAATAATGAATGTGCTTAATTACATAGTTGGTATCTCTTTAATATTTCTTGTATCTGCTTGCGGAGATAAGAATACTACAAGCGACATAAAAGGGGAAACCTGGCAACTTGTTGAGATGACCGCCGGCATGGTACCACCATCAGATCAAGAAGGTGAGCTTTCCATGAGTCAGACCTATGTATTTACTCCAGAAATGACTTTCACAAAGCAGCAAACTAAAGATGGACCCACTATAGAAGCATCTGGAAATTATACTACAAAGGAAACTAGTGAGGGTATTTTTTATTCATTAAAGTACACAGATGGTTTACAGATAGTAGGTAGTTGCACCGGAAATGATAGTGAGGAATTACTATTACGTAAGGACGGTAAATTACAGAATAGTTGGATGATGTGCGACGGACCATTACTGGTTTATGAAAAACAATAATTACATAAATTCTTATATAACAAAGGGCGATACATTAAATGTATCGCCCTTTATACTTTGACTAAGTTCACAACACTATGCGTCAAGCAATTGTGCAGCGTGGTCTTTAGTTTTTACTTTTTGTATCACATCGCTCACCACACCTTCTTCATCTACTTTAAAAGTCATACGGTGAATACCGTCATATTCCTTACCCATGAATTTCTTAAGTCCCCAAACACCAAAGGCGTTGATTACTGTTTTGTCCTCATCTGCTAGTAGCTGGAAAGGAAACTCATATTTAGTTGCAAAATTCTTCTGGCGTTTTTGAGAATCTGCGCTCACTCCTAGTAAGTGATATCCTTGCGCCTGTAATTCCTTGTAGTTATCTCTTAAATTACAAGCCTCTGCGGTACAACCTGGTGTACTTGCTTTCGGGTAAAAGAAAACGATAAGTTTCTTGCCTTTGAAACTCGCTAGTGTTACTTCGTTTCCATCTTGATCTGTTGTTGTAAAATCTGGGACTTTATCGCCCACTTTTAATGTATTCATCTGTGTTTGGTTTTGGCTAATTAGGAATTCTCATCCATCATTGGCACTAGTTAATTATCTTTACATAGCAATGTTATGCTTTCGCGAAAGCGTAAACTATCACATCTAGTGAAAGCATTGAATTATAAAGTTACGAGTTCTCGCAATTACAATAAAGGAATACGTTTAAGCTTTATGGATTACACCATAAAGAATAATTATGCACACCATATGACTAAACAAGAAAAGGTAGACTTCACGATAAAAACGTTACAAGAATTATATCCTCAGATACCTATTCCATTAGATCACAAAGATCCGTATACACTTCTTATTGCTGTGTTAATGAGTGCTCAGAGCACAGATGTTAGAGTTAATCAAATCACTCCCCTTCTATTTGAAGTGGCAGATAATCCGTATGATATGATCAAGCTCACAGTAGAAGATATACGAGATATCATAAAGCCTGTAGGACTATCACCTATGAAAGCAAAAGGCATTCATGGCTTGTCACATATGCTCATAGATAAGTATGATGGCGTGGTACCTGCCAGCATAGAGAAGCTTACAGAGTTCCCAGCAGTGGGCCATAAAACAGCTAGTGTTGTGGTGTCTCAAGCTTTTGGCATTCCTGCATTTCCTGTAGATACGCACATACATAGATTAATGTATCGCTGGGGCTTCACAAATGGTAAGAATGTGGTACAAACAGAAAAAGATGCAAAGCGTTTATTTCCAGAGCATGTATGGAATGATCTTCACTTGCAAATTATATGGTATGGTCGCCAGTACTCACCAGCAAGAGGCTGGGATCTAGAAAAAGACATTATTACAAAAACCATAGGTCGCAAGACAGTAATAGCCGACTATGAGAAAATGATGGCAAAAAGGAAGAAAAAATAAAACCTCGATGACTGGTCGAGGTTTTATCAAAGTTTAGTTGATGAATGCTTCAAACTTCATCGATTTATAATGCATAACACTTAAAGCCTTAGAAAAATTCAAGAGAAAATCTACAGTCTCTTGTTTCGGTTCAAATTGGTTCGTCTTATTATGACCTGACGAGGGTGTAGTGTAAGTTTTTGCCATGCGGTTTTTGTTTGATTCTTATTAAGAACGCAAATATGTACCGCATATTATATTAATCTGTTAGAATTATATTATTGGTATCAATTATTTTTCTCATATTGATAAGTGCATAACGCATTCTACCTAAGGCAGTATTGATGCTCACACCTGTACGATCAGAGATTTCTTTAAAGCTCATCTCTTGATAAATACGCATTTTGAGTACTTCTTTCTGATCTTCTGGAAGCTCTTCAATAATACGCTTAACATCTCTGTTTACTTGATCTCGCACCATTTGCTTTTCGGCATTGAGGCTATTATCACTCAAAACAGAAAATATAGAAAACTCACCTGCATTATCAAACTTAGGCATCCTATTATTACGACGGAAGTGGTCTATCACCAGGTTGTGCGCAATACGCATCGTCCATGGTAAAAATTTACCTTCCTCATTATACTTGCCCTTCTTGAGCGTCTTGATAACTTTAATAAAAGTGTCTTGAAAAATATCTTCAGAGATATCGCGATCATACACCTTCGAGTATATAAAACTGTATATACGTTGCTTATGTCTCGCTATGAGCATAGCTAGTGATTGTTCGTCTCCTTTGATGTAATTGCTAACGAGCGTAGCATCGTCTATTAATACACTTTTCATAAGTACTACTTTGTAGGTTAAAATTGCAAGGGGAATTCCCTTAGCCCAAAATTTTATAAAGTAGTTCTATACTATACGCAGTGTATTTGTTCGTGAATATTTCGGTAAATATATAATAAATCTGTTAACATTTGCAAAAAAACATTCATTTTGCACAATAAATTAAAAATAACGTTCAAAATGCTGCCAGCACTTGGTTTCAATAGCAAAGCACTTTCGGTATCTTTGTAATAGAACTAAAGAATTGCGATGCTTATAGACGTTAAGGATGTTAATCCTAAGAAGAATATTATCATTAAGGGTGCCAAACTGCACAATCTTAAAAATATTAATGCAGTAATTCCTCGTAACAAGCTCGTTGTAATCACGGGACTTTCTGGGTCTGGTAAATCTTCTCTAGCTTTTGATACCCTTTACGCAGAGGGACAGCGCAGGTACGTGGAGAGCCTCTCCTCCTATGCTCGCCAGTTCTTGGGCAGACTTGATAAACCTAAGGTAGATTATATAAAAGGAATTGCTCCAGCCATTGCCATCGAGCAAAAGGTAAATAGTACAAACCCTAGATCTACAGTAGGTACAACGACGGAGATTTATGATTATTTGAAGTTACTTTTTGCCCGTATAGGTAAGACATATTCTCCTGTTTCCGGAAATGAAGTTAAAAAGGATACAGTATCAGATGTGGTTGCTCATGTTTCCGCTTTCGCGAAAAGAGAAAAACTACTCCTACTCGCTCCTATTCATTTAGAAAAAGGAAGAAAAATAGAATCTAAATTACAAGCCTTATTACAACAAGGATATTCACGTATACAAGTAAAGGGCGAAGTAAAACGTCTAGATGAAGTTGCTGAAATAGGAAGCAAACTGAAAGCAAAAGATGTACTACTCGTTGTAGATAGAATTATTAATAATCCAGAAGATGAAGACTTTATAAACCGACTTTCAGATGCGGTACAAACGGCATTTTTTGAAGGAAAGGGCGAACTATTTATAGAAAAGCTAGCAGATAATTCTCGTCGCCAATTTTCAAATAAGTTTGAGCTTGATGGAATTACTTTTTTAGAACCTAATGTTCACTTATTCTCCTTTAACAATCCTTACGGTGCATGCCCTACTTGCGAAGGTTATGGTGATGTAATAGGAATAGATGAAGATCTTGTAGTACCTAATACTGGACTATCAATCTACGAGAATGCTGTATTCCCTTGGCGTGGTGATAGCATGAGCCATTATCGTGACCAGCTAGTAAATCGTGCTTATAAATTTGATTTTCCTATCCATAAGCCTTGGTTTGAGTTAACTCCAGAGCAACAACAGCTTGTTTGGGACGGAAATAAAGAATTTGATGGGCTCAATAAGTTCTTTAAATTCTTAGAATCTAAGGCATATAAAATTCAGAACAGAGTAATGCTATCGCGCTATCGCGGTAAGACAAAATGTAACACTTGTAAAGGAAAGCGTCTACGCCCTGAAGCGACTTATGTAAAAATAGGTGGTAAAAATATCGTTGACTTAGTAGAGCTACCACTAGACGAAGTAGCAGCTTTCTTCAAAAGCCTAACGCTTAATGAGTATGATACTACGGTCGCAAAAAGATTACTTACAGAGATTACAAGTAGACTGAGTTTTCTTGAAAAAGTAGGGCTCAACTACCTTACGCTCAACAGAAAGTCAAATACACTCTCTGGTGGTGAGTCGCAACGTATCAATCTTGCAACTTCTTTAGGGAGCAGTCTTGTAGGTTCTATGTATATTCTTGATGAGCCAAGTATAGGTTTACACCCTAAAGACACAGAAAAGCTCATTGAGGTGCTACAATCGCTACGCGATCTAGGTAATACGGTCATCGTTGTAGAACATGACGAGGATATCATGAAAAAAGCAGATTTTATCATTGATATTGGGCCAGAAGCAGGAACCTTTGGAGGAGATGTGGTTGCTGTAGGTGATTATGATGAGATTTTAAAAAGCGATTCTTTAACAGCAGGATACCTTAACGGAACATTAGAAATTGAAGTTCCTAAGAAGCGTAGAACTACAAAATATTATGCCGAAGTTATTGGCGCTCGTGAAAACAACTTACAAAACGTAAACGTACGTTTTCCACTTGGTGTATTTACCGCTGTAACCGGTGTTTCTGGAAGTGGAAAATCTACCTTAGTTAGAAAAATATTATACCCTGCCATGCTTAAAGCAATAGGCGGCTATGGTGAAAAGGCAGGCCAATTTACAGAACTCAAAGGAAACTATGACAATATAAAAACCATAGAATTTGTAGATCAAAATCCGATTGGGAGATCTTCTAGATCAAATCCTGTGACTTACATTAAAGCTTACGATGATATTCGTAAATTATTTGAAAGTCAGAAGCTTAGCAAAATAAGAAACTATAAAGCAAAACACTTTTCTTTTAACGTAGATGGCGGAAGATGTGAGACTTGTAAAGGTGAAGGTGAAGTAACCATTGAGATGCAATTCATGGCAGATGTGCACTTAGAATGTGAAACTTGTAAGGGCAAGCGTTTTAAGAAAGAGGTACTCGAAGTACAATTCAATGATAAGAATATTGATGATATTCTCACGATGACTATTGATGATGCCGTGGCATTTTTTACAGCACATAATGAGACAAAAATAACTCGCAAACTTAAACCTCTACAAGATGTAGGTTTAGGGTATGTAACACTAGGACAAAGTTCCTCTACCCTATCTGGAGGTGAAGCGCAGCGTATAAAACTTGCAAGTTTCTTAGTAAAAGGAACCACTAAGGATAAAACACTGTTCATTTTTGATGAACCTACAACAGGCTTGCACTTTCATGATATTAAAAAACTCTTAGCTTCCTTTGAGGCACTTATTGCAAAGGGTCACTCTATTATTGTTGTAGAACACAACATGGATCTTGTAAAATGCGCTGACCATGTTATTGATATGGGGCCAGAAGGTGGAAAAAACGGAGGTATTCTAGTCGCTTCTGGAACTCCGGAAGAGGTCGCAAAAAACAAGAAGTCCTTTACTGGAAAATACTTGAAAGAAAAACTCTAGCCATTCTCAAACATATTATTCTATCGAAAGTCCTATTTTAGTACAATGGGACTTTCTTCATTTTTAAAAAGCCTTGTGCAATCTGCGAGTACTCCGGTGTTTGACCCTGCGGTATTTAACCATGAGCTTGCCTCAAAAACAAGCTGGTCTCCTAAGGCTGGTGGTGGTGCAAATTTTAAAACCAAAACACTAGAAGTCGTTTCAGATAATGAGCTTCGCTATAAAGCCTCGTCTTTCGGTAAGATTTTTGGCGGTATATTTATTTTATTTCCACTCATCTTTATTGGAATAAGTATTGCGACTATTATAAATCAAGGTTTTAACATTGAATCATTACTTTTTGCGCTGTTTCCTTTATTATTTATTGGTGTAGGGATCTTTTTTATAAAAAAATTCAACACTACTACTAGTTTTAATAAATCAACTGGTTATTTCTATAAAGGTAAAAAACAACAGGTTAAAAGTCTTACTGTCACAGAAGATGCTCATACCTTTAAACTAGAAACTATAAAGGCACTCCAAATTTTGCCAGAACGCGTTAGTGGTGATAAAAGCTCGTACACAAGCTACGAGATTAATCTTATTTTTGAAGATGGCTCGCGTTATAAAGTGGTAGATCATGGGCACCGTAAGAGTATAGAACAAGATGCTGTTGTGCTCAGTGATTTCTTAGGTATTCCTGCTTGGAATAAAATGACTGCTACTACTTATTTTTCAAAAAATACTGATACTACTGATGGCTATAATAGTCTCGAACCAGATATTGCTCATCGAGATAATACAGAAAGTAGTTATGACAGCACTTCAACAACCTATTCGAACAAAGAAGTTATAGTTGACGAACTTGATCAAGACTACGACTCATCAAAACCAAGGAAAATGTAAATAAGTATGCTTTCGCGAAAGCGTACTAAACGACAATACATCTATAATTTATGAAAAACGTACTTCTAATACTATTAATTCTTACAACACAGTTTGCAGCATCTCAAGCAGAAACAGAAATTTTTCTACTTGACATTAATAAAGCCGATAACGGAGATACGCTCACAAACAAGCGAAACATAAGTAATAATCCCGGATATGATAGTCAGCCGCAATTTTTAGCTAATGACATTATTATTTATGCAGGAGCACGTGATGGTCAAACAGAAATTATTCAATACACACGTGGCACTACAAGACAGTTTAACAAAGCTACATCTGGTGGTGAGTATTCACCACAGTTTATGAAAGGAAAACGAGGAATATCGGCCGTACGACTAGATCCTGATGGACTACAACGTCTTTACTCCTACTTACCTAGACAAGACAAAGCACCCGTGTTAATTAAAGATGCTGTGGTTGCATACTATACATGGGCAAATGAAGACTATATCGTGGGAGCCGATATTGTTGAGAGTAACTTACACCTTGTAATTCATAATGTAAAGAATCAAACATCTGATGACTTAGAAATCCCTGTTGGTAGATCATTTCACAACATACCAGATACAAATCTCATTAGTTTTATTGACAAATCTACAGATCAATGGGTCGTAAAATCTATCAACCCAGACACTAAAAAAATAAAGAGTATTACAGAACTTCCAGAAGGTATTGAAGATATTAACTGGTTACCAGATGGTACGCTACTAGCTGCAAAAGGAAATACACTGCTCAGTAAAACTAATAAATCAGCATGGAAAGTCTACCAAACATTTGAAGACGAAGAACTCCAAGATATTTCAAGATTTGCTATCTCCCCTAACGGTTCACAAATCGCCATAGTCGCTGCTAAAAAGGATAAAAAATAAACAAAGCAACAATCTCAATATTCAACTAAACCAACACACATCAATGAAGCATTTCTGGTCATTAAGCTTATTCTTAATCGTTTTCACTAGCTGCAATAACAATCCAAATCAACAAGAAAAAACATCAGATCTCATTGAGGACACCTCAGAAATACCCAACTCAAAAACAGATCACCAGTTACGCCAAGTAATAAAGGCGACCATAACACCAGAGATTGATGGGCTTGCAACAGACGCAGCTTGGAAAGACGTGCAATGGCAATCACTTGATCAAAAATGGTTAGGTGAAGACTATACAGCAGAGGACTTCTCAGGTAAATACAAGCTCACATGGACTCCAGAAGCTTTATACATCATAGCTGAGATTACAGACGATATTATTTATGATAAAGAAGATGACCCGCTTACATTGTGGTGGGATGATGATTGCCTTGAGATCTTTATAGATGCAGATAATTCTGGTGGTGGGCACCAGTTTACACATAATGCTTTTGCCTATCACGTTGCCCTAGATGGAAACGTGGTAGATGTCGCTCCTGGTCAAGTCCCTACGCTTTATAATAATCACGTGGTGTCTAAGACAATGAAAACAGGAGAAAATACAATGATTTGGGAATGTAAGATGACCGTTTATAATGATACCTACAAAGATGGTGGTGTCAATGAACCAAAAATTCTGGATGTACATCAGAAACTTGGTTTTGCGCTTGCTTATTGTGATAACGACACAAGTGCAGAACGAGAGAACTTTATAGGTTCTGTAGCTGTGCCTGGTGAAGATAAAAATAGAGGCTGGATAGACGCTGGAATCTTTGGCACCATAGAGCTAGTAGAGCAATAAAATAAGACAGTAAAAATCCCAAACATAGGTTTGGGATTTTTTTTTGCTTTCGCGAAAGCGTACTTCTAGCACATACATTGTTTTAGTATCTTTAAAACATAACAATTTATTAAACACTTTATAATGTTAAACACGCATACTTCTACCCTATTTAGAGCTACTAAAAGACTACCCATAACCTTAGGTTTTATGGTGTTTACACTACTTTTTTCTGTAGTAACAGCAAATGCACAAACCGATAAGAGAATCTACGAAATCATAGATGCAGTATCTGAAGATCGCTTGAGAGCAGATGTAAAGAAACTAGCAGATTTTGGAACGAGACACACCTTAAGCGATACCGTATCAAACACAAGAGGAATAGGAGCTGCGAGAAGATGGATAAAAAACGAATTTGAAAAGACTTCGCAAAACTGTAATAACTGTCTAGATGTATTTTATCAAAGTAACCTTATAAAAAAAGGTGATAATGACCGTATCACAAAAGATGTGATGGTTGTAAATGTACTGGCAGTTCAAAAAGGAACTAAATATCCTAATCGCTATGTAATTATGAGTGGGGATATAGACAGCCGTATATCTGATCCTAATAATTATACAGATGACGCGCCGGGAGCAAATGATAATGCGAGCGGAATGGCTGGAACGATGGAAGCTGCAAGAGTACTTTCTAAATATTCTTTTGAGAACAGTATTATCTACGTAGGTCTTTCTGGTGAAGAACAAGGACTTTATGGTGGAAAAGGACTTGCTGCCCATGCTAAAGAAAAAGGATGGGAAATCATCGGGATTATGAATAATGACATGATAGGTAACATTGAAGGTGTAGATGGTGTTATTGATAACCGTACGTTTAGAATTTTCTCTGAGCCTGTACCGCCTACAGAGACAGAGCAGCAACGCAGAGCTCGCCGTTTTTATGGTGGTGAGGTAGATGGAATCTCTCGCCAACTAGCAAGATTTATTTACAAAACTACACAAGACTACATGCCAGAAATGAACCCTATGATGGTGTACCGTTTAGATCGTTTTGGTCGTGGTGGTCACCACAGACCTTTTAATGACGCTGGTTTTGCAGGTATCCGTATCATGGAAGCTCATGAAAACTACACACAACAACATCAAGATATACGTACAGAAAATGGCATTAATTACGGAGATACATTTGAGCATGTAAATTTCCCATATAACGCAAAGCTTACCGCTGTAAATGCGATTAATCTTGCAAGTATTGCTTGGGCTCCTCCTACACCTAAAAATGTAGGCATTGGTGGTATTGTAGAGGCAAACGCAAGATTACAATGGGATGAAGTTGAAGGTGCAGTTGCTTATAAAATATACTGGAGAGATACTACCTCTCCTACTTGGGACAATGCACGATTGATTACAGATGGAACATCGGCGACATTAAAAGGTATTGTTATAGACAATTTCTTCTTTGGCGTTGCCGCTGTAGGTAAGGATGGTCATGAAAGTCCTGTTGCTTTTCCTAGCCAGATTATTAGATAATACTACATATTGATTTTAAATCATCACAACATATACCTTATGAAAAAAGTATTAATACTAAGTGCCCTTATTGCTGGTACCGCTTTCGCGAAAGCGCAAACCTCTTTTGACAAAGACATTGCCGCTGTAGAAAAAAAGGTCATAGAATGGCGCAGAGACTTTCATCAAAATCCAGAATTAGGAAATCGCGAATTCAAAACTGCCGAGAAAATAGCAAAACATCTTGAATCTTTAGGAATTGAAGTACAAACAGGAGTTGCCAAAACTGGTGTCGTAGGTTTACTTAAAGGAGATATGCCAGGTAAAGTGGTTGCGTTGAGAGCAGATATAGATGCGCTTCCCGTTACAGAACGAAATGACCTTCCTTTTAAATCTGAGGTAGTTACTTCTTTCTTAGGAACAGAAACTGGTGTGATGCATGCTTGTGGTCATGACACGCACACTGCTATTCTTATGGGTGTGGCAGAAGTGCTATCTAAAAATAAAGACAAAATCAAAGGTTCTGTAAAATTCATCTTTCAACCATCAGAAGAAGGACCACCTCCAGGTGAAGAAGGCGGTGCAAAACTTATGGTAAAAGAAGGTGTACTTGATAATCCTAAAGTGGATGCTATTTTTGGTTTACATATTAATAGTGCTACTCCTGTAAATACTATAAAATATAAACCAGGTGGAACGATGGCAGCTACAGAGCGTTTTGTAGTAAATGTAAAAGGAAAGCAATCTCATGGTAGTCAGCCTTGGTCTGGAGTTGACCCTATTTTAATTTCGGCACAGATTATCAATGGTTTCCAGAGTATAATATCTCGTGAGAGTGAATTAACAGAGGAAGCTGCAGTAATTACTGTCGGTAAAATTACATCTGGAACACGCTTTAACATCATCCCAGAAAGTGCCGAAATGATAGGTACAGTACGTACACTTGATCCAGACATGCGTGAGAAAATCATACGCCGTATGGATGAAATGGCTGCTGGTATTGCAAAGGCTTATGGCGGTGAGGCTACGATAGACTGGCAAAACATGACTGTCGTAACTTATAACGATCTTGATCTTACTGCACAAATGCTCCCTACCTTACAAAAAGTAGGTGGTACAGAAAATGTGTCGCTACAGAAAGCGGTCACTGGTGGAGAAGACTTTTCTTTCTTTCAAGAAAAAGTACCTGGATTCTATTTCTTCTTAGGAGGTATGACTGCAGGAAGCACTGAAGCTTTTCCTCATCACACACCTGATTTTGTGATTGATGAAGCTGGATTCCAGCTCGGTGTTAAGGCTTTGAGTCAGATGAGTATTGACTACTTAAACGGTAAATAAAAATTAAATCCCTATGAAGACATTTTTCAAAACATTAATACCGTTTGCAGTTGCTGCAATGGCGGCTACCAACTTACATTCACAACAGAATGATCAACCAATTTTTAAGGACGGAGAAGCGCAGATAGTTCCAGCATTTGATACGCCTTCTACTTGGATTCGCGAGGATTTATGGGTTGAAACAGAGTTTGACACTGATGGCGATGGCGAGCTAGATCGCATGCACGTAGATGTAACAAGGCCAGCACAAACCGAAAGCGGACTAAAACTGCCTGTTATTTATGAGACAAGCCCTTATTATGCTGGTGTTGCAGCAAATGATCCAAACTTGTTTTATGATGTAAAGCATGAAATAGGAGCTCAAGAAAAACCAATAGCAAACGGAGTTGTCGTACGAAGAGGAAAACGTCCTGTAATTTCAAATTCGCTCATTAAGACTTGGATTCCTAGGGGTTATATTGTGGTGCATTCTTCCTCTCCAGGAACTGGACTATCAGAAGGATCTCCTACAGTAGGTGGTGATAATGAGTCACTAGCGCCTAAGGCCGTTGTAGATTGGCTTAATGGTAGAGCAAAAGGTTATAAAGAAATTGACAGTAATGAAGAGGTAAAAGCATTCTGGTCTACGGGGAAAGTTGGAATGACAGGTACTTCTTATAATGGTACCTTACCGTTAGCCGCTGCAACTACTGGAGTTGATGGTCTTGAAGCTATCATTCCTGTAGCTCCTAATACTTCATATTATCACTACTATAGATCAAATGGTTTAGTGCGCTCCCCAGGAGGGTATCTTGGTGAGGATATCGATGTACTGTACAATTTTATTCATAGTGGAGACGAATCAAAAAGAGCATATGCCGATAGTCTTGTGAGGGATATCGAGCTTAAAAATGGTATGGATCGTGCCACAGGAGATTACAACGATTTCTGGGCAGAAAGAGATTATCTCAATGATATGAAACCAATGAAAGCCGCACTACTCATGTCACATGGTTTTAACGATTGGAACGTGATGCCTGAGCATAGCTACCGCATTTATAAGAGAGCTCAAGAAATGGGAATCCCTAGTCAGATTTTTTATCATCAGAATGGTCATGGAGGTCCACCACCTATGAAAATGATGAACAGATGGTTTACAAAATATTTACACGGAATAGATAATGGCGTTGAAAATGATCCTAAAGCGCAAATTGTAAGAGAAAACGATGCCAGAGATCAACCTACACCTTATGAAAACTATCCAAATCCACAAGCAGAGGATATAACATTATACTTAGGACAAAGTATAGATGGAGCTGGAACATTATCTATTCAAAAAGCAAAGAAATCACCTAAGGAAACACTTGTAGATGATGCTACTGTGAGCGCTAAAGATATGATGAAAGGTTCTGCATCTCAAAACAGATTATTGTACCTCACTTCTACTCTTAAGGAAGAATTACATATTTCCGGAACACCTAAAGTGACTATTAGTGTTTCTAGCAGTAAGGAAGCAGCAAACTTAAGCGTGTACTTGGTTTCATTACCTTATGAAGAAGGAAAAGGGATTAAGATTACAGATAATCTTATCACTCGTGGATGGGCAGATCCTCAAAATCATGCCTCCATCCGTAAGAGCGAGCCTCTTAAGAAAGGTGAGTTTTATGAAGTGACATTTGACTTAATGCCAGATGATCAGATTATAAGAAAAGGACAGCAAATAGGCTTGATGATTTTTTCTAGTGATAGCGAGTTTACAGTACTTCCTAATCCTGGAACAGAGCTAACTGTAGATCTATCAAAAACCAAACTTACACTACCAGTTGTAGGTGGAGAAACGGCCTTTAGCACAACGATTAATTAAAAATATCATTACCATAAATGAAGTATACAACAACCTTACTATTTTCTAGTGTGTTACTTTTTACCGCTTTCGCGAAAGCGCAATCAAATCTAGATAAAGAAATAGCAGCTGTAGAATCAAAAGTAATTGAGTGGCGTAGAGATTTTCACCAAAACCCAGAATTGGGAAACAGAGAGTTTAATACTGCCGATAAAATTGCAAAACACCTTAAATCCTTGGGCATTAAAGTGCAGACAGGAGTTGCAAAAACAGGTGTAGTAGGAATTCTTGAAGGAAAACGCAAAGGAAAAGTAGTTGCTTTACGTGCGGATATTGATGCCCTCCCAGTTAAAGAACGTGCAGATTTACCGTTTAAATCTACAGCGATGGGTGAATACCAAGGTAATCCTGTACCTGTAATGCATGCTTGTGGGCATGATACGCATATTGCCATACTTATGGGTGTTGCAGAAGTACTTGCAAAAAATAACGACTTTGCAGGAACGGTTAAATTCATTTTTCAACCAGCTGAGGAAGGCGCACCTCCGGGAGAAGAAGGTGGTGCCGAGTTGATGGTTAAAGAAAATGTTCTTAAAAGCCCTGATGTGGATGCCATCTTCGGACTTCATATAGGTTCTGGTCAAGATGTAAATACCATCGCATATAAACCAGGCGGGATTATGGCAGCTTCCCAGAGTTTTGAAATCCACGTAAAAGGAAAACAAAGTCATGGTTCTACACCGTGGACAAGTCGTGATCCTATCATGGCTGCTGTAAAAATTATAGATGGACTGCAAACCATTATTTCTAGAGAAATACCACTTACAGAAGAAGCGGCTGTATTATCGATAGGACAAATTAACGCAGGTGTGCGAAGTAATATTATCCCAGAAGAAGTACACATAGTAGGTACATTACGCACGTTAGATTATGATATGCAAGCTTTTATAAATCAGCGTATGAAGGAAATGATTCCTGCTATTGCTGCGGCGTATCGTACAGAGGCTACGCTTACTATTCCTGAGGGCTACCCTATCACCTATAATGATGTAGTACTTACGGCACAAATGCTTCCTTCACTCGAGAAAGCTGCTGGTAAGGAAAATGTCTCTGTGATAAAAGCCATTACAGGCGCCGAAGATTTTTCATTCTTTCAAAAAGAAGTTCCTGGGCTTTATTTCTTTTTAGGAGGTAAAACACCAGGAAGCAGAGAAGCTTTTCCTCACCACACTCCAGATTTTTACATTGATGAAAGCGGGATGCTGCTAGGAGTAAAAACATTTATACAACTTACGCATGACTATTTAGGGCAATAACCCCTACTCCATCATTACACTAAAGATTATATTAACGACAGTTAACCAATGTGTTAACTGTCGTTTTTTTATGTAAAAAATCAATGAAAACTATAAATTTCGTTCAATAACTATAAAAATAGTTGTGTAACTATACTTTTCGTTGTAAGTTTGAATTATCAATCATTAGATAATCAATTGTATACATGGAAAAACTAACAAATAAAGAAGAAGAAGTGATGCACGCACTATGGAAGTTAGAGCGCGCTTTTGTTAAAGAAGTGGTTGCTAGCTTTCCAGAAGGCAATCATTACAATACCATATCTACCATTGTGCGTAACCTCGCAGATAAAGGGTATGTGGGTTACCAAGCGTTTGGGAAGACGCATCAATATTTTCCTGTGGTATCTCTTCAGGCTTATAGAAAAGAGTTTATGGAAACTACGAGTCAAAAGTTTTTTGGGAACTCCTATAAAAATATGGTGTCATTTTTTGCCAAAGAAGAAAAGATTTCTGCAGATGAGCTTAGGGAAATTTTAGCAATCATAGAAAAAAAGTAACTTATGGAAATCCTTATTTTAATAGCAAAAAGTATTGGAATTCTATCCTTGTTTTATGTGATATACATTTCCATCTTGCACAAAAACACGCTCTTTACAGCAAACAGGCATTTTCTCATTGCTGGTATCATTGCAGCGCTCACGCTACCCTTTTTAGAATTTACTCAAGTTACAGAAATCGTATTGCCTTCACAGCAAGTGTTTGATACTGCAAATGTAGTTCCATTATCGCAAGTTGAATATCTTCCCACGGCAACCACAACAGAGGTGCCAACAATTGATTGGTGGCAAATTGCATTGCTTATATACATTGCAGGCGTTATTGTCATGTGTATTAGATTAGGTATGCAACTATTCTCACTTAGAAATCTCATTTCTTCCGGAACTGTGGTACAAAGGAATGCATACACGTATGTTATTGTCACAAATAATATAGCACCCTTCTCCTTCTTCTCGTGTATCGTCTATAATCCCGAGCTACATACGCTAGAAGAGCTCGAAATGATTTTAGCTCACGAGCAAATTCATGCAGGACAACGCCATTCCATAGACATCCTGATTACACAAATTATATTAGCGCTTCACTGGTGCAATCCGCTGGCGTGGTTGTATAAGCAGAGTTTAGAACAGAACTTAGAATACATTGCAGATGCTCATGCTATCCAGCACATCAACAATCCGCAGCAATATCAACGCACACTGGTTAAGGTTTCATCTCCCTCATTTAAACCAGCGCTTACTAATCAATTTTATCAATCATTCATCAAAAAACGAATCGTTATGCTCAACACACCACAATCAGGTAAACACCATCTTTGGAAACTGGGATTAATCATCCCGCTCGTATCTTTCTTTCTATATTCTTTTAATGTAAAAGAAGTTGTCACTTATGTTGAAGAGGACAATACCGCTTTCGCGAAAGCGGAAACAACTAAAAATCCGACTAATAAAGGAAGAGATGTCTTTTTTATAGATCGTGAGACTACAAATGACAAGCTAGACAGAATCGAAAAGTATGTCACAGACCATTGGAAAGAAGTCGCAATCAAATTTTCAAAAAGAAGCTATACTTCTGAAAATGACTTGTCAGCTTTTACGTTGCAGGTACAATTTGACGAGGAGGAAGGTTTTGTAAATAAGCTTTCTTTTAATTCTAAAGAAATTAACCAGTGGGAAGGCTATAGCCTAATGGTTAATACTGAACAGGAGATTGTTGTAATGGAGCAAAACGATGGCACATTTATAAACATCACTCCAGATAAAACAATCATCACAGATGAGAAGGTTGCTGTAAATACAGAAAAAACAGTAGCTAAAGAAAATAATATTACAAAGGATGCACTAGGACCTAATCCCGTAATAGTTGTGAATAATAACGTTGTATTGGGACAAGAAAAAGAGAAAAGAGTCACAGGTGATAGTATCACAAGCTTACCTACTGCCCAAGCTATCAAAGCCTACGGAACTATTGCACAAGACGGTGCGCTCATTGTACACAGTAGTCCCAAGGCAGACACCACACGAGTAGTATCGCGTATAGTACAAGAAACTTATAGCTATATAATTACCAAAAATACAACGGATAATGAGATTGATGCGCTCATTAAGGTAATGAGAGAAAAGCACAAGGCTACTCTGAAGGTAAGTGGTATTAAGAGAAATAGAAATCTAGAAATAGAAAAAATTTCGGTCAATCTTAAAGATGAGAATGGGAATAATAAGAATTACACTTTAAAGAGCTCTAATCCTATCAGCGACATATATATATACCGCAATGCTGACGGTAGTACAGGCATGGGAAATGTCAATATGGAGAACAATACTGGAGATACATATGACAACAGGAGAGTTAGCTTAGAAGAACGACGCAACTCAATGATAACTAGCAGAGACAGTATGCGTAAAAATATGGAAGCTCGTAAACAAGAACTACGCGCTCGTATGGATGAACGTAGAAACCTGCAAGGCCGTGCACAAAGTGACTCTATGCGCCAGTCTATGATGGCTAGACGTGATAGCATGAAAACGCAAATGAAGGAGCGACGTGAGAATTTAAAAAGCGATAGAGAAAACTATAAAAATAGCAGACAGCAAAGAGACGTGGGCTACTTAACACTTGATGATAAAACTTACTACTTTGTGGTTAGCCCAGAAGGGTCAAAGAGTTTCTATGATCGTTGGGGAAAACAAATAAAAGAAGACACTCCACTCTATAAAAGGCTTTTAAAAAAAGGTTACTTTACAGTAGATGACAAGAGCAAAGATGAAGTAATGAATATGGTACCTAAGGATGGGATTATTAAAAGTGGCTCCTCCGATAAACCTATTATCTATATTAATGGAAAATTACTTACTTCAGGAAATTTTGATAATTTAGATCCAAATGATATTGAAAGCTTATCAGTTGTCAATGGTGAAAAAGCAATTGAACTTTATGGACAGGCAGGAAAAAACGGAGTAATACTCGTAAAAACCAAAGATTAACTACACTCACATTATTTTAAAAGTCCGCTTTCAATCAGAAAGCGGACTTTTTTTATATGGTGTTCTTTACAACTACCACTCATGAAAATTCAATTAAAATGATGGAATGAGATGAATACGCCTAAAATGAGCGATAATTTTCCTATAAAAATTCTAATCTACATGAAGATTTTTTTGTTTGAAAAGTTCGGTTATACCCTACCTCTTCTAAAACGCATCTTCTTTGTTTGCGTCTTATCATTTTTGCGTACGCTATTTATAAAATAAACACCGCTCAGCAATACACATGCTGCAATAATAGACTGAGTAGTGATATTTTCATCTAGAAAATACCAACCTAAGAATAAAGCAACAACAGGATTTATATATGCAGAGGTTGCCACTTTTTCTGTTGATACATTTTTGAGTAAGTAATTGAACGAAGTAAATGCTGCGATACCTCCAAAAATAATAAGGCATACCATGGATATCTGTGCACGCGAACTCCAATCTACCGGAGAACTCCATGTTTCTCCTATAATAAAACTCCACGTCCATAATAAAATACCAGCGCTTACCATTTGATAACCAGTTGTAATAAAGAAATTTTTAGGTAAATCTGCTTGTGCTACAAACAAGCTTCCTATACTCCAACTTAAGATACAAGTAAATATCATTATAATCCCTAAGGTTGCTCCTTGTTGCATCGCTATCTCTCTTTGAGAAACCAGTAAGTACATTCCTATTAAACCTAAGGTAACCCCTATAATCGATTTGAGTTTTAAACCCTTTTTTTGAACAATGCGCATTAGTAAAAGAATTGATAATGGCTGTAAGGCCGCAAGGAGCGCTGCAAATCCACTATCTACATACTTGAGTGACCATACAAAAACACCATTCCCATACACTAAAAAGAAAAACCCTGCTAGAATAGAATTACGCAGCTGCTTTCTTGATATTTTAAGTGATTTACCGCTTAATCCCGCTATTAGAAATATGATTAGACCTGCAGTGGTAAAACGTAAACCGGCCAACATAAATGCAGGTACTTCGCTTACTACAATTTTATTCCATAGATAAGTTGATCCCCAAAAAACATAAATAGAAAAAAAAGCGAGAATAGCTAGATAGGTTTCCTTCTTCATTGTAAGGCCGTAAATAGGTTAAAATTTATAAGTTACGAACTTAGCTATTTTATGCATGCGGAGTGTATCTTTATTTTAAAATAACAACAGCAATAGAATTTATAATTTATTCAAGTAAACTGCGCTCTTGAGTAGTATCTTTACTCTTATTTATAAACCATCTTGGACGAAATACGCACCTATATAAACCAGTTTGCTCCCGTATCTGATATAGATTGGAAACTTTTTACATCAAAGCTTGTAGAACGCACGTTCAAAAAGAAAGAAACCATTCTTGAAGCTGGTGTAACAGAAAACTATATTTCCTTTATTAAGGAAGGTTCTGTACGTTTATTTATACCAAAGGAATCATCAGATAAAGAAATCACCTTTGGCTTTTGTTTTGAAAACCAATTTGTGAGTGCATATGATTCGTTTTTAGTTCAAGAACCATCAGATCATTCTGTTCAGGCGCTTGTCGATACCGTGATTTTGAGTGTTTCTTATAAGGATTTACAAGAAATTTACGAGAAAACGGCCATTGGTAATCTTATAGGCAGACTTACTGCCGAAAGTCTTTTTATTACCAAATCAAAAAGACTACAATCACTCCTAGATCAAACTGCCGAAGAGCGTTATTTGAGCATCTTTAAAGAACGCCCTCAGTTACTTAAGGAAATTCCTCTTAAATATATCAGCTCATACATAGGCGTGACGCCACAGGCTTTAAGCCGCATTCGCAAACGTATTAGTTAATACAGGTTCATTGTCTGGCATTATTTGTGAAAGTACCTTTGTAAAAAAAAATGCTTATAATATTCTTTATAGTAATCCTCTGGTATAGCGGGTTATTTTTTCAGTCATTCTTTCTCCATAGATATGCAGCTCACCAGACATTTACAATGTCTAAAACCACAGAAAAAATCACATTTATATTAACCTGGCTTTTTCAAGGACCAAGTTACCTAAGTGCTTATGGTTATGGGATTATGCACCGCATGCATCATGCTTATACAGACACAGAAAAGGATCCTCACTCCCCTTCTTATGATGCAAACCTTTTTGCAATGATGTGGAAGACTAAGACTATTTATCAAGATATAAATAACGATCGTATTGAGGTAGACCCTAAGTTTAAGAAAAACGTACCACAGTGGAAGAGTTTTGACACTTTCGCTAGCTCGCGTCTATCACGCTTACTTTGGGTAGGTTTATATATCGCTTTCTTTGCCGTATTTGCAACAGCATGGTGGCAGTGGTTATTGTTACCTGTTGCCTTTGCGATGGCTCCTATACACGGAGTGATTATCAACTGGTTTGGTCACATTCTAGGGTATACAAATTTCAAAACTAAAGACACTTCTAAGAATTTATTCCGCTTTGACTTCTTAATGATGGGAGAAGCATATCATAACAACCACCACAAATTTGCGGCTAGGCCTAACTTTGGAGGGATACACTGGTATGAGATTGATGTTACTTATGTAATCATGAAAGTGCTTCACCGCACAGGAGTGATAAAAATGAAACCCATCACGATAGACGTGCACTCACACCATTAAAAATCGACCATTCTGTGAGCAAACGTATTCTTAAGTTCCCCCAGCTTAGGTGATATGTAACGCTCACAGAAGGGTTTATTTGGATTTTTCTTGTAATAATTTGTAATCTCTTCTCTTGAAGGATTAAAGTCTTTAAAAGGCAATACAGTAGTAATTATCTTTTCTTCGTTACTTTTTTGTAAACTATTTAATACCGCTTTCGCGAAAGCGTTATCCCGAACATTATAAACATACACTGCAGATCGATATGTATCTCGCATGCTGTGCATCTTTGTACTCTTATGCGTAAGAAGATGAATTTCGATTAAAACCTCCAACGGTATGACGTTCCTATCATAATGCACAATAACAGCCTCAGAAAAGGAAGCGTTTATACCCTCTGAAGCAATGTACCCTTGCTCTACATTTACAACACCCAGTAAGGACTGGAAGACCGCCTCTGTGCACCAGTGACAGCCGCCACCAAATCCTATTTTATGTATTTCCTTGTCTTGCAATTAATCTAGGTTCAATAATGTAGAGGTTCGTTTTAACTCACGGTTAAAATGCTCTTTTGTTATTTCCTGCTTATAGCTAGGTACAATCTCACTCAAACGTTGTTTACCCTCAGCTGTTTCCATAATCTCCGGAAATGCCTTCTCTAGTACGTCTAGCATAATTCTAGGCGCTGTAGATGCTCCTGGTGAAGCCCCGAGTAAACAAGTAATCTTCCCATCAGAACCACTTACGATTTGAGTACCAAATTCAAGTTTACCACCTTCAAACTCATCTCGTTTTATGGTTTGTACGCGCTGTCCAGCCACTTCTATACGCCAGTCTTCATTTTTTGCATCTTTTATAAAAGTGCGTAGGTCTTTCATGCGATCGTCAAAGTTCATGGTGATCTGACCTATCAAATATTTGGTGAGATCTAGATTATGCCAGAAAGCACCAAGCATAGAAGGTATATTTTTAAACGTCACACTGTCGAGCAAGTCAAAATTAGATCCTTCCTTTAAAAACTTAGGGCTAAAACCAGCAAAGGGACCAAACATTAATTGTCGCTCTCCATCTACATATCTAGTATCTAGATGCGGCATGCTCATAGGTGGTGCGCCCTCGCCTGCCTTGCTGTACACCTTTGCATAATGCTGATCTATAATTTCCTTGTTCTTACAAACAAGCCATTCTCCACTTACGGGAAAACCACCAAAACCATCTTTCTCTTCTATTTCAACGGTTTCTAGCAGCAGTAAAGCACCACCACCAGCACCTATAAAGATATGATCTGCTTCTATAGATTGCTTAGTTCCTGTTTTTAAATCTTTTGTAATTGCTGTCCAATTCCCATTTTCAAGCGGATCGAGATCTTTTACTTCTTTATGGAAATGAACAGGAGTATCAAATTCTGTTTCTAGAATCTCATATAATCGCTTTGTAAGAACGCCAAAGTTAACTTCTGTCCCTCGATCTATACGCGACCCTGCCATCACCTCATCCTCTGTGCGCCCCCTCATGATAAGCGGGAACCACTCCTTCATTTTTGATACGTTACGAGTAAACTCAATAGTATCAAACATAAAGTGATCTTTAAACGCCTCATAACGCTTCTCTAGATAATCTGCGTTCTTTTCTCCAGTCACCCAA
This sequence comes from Dokdonia sp. 4H-3-7-5, assembly GCF_000212355.1. Lineage (NCBI taxonomy): Bacteria > Pseudomonadati > Bacteroidota > Flavobacteriia > Flavobacteriales > Flavobacteriaceae > Dokdonia > Dokdonia sp. 4H-3-7-5. The sequence goes on from NC_015496.1 coordinate 3,045,818, forward strand.
CTATGATGTGGGATAGACTTTAAAAATGCTTGAGGATCCTCTATAAGACCTTCTTCTACAAGATGCGCCCAGAACTGCTTTGTGATTTCAAACTGTTCGCATATTTTAATTGCCTTATCAATAGAAACAGAACCATCACTTTCTTCAGGGCAGTAATTGAGTTCGCAAAGAGCAGAATGACCCGTTCCTGCATTATTCCATGCCGCCGAACTCTCTTGAGCTACATCTCCTAATCGTTCTAAAATTAAGATGCTCAATTCTGGTTTTATCATTTTGGCTAGCAATGCCAGATTTGCACTCATAATTCCTCCGCCTACACAAATGAGGTCGTAATGTTGTTTTGGGATGGCTCCAGTCATAGTAATTTTTTACACTCTAAAGATATTAATAAGCTTGTTGAGTTTGAGTAAAACATCAAAAAAGAATGAGTCGGTAAAGATTGTAAATAATAACAATTACGCTTTCGCGAAAGCCTAAAAAGGCAACACAACAATCTCACAAATATCATAAATTTACACTTTTAGTCTTGTCTAAAAATTAACCTAATACAGCAATCAAAAACCTCAAAATGACTACTCTTTTCACTTTGCACTTATCATCACAAATTATCTTAAAATCTCTGATGCCAATCTTAAATAGCTATTCTTTATGATTAAACAATAACTTTAAAAATACTATACAACTAATTGATTTTAATAATTTTACTATCATTTTAAACTCTAAATAGATAACGTCTATAGTTAGCAATTACTGATGATTCATTTGCCATTGATTTGCTAAACAAAAGTCTTAAACAAGCATTATTTATTGAGTCTGAGGATTCAAAAATTAAGTGCAATTTGCTATCTATTCTGCTTTAGAATATTCCGAAACTTACTAGCTTTACATCCAGAATGTATTGTACAAAAAAGAGGCGATGATTATAAAATCATCGCCTCTTTCAAGTATTAATTTATGTTTCTGAAGTTACTTTAGAAGTCCTTCTATTTTTTCGATTACACCTTCTGCTGCTCTCTCCCCAGAAACCATTGCTGCATTTAATGATCCATTTAATAAATGATCACCAGCAAGAAAAATGTTGTTAGTAAGCTGCGTTTCTGATGGCGCGCAATTGTTACGGAGATTGCTAAGCTCAGGTAATGCTTTTCTTATTTCATATGATTTGAGAAAAGTAGTCCCTTTTATACCACAATACGTACTGAGCTCTGATGACACCATTGCGCTAAGCGCTTCCACGCTCAAATCATTATGATCTACCACGGTAACAGATAATAAACTTTTTGCACCTGTTGTAACAGTTTCTAGCGTGTCGTGATAGAATATATTGTTAATTCTAGTATTCTCATCTGCCACAAGACCAATGAGCGGCTTACGATCTTTAGGAGCATCTGCTTCAAAATACAAGTTTACACATGATTTCCATGGAGTTTCTTGACCTCTGAGGTTAGGAACTATGTGACTCGCCTCTGTTGCAATGATGATGTAGTCACTCTCTAGAACCTCGCCATTTTCTAATGTGATTGTTTGCCCGGACACTTCCTTAACAGCAGTGTCTAGTCTAACCTGAGTAGTTGCTAGCTGCTCTTGTAATTGTTTTGGTATTGCTCCTATACCTGCTTTTGGCAATGTTGCCATACCAGTACCAAACATTTTATAAACGAACTCAAACATCCTGCTAGATGTTTCTAGTGAAGATTCTAAAAATATCCCACTAAAGAACGGCTTAAAGAAATCTGTAATCATCGATTTACTAAAGCCTTTATCTTGTAAATACTTTAAGGTAGTCTTTTCTTCCTCTTTAAAAATATCCTCGAGCGATTTCTTCTTAAGACTTTTATTAAGTTTCAAAATTTTGACCTTATCCCCCAGTGTACCTATAGATGAGCTCATAGTCGGGATGAGCATTTTAAAACTACGTGTAGGATCTCCTATAGATTGCGAGTTTCTATTTTTGTAAATAGTAGCTCCAGGCAAAAAAGATTGTAACTCTAGCTTTTTGTAATCGAGATACTCTTTGGCTTTCGGGTAACTCTCAAGTAACACTTGAAAACCGTGGTCTAACTGATATCCTTTTACAATATCTGTTTTTACACGTCCCCCTATGCGATCTGTCGCTTCAAGAATTATAGGTGCGTAGCCTTTTTTCTCTAAGTTAATAGCTGCAACAAGGCCGCTTATTCCAGCGCCTATGATGTAAATCTTCTGGTCGGTTTGATTCATAACTCAAAAATAAGGTATGTATGTATTGTTTGGTCTGTTGGTTTGATAATTCTTGTACTATAAAAATCCCCTGGCTGTGACGTGATTTCTTTCTAATAATAGTTTGTTTCACATTTTCGCGAAAGCGAGATTGTTTTAGAATGGATATCCAATAGCAAAGTTGAAAATAGGTTCGTCAAATTTGAAATCCCATCGCTCGCCCTCCGGTAATGATGGATCGTGAAAAGGAGCTGCGAGATCAAAACGAATCACAAAGCCCTGAACATCTACTCTAAGTCCAAAACCACCGCCTATTCCTAATTCATTAATGAAATCTGAGGTGAACTTATCTTTACCTTCAAGATCTTCATTTTCTGTGCTATTCCATATGTTTCCAGCATCTACAAAAAAGGCACCTTTGAGATAACTGAAAATTGGGAAACGATACTCTGCATTTGCCTCTAGCCTGATGTTTCCTATTTGATCAAAGAAGTTTCCGCTAGATTGGTTTCCAGAAGATGTTCCAGGCCCCAAAGAGCGTATTCTAAAGGCGCGCACACTATATGGCCCACCAGAATAGTATTGCTTTACAAATGGTAATATCTCTGAGTTGCCGTACGCATACCCATATCCTGCAAAGAGTCTCGTTGCGATTTTTTGCTCATTTGTAATATTAAAATGATACCTAAAATCTACATCTAACTTAGCAAACTGTGCATATTCCAATCCTATAAATGTTTTATTTTGAGTGTCTGCATCATCTTTACCTAGCAAACTAATGGCGTTACCTGCAAGTTCAAAGTTAGAATTGAAAAATATTTGATGTGTTTTCTGGGTCTCTACCATCCCATTATACGTGAAGCTATAATTAAGTCCAGCAATAAACTGCTGATCAAAACTCTGTCTTAACAAAGGATTTGCAGTGAGTATATCTTCAAACTCTGTCGTAGTATTAGAGAGTCTCGTATAGCTCACAGAAAGAGGATTAATACGGTGTGTGACATATTTATTTGCATCCCACACATAACCAAATCCAGCATTACCAGACAATAAGGTGTATAATCTAGAACGGCTCAAATAATCTACACCTAGTGCTGCAACCGTTTTTGGAATATTATACTCAAAAAAATCTGTTGAAATATCAATAGGAAATATCACTCTTGGGAATACGAGTTCGCTGGCCAGACCTAGCTCTATACTACTTAATGACTCTCCTCCTCCTAGTTGTACTTCGTATCCTGCAGATCCTGTAATATTAAGAATCTCCCCACCATTAAAGAGATTTCTATTGCTATAGGTTAGTGCTAGTCCAGGTCCAGCAAAATTATTAGACTTAGTTACTGCTTGCACTTCGGCTCTTAAGGCTCGTTTATTTAAAGGTGATAAGTAAATATTTGCCTCAAGAATACCTAAACTATCTGTGCGCAAGCTATCAATCTCGTCATACTGGATATTTACAAATTTATAGGCTCCTATAGTAGACAGGCGTCGCGCAGTGTTACGGGAGACATCTGGATGATACAATTGTCCTTCTTCAAGTTGTACAAATGGCGCAAGGTATTTAGGTTTAAAATAAAGCTCTTCTTGAATAAAATTTAAACTATCAAAGCGAACCACATCAGATTGTAACGAGTCTTTGAGCGCATAATTAGGATACACATTTACCTTGCTTATTTTGTAAGGAACAATGACCTTATTAGGCACATCCTTCTTAATCTTCAAGAACATATCAAAACGCTTATTGCTGTATTGATTGGTATCTATCTCAAATATTAAAAACGAAGGATTGAAGTTGTAATATCCTTTTCTTTTAAGGAGATAATCAATACGATCGCGCTCAAGTTTAAGATTAGACAAGTCATATCTCATGCCTTTTTCAAGCGGTGAGGAAGCCACCGTGCTTATCATCTCTCTATAAATAGGCGGTGATAACGTATCAAGTTGATACGTCTCCATGCGGTATGGCGTAGGTACTTTGAGGTTGTAAGTAATAGATGCTCTTTTTTTTGTCTCGCTTTCGCGAAAGCGTGAACTCACCGTACTATAGAAAAATCCGCGATTTTCTAGTCTGTTACGTAGTAATGATTCTACTTCAAATTCTTCTACATCAGATTGATAAACAGGCTCCTCTCCTATCTTTTTATTAAGCCATTTATTGATTACTCCTGGTTTTTCACGCTGTGCTTTGTAATAAACACTTAAATAAGGATAACCTCCTAAGATTTTAGAATTAGGTGTAGGTCGCAGCACACCTTCAAGCTCTGTTTGTAGCGAACTTTGATTTGTGATGGTGCTATCTGGGGATATGACAATTTCGGCGCCAGTATATAAACGTTCTCCCTCTGGAATGTACTTTTCAACACTACACGACGCGCAAAAAGCGATCAAAACTAGAGCTGAAAAATATGTAGATAATCGGTATTGCACGTGCTAGTTGTTTTTATTGTTTTCAATAGTTTCCTGAGGTGGAGTTGCTTCTTTCTTGGCTTTTTCCTCCTCTACAAGCTGCTGCTGTTTCTTTCTTAAAATAGCATCCCACAGCTGACTAAATTTATTGAACTCTTGCTGAAATATTAGAGATATACCACTTACGATTGTTTGCCCATCAATTACATTTTCAAACTCACTACGACGGAAGCCTTTAAGACGGTATTGGCCATCCTCGGTAAGCTCATACTCAAGACTCACATTACCTATGAGCGGATTGCTCTCGCCAGAGGCACTTTGACCAGCTACATCAACACTACTGCCTACGCGTACTGTAAGCTTATCACCAAAAAACTTACGTTGTGCTGCAATATCTAGCTGTGTACGCTCTTGTGGTGTGGTTCCTTGATAATCTGTAAAACTATCTAATCCGAAATCAAGTTGAAATCCTGTTTTTCCCAATAACTTATCAGAAAAAATATTAAGCTGATCCGATAGAGCGTCATTTAAGTTATCTCTTGCAATACTTGCAAAACCACCACGACTTCCATCAGAATTGGAATCTGGGTAAAATCTATTTAATACAAGCAATGAGAATACCTGACGGTTGAGCTCTCCTTCTTGCTGGTTTACTTGCTGCACACGGCTATAAACTTGGCCACCTATGGCGCCTTGCTCATCTTCTGGCAAATCAAGAGCAAAATTAATTTTTGGACTCAGTAGTTCGCCATCTATATTTAAATATACTAAGAATGGTAGCTGCTGTCTGTATTTACTACTTTGAGCAGGATCTGCTCCCGCATTTGCGCTTGCCATTAAAGGTGATGCAGAAGCCTCCACTTCATATACAGCACGTACATCAAGTTTTGCATCAAATGGATCACCAGACCAGCTTACTCTACTACCAGGATCTAATTTGAATGTGCGGTTCACTAAATTGTAAAGATTCATTTCATACTGACCACTAGTTACGTCGTACACACCCGTGAGCGTCATTCTACCATTAGGTTGTAATGTAAAATTAAAATCTCCTTCTCCTTGTACTTTAAGATTATCACCTGTTTCTTTATCTATAAGAACAGTTACTTGCGCTTCTTTGTTTACCTTAAAAAGTCCTTTGAAATCGAAACCTGTAATAGTTCCGGTCTCCTCTTCTGTTCTTGTAAGTATGGCATCTGGATTTTCACGATTTACAAAAACTACGATTCCGTCACTAGATTCTATATTTGCTGCCGCCGTAGGCATCACATAAGTAACATCTGTAGCACCTCCTACTGTCGCGTCCACTGTAACAATTGGAATTTGTAAATCCCCCTTGATACTTGCTTTTGCATCAAAAACAGCCGTACCATAAATGAAGTCATTATCTTTTGGCTTAGCATTTAAAGCTTGAAAATCTTTTGCGTTGATTGTTAAATCAAAAGATGGGTTAATAAAACTCTCCGTACCAATGAGCCCAGAGACTACAAGTGTGTTTTGTTTTTCATCTAATACTGTAAAATTAGACATTGAGATTTCATCGTTATCTAAGGAGATTGTTTCGTTCTTTAAAGAAAAAGGAGCATTAAGCTTTGACACTATAAATCCAGCATTCTTAAACCTCAAAAATCCTTGATATTCTAAGCTTGCTAGTGCCCCATTTAATTTAAAATTACCCTCAAGACTTCCTGAGCCATCTTTAAGCTCTCCAAGTGAAAAGCCATCTATAGCTTCCATTTTAATCTCGTTAATATCGAGATCCATGTTAATTAATGCGCCATCTACATCTGCTACATAATCACCTGTAAGATCAAGATCAACACTTCCACCCTGAATGCCCAAATTAAAATCATAACGGTCTCCATTGAGTGACCTACCTGTAAGCTCTGCTGTACCTAAATTTTCTCCTAATAAACCAAGATTTTCTACATATAAGTCAGCCAAGAAACCTAAATCTCCAAATGGCTCCTCTAATACCAGATCGCCGTTAAGATTTCCAGTAGCTAGTTGCTCATTTGGATTGAGATAAGCTAAGAATTCGCTAATCTTAAAATTCCTAAAATCTATTGCAATATGGTCTTTCTCAATGGTAGGAAGCTTATCTGTAATCTCTACTGATTGGGTATTTCGCTTAAAGCGAAAATCATTAAAGGATAATTTTTTATCTGTGATGAGGACTTCATTAGTAACAGGGATTCCCCATTGTTTTTTATTAAAAATCAAACTATCTCTCAATACATGAAAACGGAGATTTTCTCTACTTCCTGTAATTTCAGATTGAACTTGTATAAGTTTATCCCCTCCAGCATAAGCAAGAAAGTCTAATGCTAGCTCATTATTCGTTTGATTACCGCTTATCTCTGTACGTTGAATAGCAAATGGTCCAGCTTTAATTCCTTTAAAGCCTAGATTGAAATTAAAATCATCCTTATCTGTATTCATTACAAAAGCAAGACTATCAATCTCATTACCTCCATAATTAACATGTGGTGCTTTAATAGAAGCATTTAAGACACGCTCTGCTTGCGCAAAGTCTAGATCAATTGATACCGTATCAAGATCTTTCATGTTTACTAAAAAGACTTCATTAAGTAAAGGAGACTGTCTGATTTTTCCTTTGAGAATAAGGTTTACAGGGTTTGCTAGCGTATCTGCAACAGCCACATCTCTATAAAAATAGCTATAAATATGATCCTGAAGTGCTGTTGTTATGCGTGCTGGATCTGCATTTGATTTTAAATCAAGATTCATGATTTTATTATCAAAAGTAACTGAGGTACTATCTGGGCGAACTCTCGCAGTACCATCTAGGTTCCCAATGAGGTATGAGCGGTCATCATAAACAACAATACCATCATCCATCGTAGCAGCTACGTCATAACTCGTTGCATTACCCTTAAAATTTCCTTTTAGTTTAAAACCTGTGCGCACATCTCTTTGCATGAGACCAAGCGCTTGAAGATCTGCTCCTATGATGTCTAAATCTATAGACGCTTCAGGAGCTATAGAGTCTAACACTACTAAGCCATCTAAGGTCATATTAAGATTTTCATCTTTATAAGTAGATTTAAATGCTCCTTTACCATTTGTGACTTGACCTTTGAGGTTAAGGTCCTTAATGGCATACTTGTTATATTGGAAAGTATTTACAGTCGCATCTAGACTTGCATCGAGTGTATTTATAGTGCTTCCTGATCCACTAGTTTTAACAGATAAGGTGAGTGCTCCTAATTGGTCATTGCCCAATAATTCTCCCATCGCATATTCCTGCACAGCTACATCTGCTTCAAATGCAATGGTGTTACCATTTTTAAATCTACCAACTATGGTTGCTGCACCTTGGCTTGAAGTCAATGCTGCCTTTGCAGTTATATCTTCCATACTACCTTTTGCATTACCCACTAGTTTAAACTTCGCAGGTAAGTTAATTGAAAGGGAATCTGCACTTACAAACTTAGAAATATCTCGCTTGGTGGTTTGTGCTTGTATCTCTGGTAGGTTCATGTAGAGATTATCTACATCGCTTAGATTACTCAGAGCGCCACTGGCAGTAATCGATGTTTCTTTACCCCAATTCATACGTAAAAATGGGACATCAAGTGAAGCTAATGATCCAGATGCATTTACAAATCCAGTTAAAAACTGCTTACTCAATGCTCTTATATATTCATTATTTAACAAGTCTGGCTGAAAACGATAGGTATCTTTTACATCAAATCTAAAACTTGGTATCGATACATCAAGAGTCACCTTTTCAGGTTGTGATGTTAATGATTTAAATGAAGGGTAATTCATTGATATACAACCATCTATAGCACTATTATTTAACTGAAGCTTCAAATCATCGATAGTCAGATTCTGCTCTGACACAAGGAAATTAGTTGCTAGAGATTTTAAGTTAATACCACTTGACTCATATCCCGAAAGATGCGCTATAGTGCTACCCGCTTTAAAATCTTTTAAAAATGTATTTGTTGCGTCAAAGGCAATATTCTCAATAGTGACTGCATTAGGATTAAACGTCCCCTTAGAGGAAGTCGCACCATCCACAGTATATGAAACACCTGTGTTTTTAATAAGTGCTTCGGTAATTTGAATATTATAGGCAGGGAATATGGAAGTACTAGTAGCGCCAATAGTCGAAGCAGATGCAACAGTAGTCATATTAATACCTAAGTTGCTATCTGAAATATTAATCGTATTTACATCAATGGTAAACGTATTAAAATCTGCTTTTGGGATTTCGGCATATAGTTCTTTTAAATCGAAGTCAAAATCAATTCCTGCTTCTGTGCCAGTATAATTACCGCTTACGTTGTTAAGTGTTAACTCTTCGAAAGCTAGAAATGGCAACGGAATTTCTTCTGCATTCGGATCTGAAGGTACAGGAACTTGGTAGATATTAAAGCGTCCATTTTGAATTAAACCGCTATTAGCAGTGAATCTCATTGCGTCGAGATCTACTACATCCATCTCTACTTCTAGTACATCAAAAACATAGCTACTTGTAATTCCAGTTACACCATCATTGTAAGTGATGTCAAAATCTTTTAAAGAAATATCTCCTATAATTATATCAAGGGGATTTGTCGCAATGGTATCTACTTCCGCAGTTGAAGGACTAGCAAATGCTTCTGCTATAAAGTCAAAATTAAATCCAGAGATACTATCGTTTCTTATGATGTTTGCACGAACGCCTTCCCACTGTGCATCCTCTATCCCTATTCCAGAACCTTGTAATATAGGAAGAAACGGGATATTTGCCTCTAATGATCTGCTGTAAACCAGTGTATCGCCCTTCTTATCTTCTATGTAAAGTCCTTCAACCGCAATATCACCATCGAAGGTGATAAACACCCTTTCTAGTTCAACTTTGGTATTTGTCTTCTCAGATAAATAGGTAACTGCTTTAGAAACTATAATATTCTGTCCCCACTCACTGCGTATGAATAGAACAAGTAAGAATAATATAAGAAATATGATCACTAAGATTCGACCAATAATGCGAAGCCATCGATATTTTCTCTTAGGCTTTTTTGGGATAGACTGTTGTTCTTCTGACAATGAAAATAGAGGGTTTGATAAGCTTTAACAAATTAACGTCGATAATCGCTTTTAACATAATTTGACGACGTAATCTTCTGTTAAATAGTATCAACCTACTATTAAAATTTTAACATTGTTGTGGGTTACGCTTTCGCGAAAGCGTGATAAAATCACTTACAAATAAATAGAGGAGATATTTGACTATTCTCACGAAAGGTGCTAATTGAAAAGCTAGTCAGCCATTAAAACGCTGTCTATAATATACAAAGAACCGTTTGAGGGACTCATATCTGCAGATAGTATTCTAGCAGTATGCCCGCTTTCATCATTGAGAATAATATTTGTTTTGTCTAATGTCGCGCGGATGCTACCTCCATTTTGGGTAGGCAATTCTAAAGAACCACCACTCTTTATAATTTCTGATTCTAGTTTTTCTGCTGTCCACTTATTTTTAACTACATGGTACTTGAGTGCTTTTTTTGCCTCAGACTTGTCATAATCACTAGATTTCTTATCTAAGACACCTAAGTTTTCATTATTAAACGCCTTATTATTTGGGGCGAATATGGTAAGAAATCCTTGGTTCACTAAACATTCATCCAAATCTAGTTCCTTAATTTGTAATTCAAATTCAGAAAGCTCTTCGGTATTGTTAATTTTAGAAACTATTCCATGTACCTTATTATCTTCAATTATTATCTGTTCTTTTAAGGCTTTTTCTGATAATTTCTTTTGCACAATCTCACGCTCAGCTTCTTCACGTATTTGTTGATCTCTTTGTTTATTATCACAAGATGATAGCGTAACGAATGCAGATATACACCCTACTAACAGTATCGTTTTGTTTAAAAACATGCTAATTCTTTTTTTACAAATATCACAAGCACTTAATAGAAACTCCGCTAAGTTATCGTTAAAACTAAATGTAAAGACGTTAAAAACATAAAAAACGAGCTATTACAGCTCGCTTTTTACAACTTTTTAATAAATAAGACACCTACTATAGGGTATCCATATCAATTACAAATCGATATTTTACATCATTATTTTGTACTCGCTCATAGGCTTCATTGATATTTTTCATGTCAATCATTTCAATATCACTTACAATATTGTGCTTGCCACAGAAATCTAGCATTTCCTGAGTCTCTTTAATTCCTCCTATAAGAGAACCTGCAACACTTTTACGTCCCATAATAAGATTACCACCATGAACATCTGGTAATGGTTCTATAGCTCCTACCATACACATTGTTCCATCTACGCCTAACAATGCTAAATATGGATTAATATCGTGACTTACAGGGACTGTGTTTAATATAAAATCAAAAGTTCCGTGTTGCTCTTCCATCGCATCTTCATCCTTAGAGATCAGCACGCTATCTGCACCTAGGCGTTTTGCGTCATCTGCCTTTCCTTTTGAAGTGGTGATCATTACTGTCTCTGCTCCCATTGCATGAGAAAACTTAATTCCCATATGACCAAGTCCACCTAGACCTACAATTCCTACTTTCATTCCTTCCTTGATTCCCCAGTGGTGCAACGGTGAGAATGTAGTAATACCTGCACATAATAAAGGTGCAACGGCTTTAATATCTAAATTACTTGGTATGTTAAGTACAAAATTTTGATCTACAGTTACTTCTTGAGAATACCCTCCAAAGGTGTGCCCATCTGTATGCTTGTCTTTACTGTTGTAAGTCCATGTCGCTCCTTCTTTACAGAATTGCTCAAGGTCACTTTTACATGATGAGCATTCTTGACAAGAATCTACTAGACACCCTACTCCTACTACGTCTCCTTTTTTAAATCCTGTGACATCAGATCCTACTTCTATTACTTCTCCTACAATTTCATGTCCTGGAACTACTGGGTACATTGCTGGTCCCCAATCACTTCTTACCGTATGTATATCACTGTGACAAACACCACAATATGTAATTTTTATCTTTACATCTGTAGATAGTGTATCACGACGTTTTATTGTCATTTCTTTTAAGTCGGCTTCTTTATCTTGAGCGCCATATGCTTTTACTTCTGTCATAGTTTGTTATTTTATTTATTATTAATTGGTAGTTTTCGCGAAAGCGTAACTATTCTTCTTTCTTTTTAAAATGTTGAAATCTTCTGAAACCTATTCCTGTTTTTAATTGGTGCGCTTCATTATAATATGCGTCTGCATATACTCTAGTAAAATTTGCTCCAAAAAATAAAATCAAGCTGCTATAAGAAACCCACAGCATAATGAGGATTATAGATCCTGCTGCTCCATAAGTAGAACCAGGCTCCATGGTATTGAAGTAGTATGCCATAGCAACTTCTCCTAAAATAAATAATATGGTTGTAAGACCGGCGCCTACTCGTACTGCTTTCCAACGCACATAAACGCTAGGTAAAAACTTAAACAGTGCTGCAAATAGCATGTAAATAACTATAAGCGAGATTGCTATATCAATTATAAATATAAATTCTATTAAAGAAGCTGGTAAAAATTCTGCTAGTCTGTTTGAAAATGCGCTAAGTAGTGAAGTGGCTATAAAACTGATGAGAAGTAAGAACCCAATAATTAAAATAAATCCAAATCCCTTCGCCCTACTTTTTATAATATTAAGAATCCCATCTTGCTCATTGAGATTAACTCCCCATATCGTGTCTAGCGCCTGCTGTAATTGAAAAAACACACCTGTCGCACCATATAATAGTACTAAGATACCCACAGTAGCTGTAAAGAAACCTGTTTCTTCATCTCCTCGGTCTACCATCATGAGTCGTATAGATTCGGCAGTTTCCTGTCCTAATACTTTAGTAATTTCGGCAAGTAACTCACCTTGAACGATATCTCTACCCCAGACTGCACCAACAATGTTTAAAATAATAACAACAAGTGCAGGCAGTGATAAGATGGCATAATAGGCAACGATAGCACTTAACTTAAATGGGTCTGATGCCATCCATTTTTTATAAGTGTCAACCATAAGGCGAGGCACATCCTTTATTTTAAAAGAACGCCTACCTTGGTCTGCCGTCATATAATTATCTGTTTTTTCCATAAAAAAAACCCTTTTTCAAGGGTTTAAAATTTATGCGTTATCTTTTTGCTCTTCGAGTGTTGGATAATCAATATAACCTTCTTTTCCTGGAGTGTAAAAAGTATCTGGATTAGGCTCGTTAAGAGAAGCATCGTTTTCAAAACGCTTTACTAAATCTGGATTTGCTATAAAATTACGTCCAAAGGCAACTAAATCTCCATTCTTATCAATCAAATCTTGATTTGCTGTGGCAGCATCATAACCACCACTAAGGATAAGTAAACCACTAAAACGGTCACGTATATTTTTCTTAATATCTGCTGGCAGGCCTGGTGCTCCCATTGATTCATGGTTAACGAGATGGATATAAACTGGTGCAATCTCCTCTAACTTTGCAGCTAGGTAATCAAATGTCTCTTTTTGACTATCAAAAGGTCCTATATCATTCATTGCTCCATTAGGAGATAAACGGACTCCTACTTTTTCTTTACCTAATGCCGCAACAACACGTTGTGTGACTTCAAGTGTAAAGCGACATCTATTCTCTACAGAACCACCATAATTATCATCTCTCTTATTTGTTCCAGTATTTAAAAACTGATCTAATAAATAACCATTTGCACTATGAACTTCTACCCCGTCAAAACCAGCTTCAATAGCATTTTTTGCTGCCGTAACATACTCTTCAATGGTATGCTCTATATCTTCAATGCTCATCGCGGTAGGTTCTGGAATAGGTAACTCACCTTTTCCATCTACATACATCTTAGTATCTTCTGGTCTAATTGCAGACGGAGCATATACTACTGCATCATCAGACATGTTATCTGGATGGGATATACGACCAGAGTGCATAAGTTGCATAAATATCTTTCCACCATTTTTGTGTACAGCACTTGCTACTGGCGTCCATGCTTTTACTTGCTCACGACTATAAATACCTGGGATACGAGGATATCCCACACCATTAAGTGACGGCGATGTTCCTTCTGTTATAATAAGTCCTGCACCGGCACGCTCACTATAATATTGAATCATTATATCTGTCGGAATATGTGCAGCTGTAGATCTTGACCTCGTAAGAGGCGCCATTACCACCTTATTTTTTAATTTAAAATGCTCAGTGTTTAATGGGCTTAAAAGTTCTTTATAATTTTCCATGCAATTTTTTTTTTACAAAACTAGTCCATGCTATCGCTCATTGCGGTTAATGCGTTGTTAAAACAATGTTTTCATTATCATAAGGTTTTCACTTTCGTGAAAAATTGAAATCATAACCAACTATCTTTTTGGCGCAAGTAAGTGAAGTTGTACTTTTATATCTCAAAACGAGTAAAAAATCGTAATCACCTCATTACAAAAGAAAAAACGTATGGCTACTAAAGACATGATTCTCAAAAAACTTCAAATCTTAATTACACAAGAATTTGATAGTCCAGAGCAGGCTTTTGCTTTTTTTGACGAAGATGGCAACGGTACTTTATCAAAAGATGAAATCAAAGAACTTTTGAAAAAAGCAGAAATAAGTGGTTTTATAAGATCTATGGTTGCCTCTGCATTAATAGACGGATATAGTAAGGATGGTAACGATAATGTGAGCTGGGAAGAGTTTAAAAAAGCACTTGACGAGATCAAACACTAATTTCTTACCAATAGGATTCACTTTTCCCAAATAGCATTCATAATATTTTCCATTTTTTAGGAATTATTCCTAATATTTCAAAATAAAGAGTAACTTTGTAACTCATTTATGAATGAGACAGAGCCTACATATCATTGTGTTATAGACGTAGAAACTACGGGAAAAGGAATTAATGGCAATCGCATTACAGAAATATGTGCGGTACGCCTTAAAGATGGTGAAGTAGTAGATAAATTTACTTCACTAGTAAATCCTGAACAATACATTCCGCCATTTATTACTAATCTTACGGGTATAGATGACGCTATGGTGGCAGATGCACCATTATTTAATGAAATCGCAGATCGAATTATTGAGATATCGTCAGGAGCCATATTTGTAGCACATAACGTCACCTTTGATTTTAACGTGTTGCGTAGCGAGTTTAAGCGACTCGGCCATTCATTTACTAGAAAAAAACTGTGTACGGTGAGGCTTTCGCGAAAGCTTATACCTAGTCTCTTCAGCTATTCGTTAGGTAATCTTTGTGCCTCTATAGGAATTCCTCTTAACAATCGTCACAGAGCCGAAGGTGATACAGATGCTACTGTAATTCTTTTTAAACGATTACTCACCCTCGATGAGGATGGCAAAGTAATGAGTTCCTTCCTCAACGTTCGCTCTAAAGAAGCCACGCTCCCACCTCATTTACCATCACGCATTATTCAAGAGTTACCAGAAACAGCTGGCATTTACTTGTTTAAAGATCGCGCTGGTAAAGTGATTTATGTGGGCAAGGCAATTAATATAAAAAAGAGAGTCCTCTCGCATTTTTACGATAAAAAGAATAAGGAATATTTATTAGGTCAAGAAACCTATCAAATAGATTATGAAGTTACTGGAAATGAACTTTGCGCACTATTACTAGAATCTGAATATATCCAGCAATATTTCCCAAAGTTCAATAGAGCTCAAAAAATACCCACAAGCAACTACTCTATTATATCGTATGAAAATAGAAAAGGTATCATACAGCTCGCGGTAGCCAAGACAAAATATAGACATACAGCAACTCAAAAAGTATTTACTAGAGCCAAAGCTACAGAGCGACTCATGGAGCTTTGTGAGATGTATGAATTATGCCCACGTTTTTGCGGTTTGCAGGCAACCTTTAATGAGTGCTCACATTATAGTCTAAAAAATTGTAAAGGTATCTGTAGTAATAACGAATCTGTAACTGATTACAATCTACGCGTTCGTGAAGCATTACAATCCTTTGATGCAGAAAATGAGAGTTATATTATAAAAGAAGACGGTCGTACAGATAATGAAACAGCCTTCATATACATAGATAAAGGCGTTTATAAAGGTTTTGGCTTTGTACCTGAGACAGAGCAAGTGAGTCATTTTGATGAAGTAGCCTCACATTTACTACCTAAAAAGAGCACGTATCATACAGACATTATATTGAGAAGTTATTTACGTAGACATAAAAATCCGCATATTGTATCACTTGCTATTTCTGCTTAATTATGGACACAGCCTTAGATTTTAAAACCTATTACCTTGAAATACCTGAACTATTAGTAAGTCATTATCCTGATCTTAATTTTCAAAATCATTGCTATCTACGCATTGCGCTAGATAATGTTATAGGTACAAAGTGGGATACTCAGATTGCTAAGCCAGCATATAAGCATCTTACTACAGATCAAAGAAAACTGGTCATATCTTATCTCTCATCTTACGTGAAGGACAAGAACTTACTTTTATCACATAATATGATCTCACTAGCATATAGAGGAAAGTTAGTGTAAACAGATACTTTTTCCTACCCAAAGAAAAAGGCTTGCTTCTCTTACTAAGGAAAGTATAATTGGTAATTTTGCAACGTTAATCACTTTTATACTAATTTGATATAAGGTGACTAATAAACTGCCGAGATAACATATTATCAGGGCGTTACTAATTATCCAGCTATGCATCCAAATAATAAAAATATAGGTCCTTATCTTTTTAAACAGCTTAGAAAAGCAAATAAAGAGCTTGCTCCTTATGTTCTAGAAACAGACCGCGGAATTCAAACAATAGATTTTACAAATCCTAAAGCGGTTTTAGAACTCAATCGTGCTATTTTATTAAGCGATTATTCTTTAAACTGGTATGAAATCCCTGAAGGCTATTTGTGCCCAGCAATTCCGGGACGCGTAGATTATCTACATTATCTCAATGATTTTATAGGAAAAGAAGATGTGCACGGCCTTGATATAGGTACTGGGGCAAACTTTGTCTACCCACTTCTAGCAGGATCTGTTTTTAATTGGAAAATGAAAGGAGTTGATATCGATGCAAAGGCTATTAGAAATGCAAATACAATTCTTGAAAAAAATACGCATCTCAAAGGATTCTTAACAGCTACCTATCAACAAGATCGTGCTAATATTTTTACAGGCGCTATTTTACCTGGAGAGCATTACGATTTTACAATGTGTAACCCTCCTTTTTACAGCTCTGAAAAAGATGCTTTTAAAGCAACTAAGGAGAAATCAAAAGGGCTTAAACTCAAAGAAGTTGAACGTAACTTTGCAGGACAATCTAATGAGCTTTGGTGTAATGGTGGAGAAGCACTATTTATTAAGCGCATGGTAAAGGAAAGTGTAAACTTTAAATCACAAGTGGGCTGGTTTACAACGTTAGTTTCAAAAAGCGAACACCTTGCTAAAATCAAAAAGCAACTTGAAAAGCTTAATGCTGAGCATAGAACGGTAGATATGTCTCAGGGTAATAAGAAATCAAGATTTCTAGCTTGGAGATTTAAAGAGTAGTACAAAACATCACTCTTTTTAATAATCAACTTTATTTATTTTACTCTTCCTTTAATTAGATATGAGCCATACTCACTTCAAATTATTCAAACCTTATGGTTTTATTAGTCAGCTGCTTAGTAATGATGAGCGACAGGCCAGAAAGAAGAAGTTTTTGAGCGAGCTACATGATTTTCCTGAGGGTACAATGGCTATAGGCCGTCTTGACGAGAAATCTGAGGGGTTACTACTCATGACAACAGATGGTAAACTGTCTGATACTATTAATCGATCAGGTATTGAAAAAGAATACTATGTGCAAGTGGATGGTATGATTACTGACGACGCTATTGACCAAATGGCGGCTGGAGTTGAGATTGGTTTTGACGGTAAAAAATATCAAACAAAACCATGTAAAGTAAGACGATTAATTGAGAATCCTACGCTGCCAGAACGTTCTAAAAAAATAAGAGATGCTCGTCATGGTCCTACACCATGGATAGCTGTTACTATTACAGAAGGAAAATTTAGACAAGTACGTAAGATGACGAGTGCTGTAGGTTTCCCTACACTGAGACTTGTAAGAATAAGAATAGGCTCACAAACCCTAATGGGTCTGGAGCCTAGACAAGTTATTGAGGTAAAGGAGTTACTTTAAGCAACTTTACTCACGCGTACTGCGTTCATTCCTTTTTGTCCTCTTTCTATTTCGTAAGACACTTTATTGCCTTCTTTAAGTTCACCATCGCGCACTTCAGAAATGTGTACAAAGTACTTTTCTGGAGTATCGGCATCTTTGATAAATCCAAAACCTTTTGAAGAGTCAAAAAATTCTACAAAACCAGTTCTGATAGGATCTGGCTCATCGCCTTCAACTTTCTTAGGAATCCCTAAAACAATATCCTCTACATCTACCTCTTCCTTCAAAGCTGGATCTGGTGGAGTATCTACTAATTGTCCTAAGTGGTTTACGTACACAAACTCGTTTGCTTTCTCTCCGCTTTCTTTTCGCGCTGCTTTTTTCTTGCGCTTGTCTTCGGCTTTCTTAAGCCTTTTCTTTTCTCGTTCTTTTTTACCAAAGGTTTCTTGTGGTCTAGCCATTAACTCTTTTCTCGTATTAAATGAAGTCGTTATAAGAATATCTCGTAACGCTCACGTTTACGCAGTTTAAAATACTATTAAGTCTGTAAAAGATTTTTGAACTGTGTAACCTACCTTTTGATAAGGTATTCGTGAATATTTGTAAAGATACAAAAAATAATGTGATTTTTTAACTTTCGCGAAAGCGTAATTATGTACACACCCCACTATGACTTGTATTTAACACCATTTGTTATCCTTTTCTTATCAATGGGTTAAAGCCCATTTTATAACTATAATATCTTCTTAACTTTATAAAAAACAAGAGATATGAAAACACAAGCAAATACCAATAACAAATTAAAAGAAGACCAAAAGGATACATCATACAACTCTGACATTACGAGTGAAGACCTTAAAGTATTAGGGCAAGACATTGAAAATAACATTCGTCAAGATGGTGGAGATGATGTAGCATTAACCAATAGGGAAGAAAATGTTGATTTTTCTGGAAAAGACTTAGATGTTCCGGGACGTAGTGCGGCTAGTAAGAAGACTACAAACCGAATTAAAGACGAGGAAAACATGTTATATAGTCAAGGTGGAGAAACAAAAGAGAATCTTGAAGAGCAAAGTGATCAGTATATAAAGTAACCATTTACAATAAACGATAAAAAGCGACCAAACGGTCGCTTTTTGTTTATCTGGAAGTTAACTTTACAATTAGTATATCTTTATTAAATGACAATAGCACATACAGTACTTATAGGGTTAATAGGCTTTTCATTCCTTTATTACGGTGTGAGTTGTTTGTCTTCCAATTTTATGACTGCCGAATTTGAGCGTTTTGGGTTATCTAAGCTACAACGAAAAATTACTGGTGTCGCGCAAATTATAGGTGGACTAGGAGTCTTAATAGGATACTTCTACAAACCCTTACAAATTGCAGCTCTGATGGGGATTTCACTACTAATGTTATTAGGATGGGGTGTTCGCCTTAAGATAAAAGATTCCTTTATAGCCGCTTTGCCATCCTTTGTATTCTTTGTGCTCAATGCTTATCTAGCTTATTATCTGATTTTCCTTAGATGAGAATAATCAATACTGAAAGTGCTAAAAACAGAAATGCAGGAAAAGACTTTTTTAAGGCATCCCCTACTTTCAAGTGCATTGCAATTGCTCCTACCATCATCACCGCAATACCTAAAGCACTATAAAATTCTAAAACTGGTACAAAAATAGAAACTAGAAGCCCCACAGCAAGTAAACACTTAATTGTACCTACCGCTTTCATCGCTGTTTCTGATAATCCATAATGAGCAAATTCTTCTTTTAAGGAATTTGCATTTCCTCCTCTCCAAGGTGAAGATTGTCCTTTACGCAACAGCCAAACATTAAGAATGCTTAAACCAACAATACATTTTAAAACAATCGATAAATATTCCATTTCTAATTTTTATTTAAAATTAAGATTTTAAGACATGTAATAAACGAATTTTACTTAAAAAATTAATTTCTGATTTAAAATTTATCATTAGATTAAGATTTACAACTTTTACTTAACAAAATATAAGCATAATTATGAGCAATGACATTTCAAAAGTATTTAATGTGCTAGGATCGCCGTTAATAGGATGTTGTAATGATCCTATTACAGGATATTTTAGAGATGGATCCTGCAGAACTGCAAGCATAGACCGTGGAACCCATGTAGTATGCGCTATTATGACAGAAGAGTTTCTTACTTACACCAAGTCTAAAGGCAATGACCTCTCTACTCCTATTCCTCAATGGAATTTTCCTGGGCTTAAACCTGGTGATGGGTGGTGTTTGTGCATTTTAAGATGGCTAGAAGCAGAAAAAGCTGGGGTTGCACCACTGGTAAAGTTGGCTGCCACAGATCAAAAAGCACTGGAGTATACTACTATTGATATGCTTAAAAAATATGCTTGCGATTAAGAACAAATAGTTTTTAATAGCATTTAGACTGTAAACATAGTATAGGGAATCGTTTAATTACTAACTATTTAATAATCATTAAATCTTAGCTTGATACGTGTATAGGTCAAAATACCTTCCTTCTTTACCTATAAGTTCATCGTGAGTTCCTTGTTCTGCAATGCGGCCATCTTCTATCACTAAAATCTGATCTGCTTTTTTTATAGTACTTAGCCTGTGAGCAATGACAATAGTCGTCCTATCCTTTACTAGTTGTGATAAGGACTTTTGAATAAGCGCTTCGCTTTCGGTGTCTAGGTTTGAGGTAGCCTCATCTAGTATAATCACTTTAGGAGCAGCAAGTATTGCTCTAGCAATCGCAATACGCTGGCGCTGTCCACCAGATAGCTTTACACCTCGCTCACCTATAAGTGTATCAAGTCCATCTTCAAAACGATCTGTAAATTCATTTACATAACCAGCTCTTACTGCTTCTTGTAATCGCTCTTCTGAGGCATTTGGTCTAGGAAACATTATATTGTCCCTTATGGTTCCCTCAAATAGAAATTCATCTTGTAATACAACCCCTAAATGCTTTCTAAAACTAGGTAGTTTTACTCTTGATAAATCTTGACCATCTACAGACACCACTCCCTGTTGAGGATTTAAGAATGTTGCAGATAATCCGGCAATAGTTGATTTTCCAGAACCAGAACTTCCTACAAGTGCTACCGTAGTTCCTGCTTTTGCTTCAAAGGAAATGTTATGTATCACTTCTTTTCCTTTTTCATAAGAGAAGGATACATTTTCAAATTTTATATCTCCTTTAAAATTTTCTAGTTCTATATCACGATTCCCTAATTCATCCTCAGGTGTCATATTCATTAATTCTTCCGTACGGTCTAATCCTGCTAGCGCCTCTGTAAGTTGGCTCCCTATATTACTCATTTGTACGATAGGCGCAATCATAAAGCCTAGCAAGAGTGTAAAAAACAGAAACTCTCCCGTAGTCATCTCCCCTTGTATCATGAAATAGCCACCTATACCCATAATTCCCACAGATGCTAAACCAAGTAAAAATGTAGAACTACTAGACATCACTGCGGTAGCAGTAAGACTTTTTTTGACGTTTTGAAATAATCTATCAACACCTTCTTCAAAGGATTTATTTTCTTGTTCTTCTGCCCCAAAGCCCTTGATTACTCGTACACCAGATAGTGTCTCAGTGAGTCTTCCTTTTACTTCGGCATTGATTTTACCTCTATTTCTAAAAATAGGACGGATATACTTGAAAGCACGTAAGGCAACATACCCAAAAATGGCTACCGGTAAGAACACAAACAACGTCATTAACGCATTAATACGTATCAATAGCACTAATGATATAACGGCGGTAATGCTCCCTCCCACCAGCTGTACTAATCCTGTACCTATAAGATTACGCACACCTTCTACATCACTCATGATGCGTGATACAAGCGCTCCGGATTTTGTGTTATCAAAAAAGCTAATAGGTAATGACAATACTTTTTTCTGTACCTGAGCTCTAAGTTCTGAGATGAGATACTGTGCTTGCACACTCAATATACGTGTAAGTAAAAATGATGTGATGGCTTGTATAAGAAGCGCAACCCCCACGAGCCACAATAAATCGTATAGTGCAGCCATGTCCTTATTAGGGATAATGTCATCTAGTAAAGCTTTTGATTTCCATGGCAACACGAGACTCGCTAGACGACCTATGACAATAAGAATGAGTCCAATAAATACTAGCTTTCGACGTGGCCAGATAATGGTTTTAAATGCAGATGTTATAGTTACTTTACCTTTCGTATTTTTTTCTTTTGACATAGCACAAAACTAGCTATAATTGCGCTTTCGCGAAAGCGTAACTCACCCCCGTCGTTTTATTTGAAAGTTGTAACTAAGGGGTAATTATCTTATGCTCATGGCATCATACACTATTACCTTTTCCCAAAGATGAGCGCATTTTTCTATAAATGTCTTGTGTGCATCCTCATCTTGATACGCCTGCTGATCCTCTGCTGATGCAAAACTCAACACTAGATTATAAGTAAAGCCGTCATCTACAACTTCCCTTATTGCCTTGGGCGGTGTGCCTATAAAATGTGTTTTGGCATATAGCGAACTATCCAAGAAAGTGCGCAGGGACTTTTCAAAAAGTTTCTTATCCTCTTCGTTAGTAGGGTCTTTGAACCAAAAGTAAACGACATGTGCATAGTTTTCATTAAAAACAGTCTCGCTATCTGTTGAGATAATGACATCACTCTTGATCGCAGTATTACTCGCAGCAAATTCTCCTTGATCACAAGAAGTAATGAAAATGCTGGAAATGAAAAGAATAATGAGTTGTAATTGTATTTTCATGCCCTATAATTATGAGTTAAATGTAACAAATCTTACCTTTGTGCGTTATACATACTTAATAATAGAATACATCCATTATTATAACGCTATCATATCTTAAAATTATCATAACGTAATTTTTATAAATTTCAGTTTTACTGGGCTTATCGCATGTTTTTTAACTGTTTTAGTTAAATACTTGCTTTTATGAATCATTTAGGTTATAATGGGGTAATACTCACTTAATATATAGACAATACATGAGACAACTCAAAATCACCAAGCAGGTTACTAATAGAGAGACGAAATCCCTGAATAACTATCTTCAGGATGTGAGCAAGATTGATTTAATTACTGCCGAAGAAGAGGTTGAGTTAGCACAACGTATTCAAAAAGGAGACGAGAGAGCACTAGATGCTCTTACAAGAGCAAATCTTCGTTTTGTAATATCTGTAGCAAAACAATATCAAAATCAAGGTTTATCCCTTTCTGATTTAATTAATGAAGGAAACGTTGGGCTTGTAAAAGCAGCAAAACGTTTTGATGAAACCAGAGGTTTCAAGTTTATCTCATATGCAGTATGGTGGATTAGACAATCTATCTTACAAGCTATTGCAGAGCATGCACGTACGGTACGTCTTCCTCTCAATAAAATTGGTGAGATAAGTAAGATTAACAAAGCAATGGTTTACTTACAGCAGGTACACGAGCGTAAGCCTACCTCTGGAGAAATTGCAAAGTATCTTGACATCTCTGAGGAAAAAGTAAAAATCTCACTTAAAAACGTTAGTCGTAGTTTAAGTATGGATGCTCCTTTCGCCGAAGGTGAAAATGATAACAACTTATATGACGTTTTAAGTTCTAGCGAGTCACCTCGTCCAGATAGAGAGCTTATGCAAGAGTCTTTAAGTATTGAGATCAACAGAGCGCTTGATACACTTACAGAGAAAGAAGCAGAGGTTGTACGTTTGAACTATGGTCTTGGTAATCAGCCAGCAATGACACTTCAAGAGATAGGCGATATTTTTGACCTAAGTCGTGAGCGTGTACGCCAGATTAGAGAGAAAGCTATCAAGAGATTGCGTCACACTTCTAAAAGTAAAATCTTAATGAAGTATTTAGGATAATATCCTATTTTACAATAAAACATAAAAAAAGCCCGTTTTTACGGGCTTTTTTAGGTTAAGTAGGTTAGACATTAATGCTAGCTTCGGGGCCTAGACACTAAAAACTATTGTAAAATCAACTTATGAATTTGGGGATTCTAATTGACCATCTTTTAATGATGATTCAAATATAAAACCCTAAATTCAATCCCACAAGCTATTTGTGTATTTTATCGTGATTAAATGCATTTTATCGATATTAATATTAGATACATGTTAATGTCTGCTAATTAAGACTACAGATTGATATCTGGATTAAACCTTTAAGTACATTAGAAGTCTTATAATTTATAAAAACGCATCTCATAGAAGAGCAAGACCTTATACACGCATTACAGCAAGATCCCAATAATGGATCATTTGCTATATTACTTGATAAATATCAAAAGCCGCTGTATTGGCATATACGAGGGATTGTAAAAAATCATGAAGATGCAGATGATGTGTTACAAAACGTTTTTATTAAAGTTTATAAGAGTATTAAAAACTTCAAAGAAGATAGCAAACTTTATACTTGGTTATATAGAATTGCGACTAATGAATCGCTAACGTTTTTAAAGAAACGTGCTAGGCATTTACAAATTTCAAATGAAGAGCTTCAAACGCGCATTGTTGAGAACCTAGAAAGTGATGTCTATTTTAATGGAGACGACATACAACTAGCATTAGAAAAAGCAATAGCGCAATTACCAGAAAAACAACAGCTAGTCTTCCAGATGAAGTATCATCAAGATATGAAATATGATGATATGAGTGAAGTACTAGGCACTTCTGTAGGAGCTCTCAAAAGTTCTTACCATATCGCTACAAAAAAAGTAACCGCCATATTACAAGCAGATTAAACCTTTTGACTTTTTAAGAGTCTTATTTATAGAACCGTGAAAACAACAAACAACATACCGTCTAAAAGAGGTTTTAAAGTTCCTCAAGATTATTTCGACACTAGTCGAGAAGTAATTCTTGATAATATCACTTTAGAAGCATCATTATCTAGCTCAAGTAATGAGCGCTATGATATCCCTGATGGATATTTTGAGAACTCTAAAAATGAAATACTTGCTACGCTTTCGCGAAAGCTAGAAGAAGAAAGCACACCAGTTCAAAAAACTGCTACTAAAGTAATATCTCTTAAAAGTTATTATTATTCAATTGCGGGAGTTGCGGCTGCCCTCCTACTCTTAGTAAGTATTGTTTGGTCACAACTAGACACAACGGCGGGAATCGAGAGTATTGCTATAGCAGAATATCTTGATGGCGAAGCAGGTGATCTTGAACAAATAGAATTTGCAGATTGGTTATCTGATGATGACATTGATGCGCTTCACAACGATATTGCCTTAGACCAATCAGTTATTATCGACTATCTAGATGATCGCACAGATAGCTACCACTTTTACTTAGATTAAATTATGAGACTACTTATAACATTTATAGTTACCATCATGATCACTGCGACTGCAGTAGGTCAAGAGGAAGATAGAAATTCAAAAAAAGAAAGAATACAAGCACTTAAGGTTGCTTATATAACAGAAAAGCTATCGCTTACTCCAGACCAAGCACAAGTGTTTTGGCCTATCTACAATACCTACGGTGAGCGCATGTCTGAGATCTATAGCAGAGAACGTAAAGTACTTAAGGAAACCAGAAATCAGTTTGATACTATGGATGAAAGCAGTGCAAAAAACACGCTAGATAACATTCAGTCTTTTGAGCAACAAAAACTTGATGCTAGAAAAGAACTGTTTGTGAGTTTAAAAAATAAGCTCTCTTATAAAAAGACACTTATACTTCTCAAAGCCGAAGGAGATTTTAGACGTGATTTATTACACAAACTTCGTGGTGATAAAGATGGAAAGCGCGATCACAGAGAGCCATAATAACTCTCTTATCTTTTAAAATTAAGGCTTGCTAGTGCGTTTTTTCCTCCCGCATAAGCTGTAGAATCATTTGCAAATCTTACCGTCAAAAAAGGCGCATCAGATAATTGTTTCCATGAAGCACCTGAGTCGCTTGAATATGAGATACCTGTAAATCCAGCTGCAATGATTTCTTTTCCATTTGAGTTAGGAACATACTGAACACAACTTTTATAGCCATCATTTTTACCAGAAGCAGTAACTATCCATGACTTACCACCGTCGTTTGTCATGGCTATATTGTCAATATTATCTTCTGGGGTAGTATAATCACCTCCGTATATAATACCTGTTTTATTGTCATAAAAATCCATGGTATAAGCACCTTGAGTATCTTTTCCTTGAGCTACTGGAACGTTATAAATACTCCAAGAAAACCCTTTGTTTGCAGAGTAGTATAATCTAGACGTACCACCACCGGTAATAATCCACGTCTCGTCGCCTATGGTTTTAATATTAGTATTACTAGCAGCGAAAGCTCCTTCTTTTTCTAGTTGATTAGGCAATGATCCACAATCTAGCTTTCCCCAAGTAGCACCACCATCCCTTGTAACAATAATAGATAAACAACCGTTTACAGAATCCCCTATCGCGATTCCCTCTTCCTCATTCCAGAAAGTCATAGCATCATAAAAAACACCATCTTGTTGCTCTGTATATACTAATGAAACCTCTTTGCTTCTTCTATCATAACGATATAGCAATGCTGGATTTTCAATAGAGAGTATGTAAAAAGCCTTGCTAGTACTAGCAATACTTCTAAAAGCTGGATTTTTACCCAAAAAGTCTATTCTACCTTTATTAGTCTCTTTAAATTGTGAAGCCATCGCAGCATCTGTAGACTTGGTTTTATCAAGATTCATCTCATAAATACCATAGTGACCGTCGCTACCTGCATACATCACTGCATCGTGAGCTACTTCTAGAGCACGTATACTCGTACTATCCTGATGTAAAAATTCGATATCTACTTTCGTGAAAACTTGAGCATCCTCAACCGCAGGATGTTGGCCATTGGTTTTTACATCCTTACAAGATGTGATAAGAAGAAATAAAATGAAAAAAGTAGATAGAAAACGCATTGTCAAAATTTTAGTAAAAATAGCACTATTACCTAAAGAACCAATACCTTTACACCCTCAAAATAAAGTATGAAATTACACAGAAATTTAGTCTTTGCCGCAGTTGATGCATTAGGGATGATATTTAATGACGGAGAACAAGCTGATAAGGTTTTAAGAAAGGTTCTCAAATTTGACAAAAGATGGGGATCCCGTGATCGCGGTTTCATTGCAGAGACAGTATACGATATCGTGCGCTGGCAACGATTATACTCAGAAATTGCAGAAGTAAAAGCACCATATAGTAGACCTAATTTATTTAGGTTATTTGCTGTTTGGGCTACATTAAGAGGTATTGAAGTTCCAGACTGGAAACAAATGGAACCTATACCTACGCGTAGAATAAAAGGACGTTTTGATGAGCTTTCAAAAATCAGAAAATTCAAGGAGTCTATTCCAGACTGGATGGATGAAATGGGAGAGAAAGCTCTTGGTAAAAAATGGGCTGCAGAGCTTGCTGCTTTAAATACGCAGGCACAAGTAGTACTTAGAGCAAATACGCTAAAAACTACTCCTAAAGACTTGAGAAATACGCTTGCAGATCAAGACATTGACACCCGATTATTAGATGGGTATCCTGATGCTATAGAGCTTGTAGAACGTAAGAATGTATTTACAACAGAAGCTTTCAAAAATGGCTTCTTTGAAGTACAAGATGCCTCATCTCAAAAAGTGGCACGTATGCTTGATGTACAACCAGGAATGCGCGTAGTAGATACTTGTGCAGGAGCTGGAGGAAAAACTTTACACTTAGCAGCCTTGATGGAAAATAAAGGTCAGATTATCGCCATGGATATCTATGAAGGTAAACTTAAGGAACTTAAAAGAAGATCTAAGCGTGCTGGAGCGCATAATATTGAGACTAGAGAAATCACCTCAACAAAGATTTTTAAGAAACTCTACAATACAGCAGACCGTGTATTGATTGATGCACCATGTACTGGACTAGGAACTATTAAACGTAATCCTGATCTAAAATGGAAATTGCAGCCAGAATTTATAGACAAGGTCGTACAAAGACAAGCAGAATTACTAGAAAGCTATAGTAAAATCGTTAAGGAAGATGGTAAAATGCTTTATGCTACTTGTTCTATCTTACCTAGAGAGAATCAAGAGCAAGTGCAAGCCTTCCTAGCTACAGAACAAGGTCAGAAGTTTCAACTTGATAAAGAAGAAACAGTAAGCCCTGCAAAGACTGGTTACGACGGATTCTACATGGCATTGCTTTCGCGAAAGCAATAAAAAAACACCTCGCCACTTCTCTTATTTATTATAGAAGAGTTCTGAGATTATACTTAAAAAAAAAGGCCTTATTATCGATTGATAATAAGGCTCTTTTTTTGTATATATCTTATGTAAGAATTAAAATCTATTGGACTATAATCTTTTTTGTTTTAGTAAATCGACCAGATTGATCGTTTACAGTTACGATGTAAACTCCAGTTGGAAGATTAGCTAAATTCAATAAAACTCTAAACCCATCATTACCTCTAGCTATAGCTTTATAAGTTAATTGTTGCCCCAAGAGGTTAGAAACACCTACATACACTTGACCATCATAATCTGTTGGCAATTGAATATCAAATTGATTGTCTTCTAGTGAAGTGATAACTAAATCTGTAGTTCCTTGTAGAAAATCATCAATGCTCAATGTATCATCTATAGTAACCGTATAATCCTGGACTTCCCCAAAACGGAAATCTGAACACGGATTATTAATGTCACCTGGCTCTGCACCATCAATAGCTTTAGCTCTTAAAGTATGACTTCCTAAAGGAGCGTCTACTGGGATTACCAGATCAAAACTATCTAGCGTATTTGCTCCTGGAAAAGGAACACCTTGAATTAATTGTTCAGACTGTTCAAAAATCCCGTCGTCATTGAAGTCAACCCATACAGACAATACTTCTATACCAGCTCCCGCATCATAATTATGACGCGCTTGAAGTACGTATTCATTTTGACCAGCTACATTACTTAGTGTTGTTTCTAGATCTGTACGGTCTGCATAACCTTGAGGCCCGTTAGTTGGTTCTGTGTTACATCCATCACCACCATCATCAACATTGATGGTGTTTAATATAAATTGCTTAATCCCGTCTGCTTGACAACCTGCACCATTAGGTTCGGTCGCGCGAGGCATACAAGAGTTAGTTACTTCTGTAGTTGCAGCGTCATTTGAAGGATCTTGATCACCCACGCTATTAGTTCTTGCTTCTAATTGATAGGTGGTAAATACTGTAATATCTGCTTGAACTGCAAATGTGAAATCTTCAATCGCTCCAGGAGCGATAGCGCCAGTAAATGTTTCTACTACAGCTGTTCCTCCATCTACAGCATACTGTACTTCAAAATCTGATTGGGTATTAGCTCCAAAGTTCTTAATACGAATAACCACTGTTTCTTGTGACAACCCTCCAGCCGATTCTGGTGAAGTGATACTCACAACTCCAAGATCATTTTCAAATAAATGTGTTACTGTTTTTACAGCATTATTATTTACTGGAGCTTGATCTGTAGCTAGACTAGTTTCTGCAGCTATCAAATACGATTGCCCTTGTACAGATAAATCTGCAGTGGTTGTAAATTCATATGAGCTGTTAGAGTTAGGTGCAATAGGTCCAGCAATCACCTCATTTGCTACCACCACCCCATCTATTGATAATGAAATAGGAATATCTACTTGAGGATCTGTCCCAAAGTTTCTTACTGCAACTTGAATTGTTTCTGCACTTGTGAGAATTCCGTCTACTGGAGAGTCGATGGCAATTACACCTACATCATTAGTAAATCCATCAGATAATCTAAAAGAAGCTATCTGAGTATCCCAAAAATTAGTTGCCGAGAAATATTCGGCGGTATGCCAGAATGAAAAGTCATTTGGATCCATTGTTAAATGTGAGTAATCTCCAAAACGATTAGAAAAAGTTTGTATTCCAGAACCTTGTACAATAATGGCTTCACCCAGTGTCATCTCACCAGCTGTATCGCCATCAAAACGTCCGGTATATCTTATTCCGATAAAATCATTTGCACTTCCTACATTAAATGCAAGGCCTATATTGCCTTGAGCATCCATTGCCCCACTTCCCATAAAACGGCTTTTTCCATCAGAAGGAGCATAAGTTCCTTGCTGGAAAACACTCCACGGTTCTGTATCGCTGTTACGTAACTCTGTCCATCGTATTCCTGATCTATCATTGCCGTCTACATCTACATTAAATGTGATAAGCCATGAGTTATGATCTTCAAAACTTCTATAATTTGCAGCATAAGATATGACACCTCCTATCATATCTATTTTTTGATTAGAACCTGGTTGAGCAAGATCTCCCTCTCCAAATTCTCCGAAAACAGAATCGAAAGGGGCAACAGGAATTTCTAATGGCATAGATACCGTGGAGTTTCCGGGCTCGTCAAAATCTACATCTAGTTCCCAGACTTTTAAGTGATCTTCTGTAATTGCTCCACCCCAGCCATCATCTTGTAAATAAACAATGTAACCTGGTGCGTCCTCTGGAAATGAAAAGCCCGTTAAATTTGCTGGTTCTGGACTAAAAACAGTGCCGGGATTGCGCACAATCCCTGGCAGATTAAAACCTACTAAAGTCACAGTATCCTCTCCGGCAAGCATTGCTGCTCTATCTAACGCATAGGTGGTGTTTCCTTGATTTTTATTTGCAGTTAAATAATAGGCATCTGGCCAAACTGCATAATGTGGGTAATCTGGAAAAGCATCTAACTGAAATTGATATATAAAGTAAGCTCCTGTAGGATCCGGAGTTTCTGACACTCCTATAACAAGAATATTATTTAAACTAGCAACGGTAGACGTTTGAAACTGACTCACAAAAAATCGATCTGCAAGTTGGTCATACATAACTATAGGATCTCCTTCATTCTGTCCATTTCCTAGAAAATCTCCTAACGCTACAGGCCCCAAGAGTAACGTTCCTTGCTTATCAAATATATTAATGACACTATTTATACCTTGTACATAGTGATCAGGCCCTACCGCTCCAGATGGGTCTGGCGGTGTAAAATTGGACTGAGAGGAGTTTCCACCTCCAAAATTTGCTTCAGTTTCAAGCATTCTAAACTGTCCCGAAGCAAACTGTGTAATAGGATCTGCACCTAGTGGTAATGCTTGAT